>NZ_JAKQYH010000018.1:0-386952 GCF_022343545.1 Streptomyces arenae
AGGAGTCTGGGCCGTGTCTCAGTCCCAGTGTGGCCGGTCGCCCTCTCAGGCCGGCTACCCGTCGTCGCCTTGGTGAGCCACTACCTCACCAACAAGCTGATAGGCCGCGGGCTCATCCTTCACCGCCGGAGCTTTTAACCCTCACAGATGCCTGCAAGAGTGTTATCCGGTATTAGACCCCGTTTCCAGGGCTTGTCCCAGAGTGAAGGGCAGATTGCCCACGTGTTACTCACCCGTTCGCCACTAATCCCCACCGAAGTGGTTCATCGTTCGACTTGCATGTGTTAAGCACGCCGCCAGCGTTCGTCCTGAGCCAGGATCAAACTCTCCGTGAATGTTTTCCCGTAATCGGGACGACACCACGAGAGCGGAACGATCGGAGGAATGATCCGACCGTTCACAGCGTCCTCGCTGTGTTATTTCTTCAAAGGAACCACGTCCCAGCCGATGTCGGCCGGAGACGGGGTATCAACATATCTGGCGTTGACTTTTGGCACGCTGTTGAGTTCTCAAGGAACGGTCGCTTCCTTTGTACTCACCCTCTCGGGCTTTCCTCCGGGCTTCCCTTCGGTCTTGCGTTTCGACTCTATCAGATCTTTTCTCGATCCGATTTCCTCGGTGCTTTCCAGGTTTCCGCTCTCGCGTTTCCCTTTCCGGCGTTTCCGACTCTATCAGATCCTTTCGGCGTCTGATTCCCAGTCAGCGGGAGTTGTCTTCCCGGCCGTTGGCCGTTCCGACGTCCCAAACCTTAGCGGATCCGCTCGGCGATTCCCAATCGGGGCCGCCGATCCCTATTCGAATTGAATTCGGGCACGCCGAAAACAATCCGTCAGGAGATCGTGCTGTGGTTTGAGGTGCCGCTCAAGGCGGCGGAGGTGCTGCCGGAGAACCGTTCCGGCTCGGCGGCAACCCGAAGAACTCTACGGATCAGCCAGGGGCGTGTCAAGCACCCCCTGTCAAGATCTTTTAGTTCAGGTCGGTGAGCCGGCCACCGGCGTCGGGCTGAGCGTGCTCCACGCGGCGCAGCAGCCTGGTGAGGACCTCGCCGAGGACGGCCCGCTCCGCCGGTGAGAGGTCCTGGAGCAGGTCCTCCTCGAAGACGGAGGCGAGGCGCATGGCCTCCAGCCACTTCTCACGGCCCTCGGGAGTCAGCTCGACGATCACCCGGACGCGGTTGTTCTCGTCCCTCTCCCGGGTGACGAGCCCTTCGGCGACCATCCGGTCGATGCGGTGGGTCATGGCGGCCGGAGTGAGGCCGAGGCGCTTGGCCAGATCGCTGGGACCCAGGCGGTAGGGGGCACCGGAGAGGACGAGGGCCTTCAGGACCTCCCACTCCGCGTTGCTGATGCCGAGGGCGGCGGTCTGACGGCCGTAGGCGACGTTCATCCGGCGGTTGAGCCGGGACAGCGCCGAGACGACCTGCTCGACCTGCGGGTCGAGGTCCTGGAACTCGCGCTGGTAGGCGGCGATCTGCTCGTCGAGTGTCGGCTCGCCGGCGCCGGGGGTGTCGGCCATGCGTCGAAGTATCGCACGGACGCGCTTGGCGTTGAAGTCCTTCGAGATGTACTCTTTAGCATCGAACTTTAGCTTCAAAGTCTTCAGACTTCAGCAGTCCGGGACTTGACTACCTGAGAGAGGTGAACGTGACCAGGGCGATGGGCGCAGCGATGCGCCGGATCCACGTGGGCAACGCACTCAGCGCGTTCGGGCTCGGCTTCACCGTCCCCTACCTGTACGTCTATGTGGCGCAGGTGCGGGGACTGGGTGCCATGACGGCGGGGCTCGTGCTCGCCGTCTTCGCCGTGGCCGCGCTGATGGTCCTGCCGCTGGCCGGCCGGGCGATCGTGCGACGCGGCCCACTGCCGGTCCTGGTCGCCGCCCTGGTCACGGCGGCGGTCGGGGCGCTGAGCCTGGGCCTGGCGGGGAACGCACCGGCCGTACTGGGCGCCGCCGCGCTGCTCGGGGCCGGGCAGGCCGTGATGCAGCCGGCGCTGGCGACGATGATCGTGGACTGCTCGTCGGCCGAGACCCGCTCGCGGGCCTTCGCGACCCAGTTCTTCCTGCAGAACCTCGGCCTTGGCGTCGGTGGTCTCATCGGCGGTCACCTCGTCGACACGACCCGGGTCTCGTCCTTCACGCTCCTCTTCGCGATCGAGGCGGCGATGTTCCTGCTGCTGGTCGTGGTGATGTCGACGGTGCGTACGCCGCACTCGCCGCGGATCGCGGACGCTCCGGCCTCCGCCGCGAAGGGCAAGGGCAGCTGGAAGCAGCTGCTGGAGAACCGGGCGATGGTGCAGCTGTCCGTGCTGGGATTCGTGCTGTTCTTCGCGTGCTACGGACAGTTCGAGTCCGGGCTGAGCGCGTACGGCGTCGAGGCGGCGGGGATATCGACGTCCGCGCTGGGGACCGCGCTGGCCGCGAACACGCTGATGATCGTCGTCGCGCAGTTCGCCGTGCTCAGGTTCGTGGAGCGTCGGCGGCGGTCGCGGGTGATCGCCGGGGTCGGACTGATCTGGGCCGTGGCATGGGTCGTGGCCGGGTACGCGGGGCTGGGCCATGGCAGCCAGGAGATGGCGACGGCCGCGTTCGTGTCGACGTACGCGCTGTTCGGGCTGGGGGAGGCGATGCTGTCGCCGACGGTCGCCCCGCTGGTGGCCGACCTCGCGCCGTCCGGGATGGCCGGCCAGTACAACTCGGCGTTCGCCCTGGTGAAGCAGCTGGCGCTGGCGGTCGGCCCGGCGGTGGGCGGCCCGCTGGCGGCCTCGCTGCCGGCTCCGTACATCGTGACGTTCCTGCTGTTCTCACTGGGCATCAGCGTCCTGGCGATACGCCTCGGAAAGCGGCTGACCACAGCCCAGGACCAGCCCTGGCTCGCCAGGACCAAGGTCGTGGCACGAGGCGGCGCGACAACGGAGTCCGTCTCCGCGTAGTGGGGGCGAGCGCTGGGGCCGACACTCACCGGCGCTCGCCCAGTACGCCCGCGCCCTCCCGTGCCGCCTGGAGGTCCCCCCAGGTCTTTGGGCTCTGGGGGGAGGCACGACTGCCCGCGCGGCTTTACGAGAAACGGCCGGTGCGGCGCCCCGCCAGGGGCG
Source organism: Streptomyces arenae (assembly GCF_022343545.1). Lineage (NCBI taxonomy): Bacteria > Bacillati > Actinomycetota > Actinomycetes > Kitasatosporales > Streptomycetaceae > Streptomyces > Streptomyces arenae. Next base: position 3,093 of record NZ_JAKQYH010000018.1, read on the forward strand.
CGAGGAACTGCGCGATCAGCCACGAACCACCCGCGGCCGGGACACAGGAGCCGCACCCCTACGGCGCTATCCCTTCGGCAGGAGGAACTCGCACCACACGGCCTTTCCGCCGCCGGGGGTCCTTCTCGCCCCCCACCCGGACGCGATCGTCGCCACGATGTCGATCCCACGGCCCGACTCGTCCCCCGGTTCCGCGCGTCTGCGCCGCGGCAGGTGGTCGTCGCCGTCGGTCACCTCGATGATCAGCCGGCGGTCGGTGCGGCGGAGCCGCAGCCGCATGGGCGGGGTGCCGTGCTGGAGGGAGTTGGCGACCAGCTCGCTCGTGGCGAGGACGCCCAGGTCGTGGAGGTCGGCCGGGAAGCGCCAGCTGGTCAGCACGCCGGAGGCGAACGCCCGCGCGCGGGGCGCCGCCTCGATGCCGCCGAGGAGCTCCAGCGCGGCGTTGCGGAACAGCTCGCCGTCCGGGCCGGTGCGGGCCGGGTGCTGGAGGACCAGCACGGCGACGTCGTCGTAGTGGTCGGCCGTGACGCCGGCGGAGCGGACCAGGCGGTCGCAGACGACCTGCGGGGTGCCGGTCGCTCCCGAGAGCGCGCGTTCCAGGGCCGCGATGCCCTCGTCCAGGTCCTCGTCACGGCGTTCCACCAGGCCGTCCGTGTAGAGGACGGCCGTGGAGCCGGGTCCCAGCGGTACCGAGCCCGAGGCGTGGATCCAGCCGCCGGTGCCGAGCGGCGGTCCCGTCGGCTCGTCGGTGCGCAGCACGGTGCCGTTCTCGTCGCGGACCAGGATCGGCAGGTGGCCGGCGGAGGCGTACACCAGCCGGCCCTCGTTCGGGTCGTGGACGGCGTAGACGCAGGTGGCGATCTGGTTGGGGTCGATCTCGGCGGCGAGGCCGTCGAGGAGCTGGAGGACCTCGTGCGGGGGGAGGTCCAGGCGGGCGTAGGCGCGGACCGCCGTACGGAGCTGGCCCATGACGGCCGCCGCGCGGACGCCGCGGCCCATGACGTCGCCGATGACGAGGGCCGTGCGGCCGCCGCCGAGGGTGATCACGTCGTACCAGTCACCGCCGACCGCGGCTTCGGTGCCGCCGGGCTGGTAGGTGGCGGCGATACGCAGGTCGTCCGGTTGTTCGAGTTCCTGCGGGAGCAGGCTGCGCTGGAGGGTGACCGCCGTCTCGCGCTGGCGGCGTTCGCTCGCGCGCAGCCGCTCCGCCGCTTCCGCGTGGTCGGTGACGTCGGTGGCGAAGAGCAGGACGCCGCCGTCGCGGTCGCCGCTCTCGACTACGGGAGTGCAGGTGAAGGTGTAGGTGCGGCCGTCGAGCGCCTTGCGGGACTTGAGCGTGCGGGGCTTGCCGCTGCGGAGCACCTGGTCGAGGAGCGGGAGGAGACCCAGCTCGGCGAGTTCGGGCAGGGATTCGCGCGCCGGGGTGCCCACGGGTCGGACGCCGAATGCCGTCGTATAGGCGTCGTTGACGTAGGCGATGTGGTGGTCGGGGCCGTGGACGAGGGCGACCAGGGCCGGCACGTGGTCCAGGACGTCGCGGGCGGGCAGTTCGTCGACGGCGGGAACACAGGGCGGGTCGTCGGTCAGTTGTTCGGCGCGGGCAGCCGGCACGGAGCCTTCTCCCCGTCGGTCCGTAGGGACCGTGTGCTCGGTCCGCGCTGCGGCGCGGCGCTGCGTTCCGGGGAGCCGGGCGCTCCAGCGCGTGAAGTTCACGAATCCTTGCCTCGTGTCGTCGTCTCCGGCCGGCTAACGGGAGCGGCCGGGGAGTCCGGGGGAGGTCCCCCGGTGCAGTTCTGGGGAGAAGCCTTGTGCTCGGTCGCAGGGCAGTCTGGCAGGGTGGCCGTGGGCGGCGACATTCGTCAGACGCCGGGGCGGGCCGTGGAGTTCCTGAGTTCCGTCAGGACGACCCGTTCGAGTCGCCGGAGGGACTGTGAGGAGGCTTTCCACCGGCCGCGAGTTCGAACTCCGCTCGGGGATGTTCGAGTGATCCGAGCGAGACGATCTCCCGTTTGAAGAGCCCGGAGAGGGTCCATTCGGCGAGCACGCGGGCCTTGCGGTTGAAGGTGGGCACCCGGCTCAGGTGGTAGACGCGGTGCATGAACCAGGCAGGGTAGCCCTTCAGCTTGCGTCCGTAGACCTGGGCGACGCCCTTGTGCAGGCCGAGGGAGGCGACCGAGCCGACGTAGGCGTGCTCGTAGGTGTCGAGGGGTTCGCCGCGCAGGGAGTGCACGATGTTGTCGCCGAGGACCTTGGCCTGGCGGACCGCGTGCTGGGCGTTGGGGGCGGTCTCGGTTCCGGGTTCGGGGGCGGTGACGTCGGGGACGGCGGCGGCGTCGCCCGCGGCCCACGCGTGGTCGACGCCGTCGACGGTCAGCTCGGCGGTGCACTTCAGCCGCCCGCGCGCGGTGAGCGGAAGGTCGGTGGCGGCGAGCAGGGGGTGCGGTTTGACGCCGGCCGTCCAGACGAGGGTGCGGGTCGGGAAGCGCTGGCCGTCGCTGAGGACGGCGACGCGGTCGACGCAGGATTCGAGCCGGGTGCCGAGCAGTACCTGGATGTTGCGGCCGCGCAGTTCGGTGACGGTGTAGCGGCCGAGTTCGTGGCCGACCTCGGGGAGGATCCGGTCGGTGGCCTCGACGAGGATCCACTTCATGTCCTCGGGCCGGATGTTGTGGTAGTACCGCGCGGTGTAGCGGGCCATGTCCTCCAGTTCGCCGAGGGCCTCCACGCCCGCGTAGCCGCCGCCGACGAAGACGAAGGTGAGGGCGGCGTCGCGGATCGCGGGGTCGCGGGTGGAGGAGGCGATGTCCATCTGCTCGATGACGTGGTTGCGCAGCCCGATGGCCTCCTCGACGGTCTTGAAGCCGATGCCGTGCTCGGCGAGACCCGGGACGGGCAGGGTGCGGGCGATCGAGCCGGGCGCGAGGACCAGTTCGTCGTACTCCAGGAAAGTGGCGCCTTTTCGCTCCTCGGCGGTGGCGAGCGTGGTGACGGCGGCGGTCCGCTTGGCGTGTTCCACGGCAGTCACCTCGCCGATGACGACATGGCACCGGTCCAGGACGCGCCGCAGGGGTACGACGACGTGACGAGGGGAAATCGAACCTGCGGCCGCCTCCGGCAGGAACGGCTGGTACGTCATGTAGGGATCAGGCGCGACGACAGTGATGTCGACCTCGCCCCGGCTGAGCTCCCGCTTCAGTCTCCGTTGCAGCCGCAGGGCCGTGTACATCCCGACGTAGCCGCCGCCGACAACGAGAATGCGCGCACGTTCCTTCACCATCCCATGACGCACCCGTGACTCTTGTTTGTCCACAGCCCCGACAATTTGTGTGACCGGCGGGCGGCCGCGCGGGGCGTCGGGAGTATGGTCAGGACCGGACGAAAGGGGCCAGGTCAGCGGGGGCGGGCGCGGGGACGCGAAGGCGCCGAATCGGGGCGTAGGCGACTCGTACTCCGATCGGGGGGCGCACCGTGCGGAACGTCCCCCTTCTGAATTGACAGTCTCTCAACTATGTTCGTGTGTCGACGGGGTGTAGGGGATGTGGTCGAACGGCCCGCGACGGGCGGTCCGCCCGGCCGACGGTCCATGGATCGGTCATGGTCCGGTTGTCGGTCGGTCATGGACCGGCGTCAGTTCCACTCGCTCCGGCTATCAGTGGCGGGGAGAGTCTCCGGGGGGAGACGTCATTAACCGGGGGAACACAGATGCACATTCAGGACACACATTGGTCAACGGCTTCCGCCCTCGCACCGGGCGGCGGAGCGGTGGGCGCGGCGGCGGGCAACGGACGCGGTGACGGGCCGCGTACGACGCCGCTGCGGGTGGACGCACAGCGCAATCTGGAGCACGTGCTGCGGGCGGCCCGCGAGGTCTTCGGTGAACTCGGGTACGGCGCGCCGATGGAGGACGTGGCGCGGCGGGCCCGGGTCGGCGTCGGCACGGTGTACCGGCGGTTCCCGAGCAAGGACGTGCTGGTACGGCGAATAGCCGAGGAGGAGACCTCCCGGCTGACCGACCAGGCGCGGGCCGCGCTCGGTCAGGAGGACGAGCCGTGGTCGGCGCTGTCGCGCTTCCTGCGCACGTCGGTGGCGTCGGGCGCGGGGCGGCTGCTGCCGCCGCAGGTGCTGCGGGTCGGCGTCCCTGAGGAGGTCGGCGCCCCGGGTGCCGGCGCCGAGGGGGCCCGGGTGCCGCAGCAGCGCACCCAGCCGGGGGCCGGTGAGTTGCGGCTGGTGGCCGAGGAACCGGTGGCCGACGCCGACGACGCGGGGGCGGCCGCGCTGCTCGAGGTGGTGGGGCGGCTGGTGGACCGGGCGCGGGCGGCGGGCGAACTCCGGCCGGACGTCTCGGTCTCCGACGTGCTGCTGGTGATCGCCACGGCGGCGCCGTCGCTGCCGGATCCCGCGCAGCAGGCGGCGGCTTCGTCCCGGTTGCTGGACATCCTGCTGGAGGGGCTGCGGTCGCGGCCCTGACGGTGCGCGGTGGCGGCGGTGGCCGCACAGCGGTCGCCGCCGCGCTCCCTCTGCGAGGCACGACAGTTGATGCTTCCCCGAACGGGTGATCATCAGTGCGGCGCATTGACAAGTGCGCTCGGACGAGTGGTCCGTCCGTCTCCCGGGGCCGGAACAGGGGCCTCTGTGGGAGTCTGACCCGGTGATTCGGTCGGTTCGCGCAGGCATCGGGGGCGTCCGCAGTGAGCGTTGACGGATGGGACGAGTCCTCCGTCGGGGACGGGACGGCCTCGCCGCAGGTGCCGAGCCAGGGCGGACGTGCCGATGTGCCGCACCCGGCCGGCCCTCGCCCGGCCGGCCCTCTCCCGGGCGTGCCGCACCCGGGCCCCCCGCCGGAGGGGAACGTTCCGGCACAGCGCGGCGGCAGCGTGCTGCCGCCGCCCCGGGAACTGCCGCCCGCCGACAGCCAGCTGATCGAACGCATGCGGGGCGGCGAAGACTCGGCGTACGAGGAGCTGTACCGGCGGCACGCCGACGCGGTACGGCGGTACGCGCGCGGCTGCTGCCGGGACGCGCACACCGCCGACGACCTGACCGCCGAGGTGTTCGCCCGGATGCTCCAGGCCGTGCGCGGCGGTCACGGCCCCGAGCACGCGGTACGCGCGTATCTGCTCACCTCCGTACGGCGGGTGGCGGCGCAGTGGGTCAGGTCGGCCCGGCGCGAGCAGCTGGTCGACGACTTCGCGGTGTTCGCGGCCCAGGCCGCGCACGGCTCCGAGGCGGCCGACGGCGACACCCTCGGCCTCGGGGCCGACGTCCGCGCGATGCACGAGGCCGAGCAGTCCATGGCGATGCGGGCCTTCCGTTCGCTGCCCGAGCGCTGGCAGGCCGTGCTCTGGCACACCGAGGTCGAGGACGAGTCGCCGAGCGAGGTGGCCACCCTCTTCGGGCTCGACGCCAACGGGACCCGGGTGCTCGCCAGCCGGGCCCGCGAGGGCCTGAAGCAGGCCTACCTCCAGGCCCACGTCAGCGCCTCCCTCATCGACGACGAGGCGTGCGCCCGCTACGCCGACCAGCTCGGCGGCTACGCCCGCGGGAAGCTGCGTATCCGCGCGGAGCGGGGGCTGCGCAAGCATCTGGAGGAGTGCGCCAAGTGCCGGCTGGCCGCCGCCCAGATCGAGGAGGTCGCCGCCGGTATCCCGGCCGTCGTACCGGTCGCGGTCATCGGCTGGTTCGGGGCCGCCGGGTACGCCAAGGCACTCGCGATCGTCGCGGGCGGCACCGGGGCCGGGGCGGCGGGCGCGGCCGCCGCGACGGGCGGCTCGTCCGGCGGCGGGGCGGGCGGCGGGGCCGCCGCCGAGGGGCTGGGGGCGCCGGTGAAGGCCGGTGTCGCCGCCGGCGTGGTCGCCGCGGCGATCGCCGCCGTGGCCCTCGCCCTGGCGAACGACAGCCACCCGGCGAAGGAGCTCGCGAGACCCACCCCGTCCCGACCGGCCGTCCAGCCGGAGACACCGGCCCCGGTCCCGTCGAGGAAGCAGCCGGCGCCCGAGCCGGTGGTCCTCGCCCCCGAGCCGGCCCCGACCCCGACCCCGACCCCGACACCTACGCCTTCCCCGCCCCCGGCCGCCAAGCCCACGCCGCGCCCGAAGCCGAGCCCGAGCCCGACCCCCACCCCGGCGCAGACGCCCAGCCCGGAACCGACGCCCGCACCCACGCCACCGCCCGCCCCGGTCGCCTACCAGCTGAGCGAGCTGCGTTTCGACGTCACCGGCGACGGCACCCGGCCCGAGATCCGGCTCGGCGAGAGCAGCTGGGTGTGGCAGCGCTACGGCGTGACGGTCGCCGACAAGGAGTACGAGCCGGGTGTCACCGTGCACGGCCGGTCCTCCGTCACCGTCGACCTCAACCGGCAGTGCACCGCCTACGACGCGATGGCCGGGGTCGACGACATGACCCTCGGCCTCGGCCGGGTCTCCTTCGCCGTCTACGCGGACGGGGTACGGCTGTGGCGGTCCGCGGTGGTCGAGGGCGGACAGGCCGCCGTACCCGTCCATGTGGACCTCACGGGGCGCAGGACCGTGCGTCTGGTGGTCGAGCCGGAGAACGGCGCCTTCGACACACTGGCGCTCGCCGACTGGGCCGCGTCGAAGTTCAGCTGCCGGTAGCCGTCGGAGCCCTGCCCAGCTCGCTCAGGGCGTCCTCCGTGGTGAGGGACGCGCCGCGGGAGCGCTCGGCCGTGTAGCGCGGCGGGGGCAGCACCGCGCGGGCGGCCACGTCGACCTCCTCGGCGCGGATGCGCTCCGGTTCGGGCCGGGGGCATCCGTCACGCCAGTGGTCGGCGGCCGCGTACAGCCGTACCGCGCCCGCCAGGTCGCCGAGCCGGGCCAGCAGGTCGGCGCCGATGTCCGCGAGCGCCGCCGTGATGCCCTCGGCGCACCGCTGCTCCACCGCCTCGCGCAGCGCGTCGGCCACGATCGGCAGGCCCCGTGCCGGGCCGTGCTCCACGGCCACGAGCAGCGCCTCGACCCCGTGGAACGCCGCCAGGAACTGCGGGGGCGGGGTGCCGCCGGCCGTGGCCGCACGGGCGGCCTCGTAGGACTCGCGGGCCCGGACGACATCCCCCTCCTGGTAAGCGAGGCTCGCCCGCAGCAGCGCCACGTAGGCCTTCGTCTCCGCCACCCCGTACCGCTCGGAGGCGTCGTCCGCACGGTCCAGGACGGCCCGGGCGCCCGCCCGGTCACCGGACCGGAGGGAGATCTCGGCGAGCCGCGCGAGCAGGAACGGCGTCTCGGCGTACGCGCCCACCTCGTGGGCGAGCCGCAGCCCCTCCTCGTACTCGCCCGTCGCCCGGTCGTACCTGCCCCGTGCCATGTCCGCCTCGCCGGCCGCGCTGCACACCTGGGCCCGCATCCAGCGGTCCCCGACCCGCCGGCTGAGGACCCGCAGCTCGGCCAGGTCCTCGTCGACACCCCGCAGGTTGCCCGGCGAGTCGACCCGGACGTGGGTGCGGTACATCAGCGTGACACCGACCTCCCAGGCCCCGCCGTGCACCCGGCAGTTGGCGACGACGGCGGCCATGTCGGGACCGATGTCCGCCGGGCCGCCCAGGAACCAGGCGGTCAGCGGCCAGATGAGGCCCGGCAGCCGCGCGGCGGACGGACCACCGCCCTCGTAGGCGGCGCGTACCCGGGCGAGGTACGGCCGGACCCGGGTGTCCGACAGCATGTCCGAGGGGTCGGCCTCGGACATCAGGAAGAGGTCGTACAGCCGCAGGTCCATGCGCAGCTCGTGCAGCGGATGCGCGGCCGCCACCTCCTCGGAGACGGCCAGCAGCGCGCCGACCGGGTCGACCGTGGCGGCGAGCGCCCGCAGTTCGTCCGGCCCGGCGCCCTCGGGCAGGGTGTCCCGGGCGATGCCCAGGCGCAGCACCGCACGCACCGAGGCCATCGCCTCCTGGCGGTAATTGCGCAGCCACCAGAACCAGCAGACGGCCATCACGATCGCGCCCGCCTGTATCTCGTCGCCCGCGTGCACCGCGCGGTCGAGGGCGGCACGGATGTTGTCCAGGTCGGTCTCCAGACGGCGGATCCACGGCAGTTGCTCCCCGGACCGCAGCTTCGGCTCCGCCTCCTCCACCAAGGCGCGCACCCACGCCCGGTGCCGCAGCTCCGCCGCGGCACGCAGCGCGGGGGTCTCGGCCGCCCGCTCCACGGCGTACTCGTGGATGGTCTCCAGCATGCGGTAGCGCATGCCGCCGGTGCCCTCCGGTGCCTCCGGGGCGGCCACGATCAGGGACTTGTCGACGAGCGCGCCGATCAGGTCGGCCGCGGGGCCCGTGCACACGGCCTCCGCCGCCGCCAGGTCCCAGCCGCCGGCGAAGACGGACACCTCGCGCAGGACCGTCCGCTCCCGCTCGTCGAGCAGGTCCCAGGACCAGTCGACGACCGCGCGCAGGGTCTGCTGGCGGGGCAGGACCGTCCGGCTGCCGGAGGTGAGCAGGCGGAAACGGTCGTCGAGCCGGTCGGCGATCTGCCGGGGCGTCAGCAGGCGCAGCCGGGCCGCCGCGAGCTCGATCGCCAGCGGCAGTCCGTCCAGACGGCGGCAGATCTCGTCGACCGCCGCCGCGTCGGCCGGCGGTACGGCGGCGTCGGGGCGGACGGTGGCGGCACGCTCCTCGAAGAGGCGGTGCGCCTGCTCGGGGGCGAGGGGCTCGACCGGGCGGACCGACTCGCCCGGGACGCCCAGGGGTTCACGGCTGGTGGCGAGGATCGTGAGCCCCGGACAGCGGGTGAGCAGGGTCTCGGCCAGGGCCGCCGCCGCTTCGATGACATGTTCGCAGTTGTCAAGGATCAGGAGTTGGCTGCGCCGTGCGCAGTACTCGACGAGCAGGGCCGTGGGGTCGGCCTGCGGGGCCGCCAGCTCGTTGGTCCTGAGCACGGTCTCGCGCAGGCCGAGCGCGCTGACCACCGCGCCCGGCACCGCCTCCGGCCGGTCGAGCGGAGCGAGCTCGACCAGCCATGCCTGCGGGAGCCCGGCGGCGGCCTCCTCGGCGAGACGGGTCTTTCCGGAGCCGCCCGGTCCGGTGAGGGTGACGAGGCGGGCCCTGTGCAATTCGGAACGAACGGCTTCGAGCTCGGGTTCCCGGCCCACGAAAGAGGTAAGACGTGGACGGAGGTTGCCGGTGCGGGGCGGGGGCGCGGCGAGCGGCGCGGATTCCGGTGTCAGCAACGACTCGTGCAGGGCCCGCAGTTCCGGTCCGGGGTCGGTGCCGAGGCCGTCGGCGAGGGCGCGGCGGGCGGTCTCGTACGCGGCGAGGGCCTCCGCCGGGCGGCCGCTGTCGCGCAGGGCACGGATCAGGAGGGCGTGCAGCGGTTCGTCGTACGGGTGGGCACCGGTGAGTTCGGTCAGCTCCGGTACGACGTCGGGGGCGCGGCCGAGACGGAGGGCGGCGTCGGCGCGGGCGCGGGTGGCCTCCATGCGGAGCGCCTCCGGGCGGGCGGCGGCCGTCGCGCGGTCCGGCAGGTCGGCGAGGGCGGGGCCGTGCCACAGGGCGAGGGCCTCGGTGAGGACGCGGTGGGCGGTCGCCGGGTCGCCGCCGGCCAGGGCTTCGGTGCCTTCGCGGACCCGGCGCTCGAAGACGTGCAGGTCGACGTCGTCCTCGGCGGCGGCCAGCCGGTAGCCGCCGGGGGTGGAGATGACGCTGTCCTTGCCGAGGGTCCTGCGGAGCCGGCCGACGAGGGCCTGGAGGGCGGCGGGGGCGTCCTGGGGCGGGGCGTCCTCCGCCGCCCAGATCTCCTCGACGAGGGTGTCGGGGGTGAGGGTACGGGCGGGGTTCAGGGCGAGGACGGTCAGCAGCGCGCGGAGGCGCGGGCCGCCGACGGATATGGGAGCGCCCTGGTCGTCGTCGACTTGGGCCACGCCCAGAATTCGGTACCGCACCGGCTCATTGTCACCGGACCGACCACCTGGGGCACGGAGTTTCGACCCCACCGCCTTTCGGCCGCCCCGGCTGAACGCTGGAGGGGAAGGCATGACTGCCCGCGGCCGTACGAGAATCGGCCGGTGCAGCGCCCCGTAAGGGGCGCGGGGAACTGCGCGACCAGCCCCCACCGGCCCACGCCCGAAATCCGACCCGCCCGTCCCGAATCCGAGAAACGGCCGACGCAAGCGCCCCGTAAGGGGCGCGGGGAACTGCGCGACCAGCCCCCACCGGCCCACGCCCGAAATCCGACCCGCCCGTCCCGAACACGAGAAACGGCCGACGCAAGCGCCCCGTAAGGGGCGCGGGGAACTGCGCGACCAGCCCCCACCGGCCCACGGCCGAAATCCGACGCACCCGTCCCGAACACGAGAAACGGCCGACGCAAACCGCCCCCGTAAGGGGCGCGGGGAACTGCGCGACCAGCCCCCACCGGCCCGCGGTCGAGATTCGGCGTGTCCGTCCTCCGCAAGCCGGGGTCTGGGGGCGGCAGCCCCCAGGGACAGCGGCCCACCTCGACAGGTCACGCTCCCGAGGCCAGCGCACCCCTCATCGGCCGGATGCCCGCCGGTACCGCGCGTGCCCGGGCCGGGGTGCCCGTCCAGCAGGTGCCCCGGCGGGACAGCAGCCGCCGTAGCCACAGCTCCAGGGAGACCAGGTCGGCCAGACCGTCCAGCGGCAGCGGTTCACCCGCCGCCGCCGCGCGCAGCGCCTTGCGGACCACCCTCGCCTCCACCAGCCCCGCCTGTGCCAGCAACGGCGTGGCGAAGAGGTCGATCAGGTCGTCGGCGGCCACGCGCAGCCCCGTACGGGTGGCGGCCGCCGAGGACGCGTGGGAGGGGGCGCCCCAGCCCGGCGGCAGGTCGGTGACGCCGGCACCCTCCAGGACCGTGCGGAGGATGGCCGCGCGGGCGCCCGGCTGGACGCGCAGCGCCTCGGGCAGGGCGCGGCAGGCGCGGACCACCTGGTTGTCGAGAAAAGGGGTGTGCAGACGCTGGGAGCGGATCTCGGCGGCCTGTTCCAGGACGCGGATGTCGGCCGCGTGCCGGGCCAGTGCCGCCCGCGCGCGGTAGTCTCCGGGACGCTGGCCCGGTCCGACGCCGGAGCGGTTCGCCGAGCCCTGGAGGAGAACCGATACTTCTGCCAGCGCCTCGCCTGTCAGCCAGCGCGCCGCGGGGCCGGGTCTCGCCCAGGTGAGCGCAGCGAGGGAGGCGCCGACCGCCCCGCCGGGGTCGTCGAAGCGGCGCCGCAGCAGGCGCTCCGCCAGGGACTCCACACCCGCGCGGTACGGCGTGCGCGCCAGTCTGCGCGCCGCGCTGTACACGCGCGCGGGGACCATCACCGAACCGTCGGCCTTGGCGAGGGCGGCCACCGGGCGCACCAGGTGGCGCCGCTTGCGGTCCATGAGCAGGTCGGCGAGGCGGGCCGGGTGCGCGTCCAGGACCTGGCGGGCCCCGTAGCCGGTGAAGTGGTCGGCGCTGCCCGCGGCGAGCCGGGCCCGGTGCCGGGCCGCGGAGATCAGGGACGGCCCCGGTTCGTCGGTGAGCGGGCCGTCCAGGTCGGCGTACGGGAGGATCTCCTCGCCGCCGGTCACCACCACGTGGTGCAGACGCGGGTTGGCCGCCAGGGTGCCCGCCCGTTCGAGTTCCGACTCGCGGCCGGCCACGGCGAGGTCGTTGAAGGTGACGGCGAGGAGACGTTCGCCGGCGCCCGTGCCGTGGCCGAGAACGGTGCCCGGCATGCCGGGCAGCCCGGCGGCGAGCAGCGCCAGCGTCCCCGAGGCCGGGCCGCCGGAGAGGTCCGCGCCGATGCCCGGGACCGGCATCCCGCGGGCCGCGCGCCGCTCGGCGGGACCCATTCCGGGCACCGGACCAGGGTCGATGTCCGGGACGTGCCGGGGTGCCGACAGCCGTGCGCGTACGGCTTCTACGAGTGCGTCCCGTACGGCGTCCACGGCGCTGTCGGGATCGGCGGAGGGGGCGGCGACGGCCAGCGAGGCGACCTGCTCGTAGCCGGCCACCTCGCGCGCCCCGGTGCGCAGGATCAGCGCATGGCCCGGCGGGATGCGCCGCACCCCCTCGTACGGGGTGGAGTCGTGCAGCGCGGCGGGCACGTCGGGGGCGGCGAGCAGCGCGGCGAGGTGGCCGTAGTCGAGGTTGGCCTCGATGAGGTCGGCGAGCGGCAGCGCGGCCGTCGCGTAGGCCGTTCCGCCTGCCCAGGGGCTGTAGAAGACCGGGCGGGCGCCCGCGAGGTCGCCGCAGACGGTGACCCGGCGGCCGACCTGGACGACGGCCGTGTAGCTGCCGGGCCAGGCGGTCAGGTGCCGGAGTGCGCCCCCGCGCGCCGTGAAGAGGCCGAGGCGCAGTTCCTCGTCGGTGGCGCCGCAGGTGCCGAGGACGGCGATGCGGTTCTGCGCGTCGGCCTTGATGACGCGTACCTCGTCGGGGCGCCAGTCGCCGACCGCCCAGAGCGGGTCGGGGTCGCCCCACAGGAGCATGGAGCCCACCGGGTGGACGGTCTCGCCGTCGTATCCCATGGCGCCGGCGGAGCCGATCGTGGCGGCACCGGAGGCGGTGCTGCTCCATCCCACCAACCACCGCATCGACGCCTCCACAGGCTGTGGACAACCATGCACGGTACGAACCGGGTCCCCATGCTGCCATGAAGGGCGCGCTTCGTAGCGCCGGTGGGGGTTCCTTTGATCCCGCGCGGACGGCGGGGAGTCGCGGCTGACGAGGGCCCGCGTCGATGCCTCGGAAGAGCCGAACCGCCGTACGGCACAAGGCGACTGCGACGCGAATGCGCCCCCCGTACGCTCCCCCAGAACGCCCTTCGCGCCCTCAATTCCCGTGGTAGGAGCGTTGATCGCCCGCGAAAGACGGGGTCGATTTTCGGCCAAATCGGCGAAGGCCGCGTGGGCTTGCGCACGCTCCGTACATGCTTTGCGCACCACACGCGCGCGTGCCCGGACACGCACAGTCCGGGAGGCGGGCATCGCCTCCCGGACCGGTCCGCCACCCGCGGGGATGAAGGTGGCGGTGTCCCCCAGCCCACTGGATCCAGTACAGCGGGCCGACCCACGCAGAACCATGGAATCGCTCCCCCCATGGCCGGAGAAGAGCGCACGGACGGGCGCACGGCCACACGGCGGGGGCACGTCGCGACGGGCCGTGCACGGTGCGTACATGGGCCGCACTCGCGTACGGACCACAATCCCGCCATCCGGAACAATGCCCCTTAACGCTTGGGATGCGGCGAACTACGCTGGGTTTACGAATGCCGCGTGGTTATGCCAGTGCGGCAGCCGTCTGTGTCGAGGGGTGGCGCATGTCCAGGGAGCAACGCGGGCCGAACGAAAAGCTCGGCGCCGTTCTCGCCCTCGCGGGAATCAGCAACGCAGGACTCGCGCGACGCGTCAACGACCTTGGCGCTCAACGCGGGTTGACTCTTCGCTACGACAAGACGTCGGTGGCGCGCTGGGTGTCGAAGGGCATGGTGCCGCAGGGCGCCGCGCCGCACCTCATCGCGGCCGCGATCGGCCAGAAGCTCGGCCGCCCGGTGCCGCTCCACGAGATCGGCCTGGCGGACGCGGACCCCGCGCCCGAAGTGGGCCTCGCCTTCCCCAGAGACGTCGGACAGGCGGTGCGGTCGGCGACCGAGCTGTACCGTCTCGACCTCGCCGGCCGCCGGGCCGGCACGGGTGGCATCTGGCAGTCCCTGGCCGGTTCGTTCGCAGTGAGCGCATACGCAACGCCCGCCTCGCGCTGGCTGATAACCCCCGCCGACAGTTCGGTCGCGCGCGAGGCGTTCGGCGCCGAGGGTGCGGGCGCACCGCTCAAAGTCGGCCACAGTGATGTGCAGAAGCTGCGGGAGGCCGCCGAGGACGCCAGGCGCTGGGACTCCAAGTACGGGGGCGGCGACTGGCGTTCTTCGATGGTCCCCGAGTGTTTACGGGTGGAGGCCGCACCGCTGCTGCTCGGCGCGTACTCCGACGAGGTCGGGCGGGCGCTGTTCGGGGCGAGTGCCGAACTGACGCGGCTGGCCGGGTGGATGGCGTTCGACACGGGCCAGCAGGAGGCCGCGCAGCGGTACTACATCCAGGCGCTGCGGCTCGCCCGCGCCGCCGCGGACGTGCCGCTCGGCGGGTATGTCCTGGCATCGATGTCGTTGCAGGCGACCTACCGCGGGTTCGGCGACGAGGGCGTCGATCTCGCGCAGGCCGCCGTGGAGCGCAACCGGGGACTGGCGACGGCGCGGACCATGAGCTTCTTCCGGCTGGTCGAGGCGCGGGCACACGCGCGTGCCGGTGACGCACAGGCCGCGGGGGCCGCGCTGAAGGCCTCGGAGGGCTGGCTGGAGCGGGCCCGGGAGGGGGACAACGACCCCTCCTGGCTCGGCTTCTACGGCTACGACCGGTTCGCCGCGGACGCGGCGGAGTGCTACCGCGACCTGAAGGCGCCGCGGCAGGTGCGGCGCTTCACCGAGCAGGCGCTGTCCAAGCCGACGGAGGAGTTCGTGCGGTCGCACGGGCTGCGGCTGGTGGTGTCGGCCGTTGCCGAACTGGAGTCCGGGAACCTCGACGCGGCATGCGAGCAGGGGGTGCGAGCCGTGGAGGTGGCCGGGCGGATCTCGTCGGCACGGACGACGGAGTACGTGAAGGACCTGCTGCACCGGCTGGAGCCGTACGGGGACGAGCCGCGGGTGGTGGAGCTTCGGGAACGGGCCCGGCCGTTGCTGATGGCGCCGGCGTGAGAGACGCCTAGTCGTCTGCGGGGTCCATGTCGCATGGCGAGTGCGGGTGCGTGGGGGCTGGTCGCGCAGTTCCCCGCGCCCCTTACGGGGCGCTTTCCTCAAGCACGTTTCAAAGTGATGTCAGTGGCGCAGTGCACTATCGACGTGGGAGGTGGTGCAGGTGCCGGCCGGGATCGCTTACGACTGTGACGTGCTCGTCGTCGGGGGTGGGATCGTCGGGCTGTCCACGGCGTACGCGATCAGCCGTGCCGCGCCCGGCACCCGGGTCACCGTGCTGGAGAAGGAGGCCGGGGCGGCCCGGCACCAGACCGGGCGGAACAGCGGGGTCATCCACAGCGGGATCTACTACCGTCCCGGGTCGCTGAAGGCCCGGTACGCGGTCAAGGGCGCCGCCGAGATGGTCAAGTTCTGCGCGGAGTACGGCATCGCGCACGCCGTCACCGGCAAGCTGATCGTGGCCACCGAGCGGGCCGAGCTGCCCCGGCTGCACGCCCTCGTGCAGCGCGGCCGGGAGAACGGCATACCGGTGCGGGAGCTGGGGGCCACGGGGATCGGGGAGTACGAGCCGGAGGTGCGCGGCCTGGCCGCCATACACGTCGGGACCACCGGGGTGTGCGACTTCGTGGGGGTGGCCCGGCAGCTCGGCACGGCCTCGGGGGCGGAGATCCGGTACGGCGCGCAGGTCGTCCGGGTGGACCGGCGGCCGGAGCGGGGCGTGGCCGTGCTCACCTCGCGCGGCGACGTCGTACGCGCCCGCGTGCTGGTGAACTGCGCCGGGCTGTACTGCGACGAACTCGCCCGCCTGACCGGGGACGAACCGGGGATGCGGATCGTGCCGTTCCGGGGCGAGTACTTCGAGCTGGCACGGCCGGAGCTGGTGCGGGGCCTGGTGTATCCGGTGCCGGATCCGGCGTTCCCGTTCCTCGGGGTGCATCTCACGCGCGGGATCGACGGCGGTGTCCACGTCGGCCCCAACGCGGTCCCGGCGCTGGCCCGGGAGGGATACGGGTGGAACGTCGTACGGCCCCGGGAGGTCGCCGGCACGCTGGCCTGGCCGGGCTCGTGGACGCTGGCACGGCGGCACTGGCGGTACGGCGGCGGGGAGCTGCGCCGGTCGGTGTCGAAGCGGGCGTTCACCACGGCCGTACGGCGGCTGCTGCCCGCCGTGGACGAGGGGGACCTGGTGCGGACGGCGGCCGGGGTGCGGGCGCAGGCCGTGCTGCGGGACGGCACGCTCGTCGACGACTTCCTGATCAAGGAGGGCCCGCGCGCGGTGCACGTGCTGAACGCGCCCTCGCCCGCGGCGACGGCCTCGCTGCCGATCGGGCGTGAGGTGGCGCGGCGGGCGCTGGAGATGCTGGGTTCGGTGTGACTCCCGCAGGGGGCCCGTCCGCGTCCGGTACGGGCCGTAAAATCGGATGCACTGTGTCTGACTCGCTCAATGCCCCCGAAGCCCCCCAGCCCACCGGGACCGTCCCCGGCGCCGGCTCCCACCACACCCCCGGGGTGTCCGTCCGGCACACCCGGGCCAAGGGGGAACCCCGGTTCCCCGACGGGCCCAGGGCCGATCCCGCCGGGTCGCACTTCGAGCGCCGGATCCGCAGCTTCCAGCCGCGCCGCAGCCGGGTGACCGCCGGGCAGGCCGACGCGCTCCAGCGGCTGTGGCCCAAGTGGGGGCTGGACATCGACGGGCAGCGGGTCATCGACCTCGGTGAGCTGTTCGGCAACGGCCACCCGGTGGTGCTGGAGATCGGGTTCGGGATGGGCGAGGCGACCGCGCAGATGGCCGCCGAGGACCAGGGCGTCAACATCCTCGCCGTGGACGTGCACACGCCGGGGCAGGGGAACCTGCTCAACCTCGCCGACCAGCAGGGGCTGTCCAACGTCCGGGTCGGCAACGGCGACGCGATCATCCTGCTCCGGGAGATGCTCACGCCCGACTCGCTCGACGGGCTGCGCGTCTACTTCCCCGACCCCTGGCCGAAGAAGCGGCACCACAAGCGGCGGCTGATCCAGCCCGAGTTCCTCGACCTCGCCGCGACCCGCCTCAAGCCGGGGGCGACCGTGCACTGCGCGACGGACTGGGAGCCGTACGCCGAGCAGATGCTCGCCGTGCTCGAAGCGCATCCCGAGTTCGAGAACACGCAGGCCGACGGCGGTTTCGCGCCACGTCCGCGGTACCGGCCGCTGACCCGTTTCGAGGGTCAGGGACTGGACAAGGGACATGTGGTGAACGATCTGCTCTTCCGTCGCGTACAGCATCGGGTGCGGCAGAGCGAGCAGCACCGACTGGAGTCACCTCGTTAGGGTCGATGCCGTGGCCACCTATTCGCCGCCGTACCCGCCGTATCCCCCGCACCCCGCCGACCAGGGCCTGCGGCATCCCCGCTGGTGGCAGCGGCGCTGGGTGCGGTACGGGGCGCTGGGCACCCTGCTGGCCGTCTCCGGGCTCGTCATCCTCGCGCTGGTGCGGGAGCAGACGGGGACGGAGGGGTTCCTCGTCGGGCTCGGGCTCGCCGTGCTGCCCGTGCCGTTGCTGGTGGGCGCGTTCCGCTGGCTCGACCGGGTACAGCCGGGTCCCTGGCGGAACGTGCTGTTCGCCTTCGCCTGGGGTGCCTGCGCGGCCGCGCTGATAGCCATCGTCGCCAACAGCTTCGCGACGCGCTGGATAGCGACCGCGACCGCGGACCCGACCGGTGCGAACACCCTCGGGGCGACCGTGATAGCGCCGATCGTCGAGGAGTCCGCGAAGGCGGCGGCCGTGCTGCTGGTCTTCCTGTTCCGCAGACGGGACTTCACCGGGATCGTCGACGGGGTGGTGATAGCCGGGGTCACCGCCACCGGGTTCGCGTTCACCGAGAACATCCTCTACCTCGGCACGGCCTTCGGGACCGATCAGCTGACCGGTGACAGCGGGATCGCCTCCGTCACCGCGGCCACCTTCTTCGTACGCATCGTCATGTCGCCCTTCGCGCATCCCCTGTTCACCGTCCTCACCGGGATCGGCTTCGGCATCGCCGCGCTCTCCGGGCGCCGGCAGCGGGCGCGGCGGGCGCTGGCGCCGGTCGCCGGGCTGCTGCTCGCGATGAGCATGCACGCGTTCTGGAACGGGTCGTCGACCTTCGGGCAGTTCGGGTTCTTCGCCGTGTACGGCATGTTCATGGTGCCGTCGTTCGGGCTGCTGACCTGGCTGGCGATCTGGACGCGGCAGCGGGAGCTGCGGGCCGTGCGGGAGGAGCTGCCCGCGTACGTCTACGCGGGCTGGCTGGGCGCGGCCGAGCCGTTCGTCCTCGGGTCGATGCGGGCCCGGCAGATGGCCCGGGAGTACGCCGCGTACCACTTCGGGAAGCCGGCGGGGCGGGCGGTCGCCGAGTACGAGGGGTACGCGACGACGCTGGCGCTGCTGCGGCGCCGGGGGCAGCGGGGGCGGGCGGAGGCCGACTTCGTCGTACGGGAACGGGAACTGCTGACCGAGCTGTGGAGCCGGCGGGAACTCGCCCGCCCCGCCCTGGAGTACGCGGCCCGGACGGCGGGCGCGGGGTACGGCTACCCGGTCACCCCGGTCTACGGGGCACCGGCCTGGTACGGATCGGCAGTCCCGGCACCGGCCTACAACCCGTACCGGTCGTAGGCACGGGGCGCGGCCCGCCCTGACACCGCCGACCCGCACCGCCGTGGCCGAACACCGTCGCGGCGAAGACGAACGCGAGCGCCGACGGAGAAGGGGGGGAGCGGAGAGCAGCCGGGCCACCGCCCCGCCACCTTCAGGCCGCGGCCTTCGTCACCGTCAGGCAGAAGCCGTCGTCAGTTTTTGCAGGTCCTGCTCCGTCAGGGTCAGGTTCGCCACTTCCAGCAGGGCCGGGAGCTGGTCCACCGTGCGGGCCGAGGCGATCGGGGCCGCGACGGTGGGCTGGGCGGCCAGCCAGGCCAGGGCGACCGTGGGGACGGGGGCCGCGTGGGCCTCGGCGACCTCGTCCAGCGCGGTCAGGACCCGCTGCCCGCGCTCGGACTCCAGGTGCTTGGCGGCGCCGCCCGCGCGGGCGCTGTCGACCGTCGTACCGGGGCGGTACTTGCCGGTGAGGAAGCCGGAGGCCAGGGCGTAGTACGGAACCGCGGCGAGGCCGGTGCGGGAGGCGAGGTCCTGGAGGGGGCCCTCGTAGGTGTCCCGGGAGACCAGGTTGTAGTGGGGCTGGAGGGCGACGTACCGGGCCAGGCCCTCGCGGTCGGAGAAGTCGAGGGACTCCTGGAGCCGCTCGGCGCTGATGTTGGACGCGGCGATGTGCCGTACCTTGCCCGCCCGCACCAGCTCGTCCAGCGCTCCGATGATCTCCTCGACCGGCACCTCGGGCTTGTCGAAGTGCGTGTAGTAGAGGTCGATGTGGTCGGTGCCGAGGCGGCGCAGGGACGCGTCGGCGGCGGCCTTGATGTTGGCGGCGGACAGCCCCTGGTACTCGGGGTGCTGGCTGACCTTCGTGGCGATCACGACGTCGTCGCGGTTGCCGCGGGCCTTGACCCACCTGCCGATGATCGTCTCGGACTCGCCGCCCTGGTTGCCCTCGATCCACGCCGAGTAGGAGTCGGCGGTGTCGACGAAGTTGCCGCCCGCGGCCGCGTACGCGTCGAGGACGGCGAAGGAGGTGGCCTCGTCGGCGGTCCAGCCGAAGACGTTGCCACCGAGGGCGAGCGGGAAGACCTCCAGGTCGGAGGCGCCGAGCTTACGGAGAACGGGGGAAGCGGAAGAAGCAGTCATGCTCCATTCCAACGCGCCCAGGCAGGCCGGCCATCCCACGCGATACGAAGTTCTCGTAAAAGCGGAGGTCCGGGCGCGGGCCCGAGGCGCGCCGGAGACACCTGACCGGCGGCCTCGACATCGGGGGGTGCCGTCGGGCCGCCGGGGACAGGTGGAGGTTCCGTCAGGGGTTGAGGCCCTTGCCGCGGAGCCAGGTCATGGGGTCGATGCCGGTGGCCTGGCCGCCGGGGTGGACCTCCAGGTGGAGGTGCGGGCCGGTGACGTTGCCGGTGGCGCCGACACGGCCGATGACATCACCGGTGGCGACCTTCTGGCCGACCTTGACGCCGATCGAGGACTGGTGGCAGAACCACAGCTCGGTGCCGTCGTCCAGGGTGAGGATCGTGCGGTAGCCGTAGGAACCGGCCCAGCCCGCCTCGGTGATCGTGCCGCCGTGGACGGCCTTGATGATGGTGCCGGTGGGCGCGGCGAAGTCGAGGCCGGTGTGGTAGCCGGAGGACCACATGGACCCGGCCTGACCGAACGTGCCGGTGATCGTGTACGACACGACCGGCAGCGTGTACTGCTTGGCCAGCGCGGCGAGCCGGGCCTGCTCGGCCTTCTGCTTGGCCGCGGCGACGGCCTTGTCCTTGGCGTCGCTCGCCTTGGCGGCGGCGGCCTGTTCTGCCTTGGCCTCCGCGGTGGCGACCGCCTTGTCGGCGGCGGCCACGGCCTTGGCACTGGCCTTGCTGTCGAGCTGGCTCTGCTGCCGCTCGGCCTGGGCGATGATCCGGCTGCGCAGCGCCTCGCCCGCGTCGGCGGAGGAGTCGTCCGCGTCGGTGGCGGTCGTCGTGGTGACGCTGCTGAGCGCGGTCTGCGTGGCCTGGTGGCCGCCGTCCTCACCGAGCAGGGAGCCGACGGACGGCAGGTCCGGCAGGGAGATGGAGACCGGCCGGTGGCCGGTGTTGGCGCTGGCCATGCCGCCCGCGCCGACGGCGGCGATCACGCCGACGCCGAGGACCGTGGAGCTGCGGGCGAGCCCGCCGCCGCGCTGCTTGGCGACCCGGTGCCGGCCTCGTTCGGGGGCGAGGGACTCCTCGGTGGGGTTCCACTCCTCCCAGGGGCCCTCGTCGCTGCGGTAGCTGCCGTAGCCGAAGGTGTCGGGCTGACGCCGGCCGGGTGCGAACGGGGCTGTGGGGGCAGACGGGTTGGACGCCACGCGGGCGCACTCCTTTCCTTCCGCCGCCTACCGGGTTAGCTGACGGGTTCGGAGCGGGAAGGTCTCCTACGCGCGTATACCGGCCGATTCGTACTCGGCGGCAGCCGTGCGATTCACCCCAAGGTGGTGGTTCCCCGGTTCCCTTGACGGGATTCGGCGCGTGCGCACGGAGCCGACTCGGGTGACGGCTGGGACGACCGCGCTGCGTTATCGAACGTTAATAGACCCGGCTGTCAGATTCCAAGCCATTCGCCTTGATCATTAAGCTTCCACAGCATGGACTTACCTGCCATGACCGGTCGAAAACGGTCGAGTCGACCGCACTCTCCGATCGGATCAGGTGTCACACGCGTTTTGATGGTGACTCAGATGTGATGCGGAGGGGCGTCGTCCGCGCACCCTGCGTGACGACGCCTGACGACGCCTGAGGGCGCGT
Organism: Streptomyces arenae; assembly: GCF_022343545.1. NCBI lineage: Bacteria > Bacillati > Actinomycetota > Actinomycetes > Kitasatosporales > Streptomycetaceae > Streptomyces > Streptomyces arenae. The sequence goes on from NZ_JAKQYH010000018.1 coordinate 24,154, forward strand.
ACAAAAAGACCCAGGGCCGGAATCCATCATCGGATTCCGGCCCTGGGTTTCAGTAGCGGGGACAGGATTTGAACCTGCGACCTCTGGGTTATGAGCCCAGCGAGCTACCGAGCTGCTCCACCCCGCGTCGGTGACACCAGCATACGTCATCGGAAGAGTGCGAGTCACATCAGTTACGGGAGGGGGCCGCGGCCGGTGGCCGAGCGCTAGGCGGGAGGCGTCTCCAGGTGGGCGTTGGGCGCCTTGGCCAGGGCCTCGTACTGCCCCAGCACCAGCACCGCCACCCCCTGCTCCCGCAGCATCCCCGTCCCGTCGGCCGCCCGTACGAACGTGTCGGGTTCGCGCCAGGCCGTGACCACCCGGCGTACCCCCGCCGCGAGGATCAGCTCGGCGCACGGGTGCGGGCGGGAGGCGCGGTGGGTGCAGGGTTCCAGGCTGGTGTAGACCGTGGCCGTGGACAGCCGGGGGTCGGCCGGGGAGATCTTGGCCAGCGCCGCCTCCTCCGCGTGGGCCGCCGGGTCACCGGCCTCCCGGGAGTGGCCGCGGGCCAGCTCCGTGCCATCGGCGGCGACCACCACCGCGCCGACGCTGAACGCGGTCCGCGAGGGCGGGCACTCGGCCGCCAGCTCGCAGGCGAGCCGCAGCCAGTGCCGGTCGGCGGCGGACGCCGAGCCGCCCACGCCGGGCGCGGTGGGCTCGTAGCGGGCCAGGACGACGTCCTCGATCCGGCGGGTCTCCAGCAGGCGCAGGCGGCCGCCCTGGTAGCCGCCGGGGCCGAACAGACGCGGCGCCTTCGGGTCGCCGACCAGGACAGGGGCGAGGACCAGCTGGAGCTCGTCGGCGAGGCCCTGCTGGAGCAGCTGGGTGTGCACGGTGCCACCACCCTCCACCATCAGGCGGTCCACGCCCCGCACCTCGTGGAGGTGGGTCAGCAGCGCGGGCCAGTCGAGGTCGGGGCCCAGCGGGACGACGTCGGCGGCGATGCCCAGCGCCAGCGCCCGCTCGGCGCCCGCATCCGTCGTGTAGAGGATCTTCTCGCCGCCCGTGTGCCAGAACCGCGCGTCCGGGTCGAGGTCGCCGGTCGCGGTGACCGTGACCTTGAGCGGGTACTCGGGCCGGCCGGCGGCGAGCCGGGCGGCGCGGCGCTCCTCGGAGTACACCAGGAGGCGGGGGTTGTCCGCGCGGATCGTGCCGGCGCCGACCAGGACCGCGTCGGCGGTGGACCGCACCTCGTCGACGCGGTCGAAGTCGGCCGGGGAGGAGAGCAGCAACCGCTCGGGACCGGTGTCGTCGAGGTAGCCGTCGAGGGAGACGGCGGCGGACAGCAGGACGTGGGGGTACGGCATCGGACGCGCTCACTCTCGGCGGCGGGCGGGGTGTGAACACTTCCGGCGGCGGGCGGGGTGTGAACCGGAAGCTTGGTTAAAGTTTGAAACAAACCTACACTGGCCTTATGACGACTCGCTGGCTCACCCCGAAGGAGCAGCGCGCCTGGCGCGCGTTCATGGCGGCGACGAACCTCCTGGAGGACGCGATCGACCGCCAGCTCCAGCAGGACGCCGGCATGCCGCATCTCTACTACGGCATCCTGGCCAACCTCTCCGAGGAACCCGAGCGCAAGCTGCGGATGACCGACCTCGCGGCGAGGGCGAAGATCACCCGGAGCCGGCTGACGTACGCCGTCACCCGGCTGGAGAAGGACGGGCTGATCCGGCGCGAGGACTGCCAGTGGGACAAGCGGAGCAGCTTCGCGATCCTGACGGACGAGGGCATGGCGGTGCTGGAGCGCACCGCGCCGGGCCATGTGGAGACGGTACGGGCGGCGGTGTTCGACCGGCTCTCCGAGGACCAGGTGGGGCAGTTGGAGGAGATCAGCTCCGTGATCGCGCGGGCGCTGGAGGGCGACGCGTCGACCCCGCGGCCGACGGCGGACGAGGTGCCGTGGCGACGGCGGTCGTCACCCTGTTCCGGTTCGTGAACCCCGGTTTCTCCGACCTCACGCATTTCTCCGACCTCACGTAAACCTGTTGCTTCAAATTTAAAACACGGGGTATGGTTCCAGCCGTGGATCTGTTTCAAATCTGAAGCAGGCACGACGTCCCACACCGGGACAGCAGTCCCGCACCCGGACACAGGAGACCCCGATGACCGACTTCCCCGCCGCCACCCAGCGCGCCCGCGTCCGGGTCCCGCTGCGCTTCGCCGACGGTTACAGCGTCAACTCCGAACTCGTCACCTTCCACGGTCTGACCGACGGCCAGGAGCACGTCGCCGTCATCCTCGGCGACCCGGCCCCCGGTACCCTCCCGCTGGTCCGCCTGCACTCCGAGTGCCTGACCGGGGACGTCTTCGGCTCGGCCCGCTGCGACTGCGGACCCCAGCTGCGCGAGGCCGTCGAGCGCATCGCCGACCGCGGCGGCATCCTGCTCTACCTGCGCCAGGAGGGCCGCGGCATCGGCCTCTACAACAAGCTCGACGCGTACGCCCTCCAGGACCAGGGCCTCGACACCTACGAGGCGAACGCCGCCCTCGGGCTGCCCGAGGACGCCCGCGACTACACCGCCGCCGCCCAGATGCTCCAGGCCCTCGGCCACGACGAGCTGGATCTGCTCTCCAACAACCCCGACAAGGCCGAGCAGTTGCGCGGCCTGGGCATCACGGTCCGCGACCGCGTCCCGACCGGCGTCTTCAGCACCGCCCACAACGTCCGCTACCTGCGCGCCAAGGTCCTGCACACCCAGCACACGCTCCCGCTGGCCGAACTGACGGAACTCAACGCGGGCTGACCGGTCCGCCGGGGATCGCGGCGCCCGGGCCGGCGAGGGTCACATGCGCAGCCAACGCGTCATCCGCTTACCCCGGCTCGCGTCGTCCAGCTGGTCCGCGTACTCGTCCATGCCGTCCTCGCGCAGGATGGCCGCCGTGCCCCGCACCTCCCAGGCCTTCGAGCGGCGGACCACCGCCTGGATCAACAAGCGGGCCACCTCGTCGAGACGCGCGCCGCCCAGCTCGGCGAGCACATCGGGCAGCCAGTCCTCCAGCGGGACACGCTCCACGGCCGAGGTGACGACCCAGGCGACATCGGCCTCCTTCTCCTGGAGGTACAGGGCGCCGAGCAACTCCGCCAGCTGGTACGGCTGGAGGGCCCGAGCCGCCTGCCACAGCACCCTCCTGGCCCGGTCCACGTCCGCGGCGTCGAAGGGTCTCGCCAGTCCTTCCTCGAGAACGCGCGCGACCGCCGGATCGTGCACCTCGGTATGGCGCCGCGCCGACGAGCGCAGCACCCGCACCGCGTCCCCCCGCGGCAGCCCCGCCCTGCGCAGCCTGGTGAGCACGGCCGGCAGATCGGCCCGCAGGCCGAGCCCGGCGAGCACCGACTCGTCCTGGGGCACCCCGGACTCCGCCATGACCCGGTAGACCGCCACCACCCGGTCCGCCGGGGCGACTTCCATCAGGGTCCGGAGGTCAAGCGGGAGCCAGGCGACAGGACGTTCGCTCTGCCAGAGTTCCAGGAGCGCCCGGGGCGCGTCGTCCCGCCCGGCCAGTGCTTCACCCAGCGCCCACACGGCTGCGCGGCCGCCGTCCTCCGGATAGAGGCGCCGGAGTTCCGCGATCAAGGGCAGCAGCACGGAGCGCGGCAGCCGGATCAGGCCCTCGGCGACGACGCCGCTCAGCGGGCTCCCGTCGCTGTCGCTCGCCCCCGGCTCCGTGGCCGCCCACGCGGTGACACGCACGACCGCCCGGAGGCCGAGGCGGGTCATCGAGGCCGCGAGGTGCCGGCACTCGTCGGGCGAACAGAGGACGGGGAGTTCCGCGAGGATCTCCTCCAGGAGCGGTTCGGAACGCTCGGCGAGCAGGTCGAGGAGGCGGTCCACGTCCGCGAACCGTTCGTCGCGCAAGTAGCGCCGGACAACGGGCGCCACGTCCTCGCCTCCGGCGGAGCCCGCGATGTGCGCGTGGAGCGTCTCGACGTCGACTTCGGCGGCGAGGGCGGGCAGCGCCCCGAGCAGTTCCTCGTCCGCGCTGTTCAGGAGGTCGGCGAGCATCCGGTCGGCGTCGTCCCGGGCACCGTGCGCACGCATCGCCGTGACCAGGACGACGCGCTGTGCGGCGGGGCGGCCGGCAGCGCGTTCCAGGAGTCTGTCCACCGCCTCGTGCCCGAGGTCGCGCAGGGCCGCGATGAGGGCGGCGGCCTGCTCGGGTCCGGAGTCGGCCACGTCGGTGAGCAGCCGCATGGCGTCCAGGGGCCGGCCGAACCGGCGCAGCGCCGTCATGAAGGCCACGGTGTCGGCGGCCCCGCGGGGGCCCGAGGTCGCCCACCGCACCACCGTGACGAGGGCGTCGGGGCGGGTCCTGCGGATCTTCTCCATGATCCGCAGCACTTTCTCGGCGGAGGCCCGGCGCAGCAGGTCGCGGGCCGCTTCGTCGCCCCAGGCGAGGCCCACCGTGTGCAGGGCGAGTGCCCAGCCGACCCGCTCCTCCGGCTCGGCGGCGAGCAGGGCGCGGAGGAGCTCCTCCGCCTGCGGCTGTGCACCCTGCTCCTTCATGGAGAGCAGCAGCCGGGCGGTCTCCTCCCTCGACCGGGAGGCGGCGAGCGCCGCGGGCAGCGCCAGGTACAGCGCGTACGCGGACTCGGCCGAGTCCCGTTCCAGCAGGGCATCGGCGACGCGCACGTACTCCGGGTCGGGTTCGCGGGCCACCAGCATGCGCAGGCCGGCCATGGCCTCGTCGCCGAGTCCCTGCTGGTGGAGGGCGACCACCAGGTCGGCCGAGCCGTCGGGACCGCCCATGGCGAGGGCGGGCCGCACCAGTCGCTCCGTGACCGTCAGGCCCAGGTCGCGCAGGCTGCGGGCGGCCGCCGCGACCGCCGTGGGACCGGTGCGCGCCAGCGCCTCGAACATCATGTCGGCCACGTGGCCTTCACCGATCTGTTCGAGGACGTGCAGGCACTCCGTGACCTGCGCGGCGGGCCGCGCGGCGACTGCCTCGCACGCGAGCTTCGTCTCCCGGCCGAGTCCGGCCGAGCGCAGCTCGCCGAGGAGCGCGGCCGCCTCCTGCTCGGGCCAGCGGGTGGCCACGGCGGTGAGAACGGCGTCCGCCTCGGCACCGCGCCCCGACTTCGTCAGCCCCGCCAGCCGCTCGATCAGCCCCGGCACGGTCTCGTCCAGCAGTGCCTCGTAGCCGGCCGGTACGACGGTGTCGCGCGGCGCCGGGATCCGGGGGCCGCGGCGCTCGCCGAGGTGGGCCCGGTTGCGGACGAAGGTGATGCGGGCACCCGCGTTACGGGCGCGCTGCTGCGGAACGGGACCGCCGCCCGCCCGCAGGGCGCGGTCCACCGAGCGGTAGATCGTGTCCATGTCCAGGAGGTCGCCGGTATCGGGATGCCCCTGGTCAAGCACCCTGACGAGTTCCCCGGTGAACAGCGTGAACTCGGCGCCGACCGGTGCCATCGAGGTCCGGTTCTCCGCCGAGGAGGTCATCAGGAACGTGCCGTCCACCTCGGCGAAGTCGGCGACGCCCACGTCCGGACCCATCACGCCCTTGAGGGCCCGCCCGCTGAAGCAGGTGTCGAGGATGACCACTTTGTGCAGCGCCGTGCAGTACCGGAGGATGACCGACCGGACCCGGTCGTACGACAGGGCCCGGAACAGGTGCTCGCTGCTGGTGTCCGGCAGTGCCAGTTGGAGTCCGTCGGGCTGCTCGGGCAGTCCGTGTCCCGCGAAGTACAGCAGGAACCCGTCCTGTGCCTGCGAGGCCGCCTCGTGCACCGCTTCGAGGACCTCGCGGTCGGACGTCGGGTCCAGCAGGACCGTGCAGTTCTCTTCCGGCAGCCCCCACAGGTCCGGGTCGCGCAGGAGTTCCGCCATGCGCCGGACGTTGTTGGCGACGGCGGGAAGCGGGTCCAGGTGCTGGTAGCCCTGGACGCCGACGATGACCGCCCGGGAGGCCGAGGGCTCAGGCTGCGCCATCGCCGCCCGCCTCCGCCCGGGCGCTGTCGGCGTCCCGCGCACCCGTGGTTCCGGCGGGCGCTCCCGGTGGCGGTTCCCGGAGAGCCGCCAGGATCCGCTCCAACGCCTCCGGGCTGTCGTCCGTCAAGGTCAGCGTCCCGCCCGGCAGGGTCACACGCACACGGGGCGGCACCGGGCGGGTCGAGCGCCAGGACGCGTACGCCAGCGCCAGGTTGGCGGCGGCGATGCCCTGGCCGAGCACCACCTCGATGACGTCCAGCGCCCCCATCGTCCCGGCCGACTCGCGAGTGACCCGGTGTATCCGCGCCGACCGGCGCAACTCGGCGTCCCCGACGAGCCAGTCGTGGAGTTCGCTGACGATCAGATGCCCGTCCTCGTGATCGGGACCGGTGATCGTGGCACGCATTGTGTTCCCCCATAACCCCCTGCAACGATCCGCAGCCGTGAGTGTAGGGCGGCACTCACCCCCGGACACCACGAATGCCCCAATCGTCGCCCGCCGGTTGGGAGGACACCGGCCCCGGCCCGGCCGCGGACCGCACCGGTGCTCGTACCCGGAACCCACCGCGGTGCGGGTGGGCTGAGCGCCCGGGTCAGCGTCGTTCCGTCCTGCGGTGGGGGGACGCCGCGGGGTTCGACGGCCCGTCGGCTCCGGCTGTCATGAGCGCGGACGGGGGCAGGCGCGGGGCCAGGGCCAGGGCGCCCGGGACCGTCACCAGGGCCAGTGCGGCGAGGGTGACCCAGGGGGCGACGCCCGACACGTCGAGCAGCAGTGAGAACAGCAGCGGGGCCACGACCGTTGCGACGGCGAAGGAGTACTGGAAGACGGCGATGTAGCGGCCGCGGATCCCGGCGGGCGCGGCGTCGGCGGACAGGGCGTTGGACACGGGCGAGTGCACGAGCTGAGCCGCCGAGTAGCAGAGCACGGCCACCGTCAGGCAGGGGACCCACAGGCCCCGGGGCAGCCACAGCGGACCCGCCGTCAGGCCCGCCCACGCGGCCCAGAGCACCCCGGCCAGGCACAGTGACCGGTGCCGGGGCAGCGGCCGGATCAGCCGGACCACCGTCGTCTGCAGCACCGCCTGGACCACCGTGTTCATCGCCAGCAGCGGTCCGACCGCCCAGGTCACCTCGGGCAGCCGGCGTTCGACGAACGGCGGGAAGGCGATGCTGAGCATGACGTTGCACAGCGCGAACGCCGTGTTCAGCGCCACCAGCCCCAGGTAGGGGCGGTCGGCCCACAGCTCCCGGTATCCGCGGCCGCGCGCGGCCGGGGCACCCGGCTCGGCGTGGCCCGTGAGGGCCGGCAGCGTCGCGCTCCGCGGCACCCCACGCACCAGCAGCAGGGCGGCCATCAGCAGCAGCACGGCACACGTGCCGATCGCCCCGCGGTACACCGGACCGGACTTCACCGACAGGGCGACGCCCGCGGCGACGGCGCCGACGCCGTAGCCCGCCGCACGCAACGAGCCGGCGATGCCGAACCACCGCTCGCGGGAGTGCCCGCCGGGGTCGCCGTCGGACACATTGCTGACCAGGGTGAACGCCGAGGACCAGAAGGCCCGTTGCCCCAGTGAGGCGATGGTCGCGGCCACGAGGATCCCGACGTCGTCGCGGACCACGAGGTATCCGAGGAAACCGGCCGCCTGGAGCAACTGCGCGGCCAGCACGGTCGGCCGGGGCCCGTGCCGGTCGACGAGGGGGCCGATCCACAGCGGCAGCGGCAGCGAGAGCAGGCCGGCCAGGCTCAGCAGGGTCCCGACCCGGACCAGCGAGGCGTCCGAACTCGCCGACAGGTACAGCAGGGACAACGGGACGAACAGCCCGGTGACGACGGAGTCGACCATCAGCACGAGGAAGACCGCGGTCCCCGCCGTGTTCCGCGCCGTGTTCCGCGCCTTGTTCCGCGAGGACCGCGCGGGACGCCGCCCTGACGCTGTCAAAGACCCTCCCGGCTGCGGACCCCGACACGAAGGTCGGACACAGATGTTGGGCACGGACACGGGGCACGGAGATGGGGCACGGACGCGTCACGTCGTATCCGCGGCTCACGCGGTCATTCCGCCACCGGACGAACCTTTAGCAACCCCTTGCTCTCCGCGTGCTCCGCCGGAGCCGCCCGAGAACGCGGCGGCGCCCGAGCCGACCGGAGTCGGATCGGGCGCCGTACGGCAGGTCAGGGGGTTGGATCCCCCGCCCGCAACCTGTAGGCCGTGTGGGACTCGAACCCACAACCAATGGATTAAAAGTCCACTGCTCTGCCAATTGAGCTAACGGCCCAGGCGATGTTGCCTCCCCGAGCATAGCCGGACGGAGCCGTGTCGCCGATCGGGTATCGGGGTCACGGCCGCGTCGGGTGGCAGAAGTGGGCCGGAGCGTCAGAGATCGACCAGTTTGGCGGTGCTCTCGTGGCGTGCTCTGTCCGGGTTCAGGAACCAGTGGCGGGCCGAGGCCTGCCACCAGACCGCGGCGAAGCCGAGGACCGCGAGGACGGCGACCGGGGCGTAGTTGAAGGTCTCCCAGGTGACCGGAGAGACCTGCGGGAGCATGAAGAGGACCGTGATGACAGCGACCCAGGTCACCGAGACGACCCCGATCACGCGTGACCAGCGGCCCAGGTGCCACGGGCCGCGCTGGAACTCGTCCCCCTTGCGCACCCGCAGCAGCGTCGGGATCACGTACGCCACGTACAGGCCGATCACCGCGATCGACGTCACGGCGGCGTAGGCCGTGTAGTTGATCAAGTAGGGCAGGCCCAGGGCGAGCGCAGACAGGGCCGCGAGCCAGACCGCCGCGACGGGAGTGCGGGTGCGCGGGCTGACCGTGTGCCAGACACGGGAGAAGGGCAGCGCGCCGTCGCGCGAGAAGGCGTAGATCATGCGGCTGTTGGCCGTCACCGACGCCATCCCGCAGAAGAGCTGGGCGCCGATCACCACCAGGAGGAGGAGCTTGCCGGTCGTCGCGCCGAGCGCGTCCAGGAGGATCTGCGCCGGGGGCGCGCCGGTCGGGGACTTCAGCTCCGAGCCGTACGACTGGATCGCGAACGTGAAGCCGAGGAGGAGGACGAAGCCGGCGATCCAGGACGTCCAGATGGAGCGGACGATGCCCTTCGGACCCGCCGTCGACGCGTCGTGGGTCTCCTCCGTCATGTGCGCCGAGGCGTCGTACCCCGTGAACGTGTACTGGGCCATCAGCAGCCCCAGCAGGACGACGTACGGGCCGCTGCTCCAGCCGGTCTCGTTCACGAACTTCGTGAAGACGAAGGACGCGGACTGGTGGTGGTCGGGTACGAAGGTCAGCGCGCCGACGATCACCAGGACGCCGAGCACGTGCCACCACACGCTCACGCTGTTCAGGAACGCGACGATGCGGACGCCGAAGGTGTTGAGGAGGCCGTGCAGAACCAGGATCGCCGCGAAGAGCAGGATCGTACGGCCCGGAGTCACCTCGAAGTCGAACTGCAGGTTCAGGTACGCGCCCAGGAAGGACGCGGCGCCGAAGTCGATGCCCGCGGTCACCGCCACCTGGCCCAGCACGTTGAACCAGCCCGTGAACCACGCCCAGGCCGCGGCCGAGCGGGGCGGGGCCAGCCGGTGGGCCCAGAAGTAGAGGCCCGCGGAGGTGGGGTAGGCGGAACAGATCTCGGCCATCGAGAGGCCCACGAACAGGGTCATCAGGCCCACGGCCACCCAGCCCCAGGTGATCACCGCGGGACCGCCGGTGATCATGCCGAACAGGTAGAGGGTGAGACAGCCGGACAGGACGGAGATGATCGTGAACGAGACCGCGTAGTTCGAGAACGCCGACATACGACGGGCCAGAACCTGGGTGTAACCGAGCTGGGCCAGCCGCTCCTCGTCGGAGAGGCCGCCGGAAGGCGACGTGCCTATCGCGTCTTCTGTCATGCCCCCAGCGATTCCCCCGGCGAGGTCGTGACATGCGTCACAGCATGGCCGAAAAGAACCTGGAACGGGCACGAAACAGCCGTCGGCCGGACGATCTCCGGGAAACGGCTGAGCGCCGCGTCCCGGTGCGGGACGCGGCGCTCAGGCGGGTGTCACGGAACGTCAGCCGTTGCGCTTCCAGCGCGGCTTGTCGTCGCGGCGCCCGAAGGAGCCGGAGGACGAACCACGGTGGTCGTCACGGCGGCCGAACGGACGGTCGTGGCCCGGACGGTCGTGACCGGGGCGGTCGTGACCACCGCTGCGGAAGCCCGGACGGTCGTCACGGCGGTCGCGGTTGAACGGACGGTCGCTGCCACGGTGGCCACCGCGCTCGTCACGGCGGAAGCCGCCACGGTCGTCACGGCGCTCGAAGGAACGGCCACCTCGGTCGTCACGGTCCCGGTCGAAGGAACGGCCACCTCGGTCGCCGCCACGGTCGTCACGGCGCTCGAAGGAGCGGCCACCGCGGTCGTCACGGCGGTCGTCACGACGCTCGAAGGAACGGCCGCCACGGTCGTCACGGCGGTCGCGGTTGAACGGACGGTCGGTGCGGTCGCGGTCCCGGTCGAAGGAACGGCCACCACGGTCGTCACGACGGTCGTCCCGACGCTCGAAACCGCGGTCGCGGTTTTCGCGGCGCTCGAAGGGGCGGCCACCCCGGTCGTCACGACGCTCGAAGGAACGGCCACCGCGGTCGTCACGGCGGTCGTCACGACGCTCGAAGGAACGGCCACCACGGTCGTCACGACGGTCGAAACCGCGCTCGCGGTTGTCGCGCGCCGCCGGAACCTCCGGCTGCGCCTCCGTCACGGCCTCCTCGACCACGGCCTCGGCCTGCGCCTCGGCGACCGCCGTCTCCGGGTCGTCACCGCGCTCGCGGGCGGCACGGGCGACGAGGCGGTCGGCCTCCTCGCGCAGTTCCGCGGCCCGGCGCTGCGCCCGCTCCAGCTCCTTGGTGAGCTGGGTGACCTCGCGCTCGGCCTGCTGCGCCGCGTTGCCCGCGGACTCGGCCTGCACCTCGGTCATCGAACGGGCGCCGGTGATCTCGGCGACCTCGGGGTCGAAGGCCGTACCGGAGTTGATGATGTGACGCCCGGCGTCGACGCCCGCGTCCTCCATCAGCCGGAAGATCTGGCGCCGCTGGTGCGGCAGGGAGAGGGAGACGACCGTGCCGGTGCGGCCCGCGCGGGCGGTACGGCCGGCCCGGTGCAGGTAGTCCTTGTGGTCGCCGGCCGGGTCCACGTTCAGGACCAGGTCGATGCCGTCGACGTGGATGCCGCGCGCGGCGACGTCGGTGGCGACGAGGACGTTGACGTAACCGTCCTTGAAGTCGGCGAGGGTCCGGGTCCGGGCGCCCTGGGTCATGCCGCCGTGCAGCGCGTCGGCCTTCACGCCGGAGTCGCGCAGCTGCTCGGCGACGCGGTCGGCGCCCAGCTGGGTGCGGACGAAGATGATCGTGCGGCCCTTGCGAGAGGCGATCGCGGCGGTGACCGGCGCCTTGTCCTTGGGCTTCACGATGAGGATGTGGTGGGACATGGTCGTGACCGCGCCCTGGGCGGCGTCGACCTCGTGCGAGACCGGGTCGACCAGGTAGCGCTTGACCAGCGTGGAGATCTCGTTCTCCATGGTGGCGGAGAAGAGCATGCGCTGGCCGCCGGCCGGGACCTGGTCGAGCAGCTCGGTGACCTCGGGCAGGAAGCCCAGGTCGGACATCTGGTCGGCCTCGTCGAGGACGGCGATCTGCACGTCCTCGAGGGAGCAGGCGCCGCGGTTGATGATGTCGCGCAGGCGGCCCGGGGTGGCGACGAGGATGTCGACGCCGCGCTCCAGGGCGTAGATCTGGTTGCCCATGGACGTACCGCCGCAGACGACCTTCATCTTCAGGCCGAGGACGTCGCCGTAGGGCTGGAGCGCGTCGGCGACCTGCATCGCCAGCTCGCGCGTGGGGGTCAGGATCACGGCACGCGGCCGCTTCTTCTCGGTGCGGCCGCCGGCCAGCGTGGCCAGGGTGGGCAGACCGAAGGAGAGGGTCTTGCCGGAGCCGGTGCGGCCGCGGCCGAGGATGTCCTTGCCGACCAGGGCGTCCGGGATGGTCGCGGCCTGGATCGGGAAGGGGGTGGTCACGCCGTTCTGCGCGAGCTTGCGCACGACGCCCTCGGGGAGACCGAGGTCGGCGAAGGTGGTCTGGGGGGTGGTGTCGGTGGTGTCAGCGGCCTCTTCGGAGGCCTCGGTCGCCAGGTCGTCGTTCTCGAGCTCGTTCTCGAACTCGTTCTCGGACACGACGAACTGATCAGTACTGGACACGGACATGCGAATGCGAAACCTTCCGGAGTCTCTTCGGCACGCGCCCGTCAACTCCGTGATTCGCTCACGACCGCCTCAATGCGGTCCGCCACGGCAAGGGAGAGTACGCGCCACACGGCGCGCTCTGCGGTGGCGCCGGGCAAATGGGATCAAACGATCTACCACCATACGCACCCACCACCCCCCAAGGCAAACCGAGCCCCAATCTCGCAGCTCACAGCGGTACGGCCGGGCAGCGGAGCGAACGGTTCGCCTCGGCCCCGCGGCTCCCGGACCACCGCGCCGACGCACGCACCCGTGCCCCGCCGCGACACCCGGACAGCCACACAGACCAGACGCGCTTGCTTACCCCTCCACCAACACCCACCCCCACCGACTTCTTCCCGCTCCCCACACACCGGTACACAAACGCCCGGGTCGGCCGCCGACCGGTCCGGTGGGGTGGGGGTGGTGTTGGCGGGGTCGGCGGACCGTGAGGTGGTGGCGGTGCCGCCGGCGGTCGGTGGCCGGGCGGTGAGGTCCCGGCGGTATCGGCGAGGGTCGGCCGGTAGATGGGAGCGGAGGCGGTATCGCCGGGGGCGGGCGGTGGACGGTGGCTTGGGGTGGTGTTGCCGGGGCGGCTGGGGGCCCTGGGGGCCCTGGGGGTGTTCTATGCCGGGGTGCCTGCTGCTGGGGCTGGTTCTCGTTGGGTCAGTTGGGGGCCGGTTTCCTCGTGTGCCGACGAGGACGGCTCGGCCGACGGCGGGTCCGTCGCCGGGGGCGGCGGCGGGGGCGAAGCCGGTGGCGGCGTGGGGGTGTCCGCCGGCGGCGTGGGGGACGCCGGTGCGCCCGTCGGCGGCCCGGCCGGCACCCCCGGCGGCGCGCTCTGCCCCGGCTGCACCGGCGCGTCCGGCCCCGCGCTGCCGCCGCCCCGCACCGACCGCGCGGACGCCGACGCCGACTCCCCCGGCTTCGGCTTCCCCGCATGCCCCCGCTTGCCGTCGGCCACCGCACCGCCGTACCCCGCGCCGCCCTCACCCGACACCCCGGGGCCGGCGCCGGCCCCGTCACCGCCCCGGCGCCCCGCCGAGTGCGACGGCTTGGCCTTCCCCGCGTCGTCGCCCACGTTCACACAGCCGGCGGCGGCCGCGACGGCCATCACCGTGACGGCCAGACGGACGGGTACGTTCAAGGGGCGCACGGCGGCCACCTCCGGGGGGAAGTAAGAAGTCGACCTGCCCAACTCCCGCCGCCCGCAAGAGGACACGCTGACCGCGCGCCGGGGACAAACGACCGAAGCATCGCCCCGCCACCCGGCCCGCACCGCCCGCGGCACCCGCGCTCCCGAAGCCGGCGCCCCCACACCCCTCCACCCGTGCGCCCGGTCCCTGACAATGGCCCTGTGCTGGAGATGACACGCGAATCGTTCGAGGAACTCGTCAGCCAGGCCCTGGACCGGATCCCCCCGGAGCTGACCCGGGTGATGGACAACGTGGCCGTGTTCGTCGAGGACGAGCCCCCCGCCGACGACCCCGACCTGCTGGGCCTGTACGAGGGAACCCCGCTCACCGACCGCGGCGAGTGGTACGCCGGTGTGCTCCCGGACCGTGTCTCCATCTACATGGGCCCGACGCTGCGCCACTGCGAGACCCCCGAGGACGTGGTGCACGAGGTCTCCGTGACCGTGATCCACGAGATCGCCCACCACTTCGGCATCAACGACGACCGCCTCCACGAACTCGGCTGGGGCTGATCCGCACCCCGCGGGCAGGCAGGGAGCGAACCGTCGCATATCAGCTCCCGAGCCGGGGCATACGGCCCCAATGGCCCGCGCCCGAACCCGAGCCCAAGCCCGTCCGCCCGTCCTGGAACTCGACCCGCACGCACACGAACCGCCCGCCTGGAGCCGCGTCCTCGGCCTGACGGCCGTCGTCCTCCTCGGCGCGTGGCTGGGCCTCCTGATCGTCGGGAACGTCCGCGCCCAGGTCGGCCCGATGGACACCACGATGACCCTGCGCCCGTCCCTCAGCGGGGGCACGAAGATCAACGTCTCCCCGCTGGGCGCCCTCTACCTGGACACCCACAACGGACCGGTCCGTCTCGACGTCAACGTCGACCAGCTGGACCCGGTCCGCTCCCAGGCCCTCGTCGACCACCCCGAGCGTCTCGCCGGCCTCCAGGACGAGGTCGCCCACGACGTCGAGCACGGCACCCTCGACCTCGCCGAACGCTCCTGCGTGGCGGTCGTCGCCGGCGCCACCGCCCTCGGCCTGGCGGTCTACCGCCGGCCCCGCCGCGCCCTGGCCGCCGGCGGCCTCGCCCTCGGTCTGCTCGCCACGTCCGGCGCGACCGCGTACGCCACCTGGAACCCCGACTCGGTCCTGGAACCGAGGTTCTCCGGCCTGCTCTCCTCCGCCCCGGCCGTGGTCGGCAACGCGCGCAGCATCGTCACCGACTTCGACACCTACCAGAAGGAGCTGGCCCGCCTGGTGACGAACGTGACCAAGCTGTACGACGTCACGTCCACGCTCCCCGCCTACTCCCCGGACCCGGCCACCCTGCGTGTCCTGCACGTCTCAGACATCCATCTCAACCCGGCGAGCTGGAAGATCATCGCCTCGCTGGTGCGGCAGTACAAGGTGAACGTGATCGTCGACTCCGGCGACACCATGGACCACGGCACGGCCGCCGAGAACGGTTTCCTGGACCCGGTCGAGGACCTCGGCGTGCCCTATGTCTGGGTGCGCGGGAACCACGACTCCGCGGTCACCCAGCGGTACCTGGCCCGGATGAAGAACGTGCACGTCCTGGACGACGGCCGGGCCGAGACGGTCGCCGGGCTGCGGTTCGCCGGTATCGGCGATCCCCAGTTCACCCCCGACCGCTCCACGGTGCCGGGCGGGGACGCGGCCGAGGAGCAGGCCGGCGACCGCCTCGCCACCGCCCTGCGGGAGCAGCGGGCGGCCGGCACCCCGGTGGACGTGGCGATCGCGCACGAGCCGACGGCGGCCCGGATGACGGACGGCGAGGTTCCCCTGGTCCTGGCGGGCCACCTGCACCACGAGCAGACGGAGCTGCTGCCGCACGGCACCCGGCTGCGCGTGGAGGGCTCCACCGGCGGCAGCGGGCTGCGCGCGGTCGAGCGCAAGTACCCGGATCCCGTGGAGGCCTCGATCCTCTACCTCGACCGGGGCACCCACCGCCTCCAGGCCTGGGACGAGATCAAACTGGGCGGCCTGGGCCAGACGACGGCCGAGGTCAGCCGCCACCTCCCCACCACCTGACCGATCAGCGGCCCCACCGGGAGCCGACCGGCTTCCACCCCGTCCTCCGTCCCGCCCTCCACCCCGTCGTTCTCGTCGCCGTTCTCGTCGTCGTTCTCGTCGCCGTAAACCGTTTTGGCGATCCTCCCCGCCATCCCATATGCTTCTCACGTCCCCGACGCGCTGAGAAGCGCCCAGGCGGGCCGATAGCCCTCATCGTCTAGCGGCCTAGGACGCCGCCCTTTCAAGGCGGTAGCACGGGTTCGAATCCCGTTGGGGGCACGCAAGATCGTGTGCGACACTGTTGCACACACAAGCTTGGTCCTGTGGAGCAGTTTGGAGTGCTCGCCACCCTGTCAAGGTGGAGGCCGCGGGTTCAAATCCCGTCAGGACCGCTGAGGTTTCACGTGAAACCTCGTGGCTGGGTAGCTCAGTTGGTACGAGCGATCGCCTGAAAAGCGATAGGTCGCCGGTTCGACCCCGGCCCCAGCCACAACAGACAGCCCCTCCGGAATTCCGGAGGGGCTGTTCTCATGTGCTGCGACCCCGCCGCCACTCCCGGCGGATCAGTTCGAGCTTGTCGTAGAAGTCGGGGTCTTCGAGGATGACCCCGGACGTGTAGGGGATGGGCAGCAGGAAGGACGTGCCGTCAGTCCTGGTGACGCCGATCTGCGTGATCGTGCCCCGGCGCCCCCGCCCCGGGAGGTCATGGACGCTCTCGACGTCCGACCAGGCCACCCGCCGCCTCCCCGTCATCCCACGCGTGCGCAGACCCTCGGCGTCGATGCGCGTGACCCCCGTCGACATCCCGGCCAGCACCACGAACAGCACGGTCGGCGCCAGCCCCAGCACCAGCCACAGGGGTACGGCCGTACCGATCCGGTGGTCGGCCAGGTCCCGGCCGGCGTCCACCGTGACAGCCCCCGCCCATGCCGCCATCAGCAGCGCCCATCCCCACATGACCAGGCGTTGTCTGCCCGTGTACCGAAAGACCGTCTCACTCATACGCGCAGCCTGACAGCGCTCCGCCGGACGACCCCGTTTTGAGCAGGACTGGAGCGGATCATGGCGTTCCTTTGCGGTCCGGCGGCGACTACGACGTCTTCCCGGCCGGCTGACCACCCGGCCGCTTGGCCACCGGACCGCGTGACGCTACCTTCGGCGTCGTCGCAACGGATCAGAGGGACCAGACGGACCAGGGGCGGGGACGATGAGCGGGGACCAGGACAGAGTCAGCCAGGACGTCGAGCTGGAGAAGAGCCGTGCGCGCTACGGGCTGCTCGCCGTCGTCATCAGCAACCTCGCGATCGCCGGGATCGCGCTGTTCGGCGTCTGGCGGCTCGACGGCGACACATCGGTCGTCATCGGCGTGCTCACCGCCGCGTTCACCGCGGTGAGCAGCATGACCACGGCCTACCTGGGGATCAAGGCCGTATCGAACACGGCGAAGTCGATCGCGTCCTCGGCGGTGGCCGCGGCAGCCGCCCCCACCCCGCCCGCGCCCGCCACGCCCACCACCTCCGCCACGCCCACCACGCCTGCCACCCCCACCACGGCCGCCACCCCGACCACGGCCGCCACCCCCGCTCCCACCACCGCCGAAACGGCCGCCCCGCCCGCGTAGCGCGGTCAGTGACCCGCCCCGCACCTGCACCCCGGCGGAGCCCAGCTGAGCCCAGCCGAACCCAACCGAACCCGGCTGAACCGCCGGAGGCAAAAGCGTTCGCCACGGATTTCCCCGAGGTGAGATCCTGGACCGCGTATGTCTACGCATCCCGCTTCCGCCCTCGGCACTCTCGCCCCCCGCCTGACCGAGCTTTCGCTGCGCGACGCGCACCGGCTCGGGCGCAGGCTGGAAGGTGCGCGCAAGATCCGTAAGCCGGAGGCCCGCGCCGCCGTCCTCGCCGAGATCGAGGCAGAGGTGGCCAGGGCCGAGGAACGGATGGCCGGCCGCCGCGCCGTCGTGCCCGCCGTGTCGTATCCCGAGCAGCTGCCGGTCAGCCAGAAGAAGGACGAGATCGCCGCCGCGATCCGCGACCACCAGGTCGTGATCGTGGCCGGTGAGACCGGTTCCGGCAAGACCACGCAGATCCCGAAGATCTGTCTGGAGCTGGGGCGGGGGGTGCGCGGCATGATCGGGCACACCCAGCCCCGCCGGATCGCGGCCCGTACGGTCGCCGAGCGCGTCGCCGAGGAACTGCGCACGCCCCTCGGGGAGTCCGTCGGCTGGAAGGTCCGCTTCACCGACCAGGTGAACCCGGACGCCACCTTCATCAAGCTGATGACGGACGGCATCCTGCTCGCCGAGATCCAGACCGACCGCGAGCTGCGCGCCTACGACACGATCATCATCGACGAGGCCCACGAGCGGTCCCTGAACATCGACTTCCTGCTCGGCTACCTGGCCCAGCTGCTGCCGAAGCGCCCGGACCTGAAGGTGGTCATCACCTCCGCCACCATCGACCCCGAGCGCTTCTCCCGGCACTTCGGCGACGCCCCGATCGTCGAGGTCAGCGGCCGGACGTATCCCGTGGAGGTGCGCTACCGGCCGCTCCTCGAAGAGGACTCCGAGGACGCCGACCGGGACCAGATCACCGCCATCTGCGACGCCGTGGAGGAACTCCAGGGCGAGGGAAAGGGCGACATCCTCGTCTTCCTCTCCGGAGAGCGGGAGATCCGGGACACCGCCGACGCCCTCGAAAAGAAGAAGTACCGGTTCACCGAGGTCCTCCCCCTGTACGCCCGGCTCTCGCACGCCGAGCAGCACCGGGTCTTCCAGCCGCACACCGGCCGCAGGATCGTGCTGGCGACCAACGTCGCCGAGACCTCCCTCACCGTCCCCGGCATCAAGTACGTCATCGACCCCGGCTTCGCCCGGATCAGCCGCTACAGCCACCGCACCAAGGTCCAGCGGCTGCCCATCGAGCCGATCAGCCAGGCCAGCGCCAACCAGCGCAAGGGCCGCTGCGGCCGTACCTCCGACGGCATCTGCATCCGGCTGTACGACGAGGAGGACTTCCTCGGCCGGCCGGAGTTCACGGACGCCGAGATCCTGCGTACGAACCTCGCCTCCGTCATCCTCCAGATGACCGCGGCCGGCCTCGGCGACATCGAGAAGTTCCCCTTCATCGACCCGCCGGACCACCGCAACATCCGCGACGGCGTGCAGCTGCTCCAGGAGCTGGGCGCGCTGAACCCCGACGAGAAGGACGTCCGCAAGCGGCTCACCGACAGCGGCCGCAAGCTGGCCCAGCTGCCGGTCGACCCGCGGCTCGCGCGCATGGTGCTGGAGGCCGACAAGAACGGCTGTGTCCGCGAGGTCATGGTCATCGCCGCCGCGCTCTCCATCCAGGACCCGCGGGAACGCCCGGCCGACAAGCAGACCCAGGCCGACCAGCAGCACGCCCGCTTCCGGGACGAGACCAGCGACTTCCTCGCCTTCCTCAACCTGTGGCGGTACGTCAGGGAGCAGCAGAAGGAGCGCGGCTCCAGCTCCTTCCGGCGGATGTGCAAGCAGGAGTACCTGAACTTCCTGCGCATCCGCGAATGGCAGGACATCTACACGCAGCTGCGCACGGTCGCCAAGCAGATGGGCATCCACCTCAACGAGGAGGACGCCCCCGGCGACCGCGTGCACGTCTCCCTCCTCGCCGGCCTCCTCTCCCACATCGGGATGAAGGACGTGAAGGACGGCGCGAAGAACGAGTACCTGGGCGCACGCAACGCCAAGTTCGCGATCTTCCCCGGCTCGGCGCTGTTCAAGAAGACGCCCCGGTTCGTGATGTCGGCCGAGCTGGTGGAGACCAGCAGACTCTGGGCCCGGGTCAACGCGAAGATCGAGCCGGAGTGGGTGGAACCCCTCGCCGGGCACCTCCTCAAGCGGACGTACAGCGAACCGCACTGGGAGAAGGACCAGGCGGCCGTGATGGCCTTCGAGAAGGTCACGCTGTACGGCGTGCCGATCGTCGCCGACCGCAAGGTGAACTACGGCCGCATCGACCCCGAGGTCAGCCGCGAGCTTTTCATCCGCAACGCCCTGGTGGAGGGTGACTGGCGTACCCACCACAAGTTCTTCGCCGACAACCGCAGGCTGCTGAGCGAGGTCGAGGAGCTCGAACACCGCGCCCGGCGCCGGGACATCGTCGTCGACGACGACACGCTCTTCGACTTCTACGACCAACGGGTACCCGAACACGTCGTCTCCGGCGCGCACTTCGACTCCTGGTGGAAGCACAAGCGGCACGAGCAGCCGGAGTACCTGGACTTCGAGCGGGAGATGCTGATCCGGGAGTCGGCGGAGGCGGTCACCAAGGCCGACTACCCGGACTCCTGGCGGCAGGGGCAGCTCAAGTTCCGGGTGACCTACCAGTTCGAGCCGGGCGCGGACGCGGACGGCGTGACCGTCCACATCCCGCTCCAGGTGCTCAACCAGGTCACGGACGAGGGCTTCGACTGGCAGATCCCGGGCCTGCGCGAGGACGTGGTCACGGAGCTGATCCGGAGCCTGCCGAAGCCGATCCGCCGCAACTACGTGCCGGCGCCGAACTTCGCCAAGCGCTTCCTGGACGCGGCGGTGCCGCTCCAGGAGCCCCTGACCACCACGATGGCCCGCGAGCTGAAGCGGATGGTCGGCGTCCCCTTCGAGGCCGAGGACTTCGACTGGGCGAAGGTCCCGGACCATCTGAAGATCACGTTCCGGATCGTCGACGAGCGGCGCCGGAAGCTGGCCGAGGACAAGGACCTGGAGGCGCTGAAGCTCCGGCTGAAGCCGAAGGCGCGGCAGGCCCTCTCCCAGGCGGCCGCCGCCACCGCGTCCCGGGAGGGCGGCGAGTCCCTGGAACGCAAGGGCCTCACCGACTGGACGATCGGCACGCTCACCCGCGTCTTCGAGACCCGCAGGGCCGGACAGCCGGTGAAGGCCTACCCGGCCCTCGTGGACGACGGCGACACCGTCTCCGTACGCCTCTTCGACACCGAGGAGGAACAGGCCGAGGCGATGTGGAAGGGCACCCGGCGGCTGATCCTGCGCAACATCCCGGTGAACCCGGCGAAGTTCGCCTCGGAGAAGCTGACGAACGCCCAGAAGCTCGCCCTGTCAGCGAACCCGCACGGCACGGTCCAGGCCCTGTTCGACGACTGCGCCATGGCCGCGGCCGACAAGCTGATCGCCGACTTCGGCGGGCCGGCGTGGGACGAGGAGTCGTACCGGAAGCTGTACGACAAGGTGCGCGCCGAGATCGTCGACACGACGGTCCGGACGGTCACGCAGGTGCAGCAGGTGCTCGCCGCCTGGCAGGCCTGTGAACGCCGTCTGAAGGCGGTACGGAGCCCCGCGCTGCTGGCCAACCTGACGGACGTCCGCAAGCAGCTGGACGCCCTCGTGAAGCCCGGCTTCGTGACCTGGGCCGGTATACGTCGGCTGCCCGACCTGATGCGCTATCTGGTCGCGGCGGACCGCCGCCTCCAGCAGATGCCGGCCAACGTCCAGCGGGACACCACCCGGATGGAGAAGGTCCACGAGATGCAGGACGAGTACGCCTGGCTCCTGGAGCAGCTCCCCCGGGGCCGGCCGGTGCCGCAACAGGTCCTGGACATCCGCTGGATGCTGGAGGAGCTCCGGGTCAGCTACTTCGCGCACGCGCTGGGCACGGCGTACCCGGTCTCCGACAAGCGGATCGTGAAGGCGATCGACACGGCGGCTCCGTAACAGACCGGGCACGCTGAGTGAGTTCGACCAGCACCCTCACCCTCCTGTACAGTCCTTCTCGCAGCACAGCGCAGACAAAGTGCCGCGAAACCTGGTCCTGTGGAGCAGTTTGGAGTGCTCGCCACCCTGTCAAGGTGGAGGCCGCGGGTTCAAATCCCGTCAGGACCGCAAGAAGAGGCCCGCATCCCCCAAGGGAAGCGGGCCTCAAACGTATGACCAGCGCCGACCCCGCCCGCCGCCCCACCCCACCAGCGGCCGCGCCCGCGGCGCAGCCGCAATCAGACTCAGCAAATCCCGTCAGGACCGCAAGAAGAGGCCCGCATCCCCCAAGGGAAGCGGGCCTCAGACGTATGCCCAGCGGCAGCGCCGCAACGAGCGGCCGGCGCCTCGCGGAGGAAGCGGGCCTCAGGCGTGTGACCCGTGGGGTTCCCGCAGGGGAAGCGGGCGTCTCATGCTGGTGAGCTGCGAGGTCGGCGCGAGGGCCGCGGGTCACACGCGCGTGACCTGATCCTGGTGGGGGCGCCGGCGGGAGCGCGGGGCTTCGGGAGCGGGGGCTTTCGCGTGGGCCATTGACGGCGTCACATCCGGTCGGTACCCAGAAGAGAGGGCTCGCTTTCCCCGGCCCCCTCTGGAGGTGGCGTATGGCGGCTTCGGTGCGGCATGAGACGCGGGCCCTGCTGAGGGCTCATCTGGCGGCCGCCTCGTCGTACCGGCATCTGACCCGCCACTGTCCCGTCTGCCACCAGTTGCTGCGGCTGGCCATGGACTCCGCTCCGCACACCCCCGAAGCCCTCGAAGCCTTCGAGGAGGCCGTGGAGGGCGAGGAGCCCGTCGGGGCGTGAGAGAGGCCCCGGGCCCAACGGCCGTTCCCCCGTGGGGTGGTGGCGTCCGCGACTCCATTAGCGCACCCGGGGCGGTACAAACAACCCGTGCGGTATGTGACGGGAGTCACCGCATGAGTTCCGGAAAGGGCGGTACTTACCCCCCTCCTACAACTAGTCAATTTAATATGTGCAATTGCACCACCCTGTCGACTCCGCCCCGGCACCCTCTGGGCGTACGCACAGCGGATCCGACAGCCCTCCCCAGAGTGCGACAAGGCTGCTCACAGAGGCGCCGGTCAGGGTGGTCGAAGACGCCACAAGACGCCACCGGCGCACAAAAAAGATCGCGCTGGACCCGGCGGAGTCCAGCGCGATCTACGACGCACCCTGTGTCGCTTGCCTGTGAAGTTCTCGTCGGCCTGGGCGTGGGTCCTGTTGGGGCAGGTCCCGCGTCGCTTGGAGCTAGGGTTTCGGGCGCCTCGGCCAGTTGGGGGACCGGTCGGTTTGCCCGCTATTCAGTTGGTCAGGCCTCGCTGCGCTGCTGCGGGATACCCGCGAGCAGAGCGCGGACCTCAGCCTCGCGGTAACGGCGGTGTCCGCCGAGCGTGCGAATCGACGTGAGCTTGCCGGCCTTCGCCCACCGCGTGACCGTCTTGGGGTCGACACGGAACATGGTGGCGACCTCAGCCGGGGTCRGCAGCGGCTCGGCATCAGGGGTGCGAGCGGTCATGAGCGGCCTCCTCGGGAGAACCGAACCTTCTCGGTTCTTTCCTCTAAATTCTGCACCTTGACCCGCGTTGCCCGAAATGGCGGACGCGAGTCGAGTCGGTTATAGGACGAACGGCTTGTCCTCGGCACTACAACTACACCATCTGTCCAGCCGCGTCGGCCAAACCGATGGAATTGCCCTCCCAGGTAGTCATCAGCCGCGGAAGCCGATGGACCATGCCATAGCGGACAGTCACGCCACTGTGACGATCAGTCACAGGACGATCAGGAGTCACCAGACCCCCCAAAGCACGTAATGCTGAGAATCCGCCCACAGTGCACCACACTTGGACGGAAGGAGCCTTCCCCGGACTCCTTGTCCTATTTTGGCACGAGGAGTGGCAAGAGGCGCAAGGGCCGCGTAAGTGCTATCCGTCACCCTTGGAATAAAAGCCCGGATCGGGCCCAACGTCCCGTGAGTTCACTGAAGTGCCGTCAAGGTACGTTGTTTCACAGCATCCGGGCCGTGACGTACGTCACTCACCGCCCAGCCGTCACCCAGCTGTCATCCGGCCGCAAGCACCGTCGGACGGCCCGCCATCCAGTACGGATCACCGGGCATCGCTGCTCAGACCGGCACTCAGTTCGCCGACCGGCGGTCCCGCACCGCCCGCCACCGCTCCACCAGCCGCCCGTACGCCTCGCCGGCCGCGGCCCCGTCGCCCAGGCGCAGCGCCTCGACGCCCGCCGCCACGTCGGCCGCCGAATGATCGCCCTCCAGGTCACCGGCCGGCAGGGCGTGCACGAGTCCGCCGTAGTCCAGTTCGACCAGCGAGCGCGGGTGGAACTCCTCCAGCCAGCGGCCGACGTCCACCAGCCCGTCGATCAGCGGCCCTTCCTCCACGGTGTCCTTGAGCGTGCGCAGCGCCCGGGCCACCCGCCGCCGGGCCTGCACCATCGGCGTGCGGTAGCGCAGCATCGGCGGGATCTCCCCGGTGCCCTTCTCGTACCGCCGCTCCTCGTCGGAGACCAGCACGAACCAGTTCAGCGGCACCTGCCAGGTCGCCGTGCGGATCCAGGGCCGCGAGTCCGGGTTGCCGGCCAGCCAGCGCTCGTAGTCCATCGTGGCCTGGCGCCGCACCACCGGGGGCAGCATCGCGTCCAGGACCGGCTTGGACAGCTCCTCGGGCAGCTCCTGGAGGGCCTGCCAGCCGCGCAGCCGGGTCCGCCAGGGGCAGACGCACACGACACCGTCCACCTCCAGCACGAAGGCGTCGGCGCTCTCCTGGACCGGTACCGGGACCGGCGGGGTGGGGAGCAGGTCGGCCAGCGAGCGGCGCAGCTCGTCCTGATAGGAGGGCCGGCCCGAGCGGCGGGCGTAGCGCGCCCAGTGGTCGCGCTCCGACTCCGGGAAGGCGGCCAGCGGCTCGTACACACGCAGGTACGTCGCGTAGGGCACGACCACCGAGGACACCTTGGGCACGCCTGCTCCCTCCCCATCGGACCGGGCTCGAAACCAGCGGGACCCGCGGCGGAGCCGACCGGCGCCGACCGGGAAACCACAGCAAATCGTCCCATGCTCATGCGTGCGCTCGCGGCACGGCAGAGTGATCCTGAACACTGCGCGGATGGCGGGCGGGCAATAGCTCTACGCTCGTGCCAGGCCCCCGCCACCCTTACGGGAGCCCCAGCTTCCACTCGCCGCGACCCAACCGGGAGTCACCACAGTGACCGACGTTTCCACCGGCGTCCTGCACACCCTGTTCCACTCGGACCAGGGCGGTCACGAGCAGGTCGTGCTCTGCCAGGACCGCAGAAGCGGCCTGAAGGCCGTCATCGCCATCCACTCCACCGCACTGGGCCCCGCCCTCGGCGGCACCCGCTTCTACCCCTACGCGAACGAGGAGGAGGCCGTCGCCGACGCCCTCAACCTCGCGCGCGGGATGTCGTACAAGAACGCCATGGCCGGGCTCGACCACGGTGGCGGCAAGGCCGTGATCATCGGGGATCCGGACCGGGACAAGACCGAGGAGCTGCTGCTCGCCTACGGGCGTTTCGTGGCCTCGCTCGGCGGCCGGTACGTCACCGCCTGCGACGTCGGCACCTACGTCGCCGACATGGACGTGGTGGCCCGCGAGTGCCGCTGGACCACCGGCCGCTCCCCGGAGAACGGCGGCGCCGGCGACTCCTCCGTCCTCACCGCCTACGGCGTCTACCAGGGCATGCGCGCCAGCGCCCAGCACCTGTGGGGCGACCCGTCGCTGCGCGGCCGTACCGTCGGCATCGCGGGCGTCGGCAAGGTGGGTCACCACCTGGTGGAGCACCTTCTGGAGGAGGGCGCCCGGGTGGTCGTCACCGACGTCCGCCGGGAGGCCGTCGGCCGGATCTCCGACCGGCACCCGCAGGTGCGGGTCGCGGCCGACACGGATGCCCTGATCCGCGTCGAAGGCCTCGACATCTACGCCCCCTGTGCGCTCGGCGGGGCCCTGAGCGACGAGTCCGTGCCGGTGCTGACCGCCCAGGTGGTGTGCGGCGCGGCCAACAACCAGCTCGCCCACCCGGGCGTCGAGAAGGACCTCGCCGACCGCGGGATCCTCTACGCGCCGGACTACGTGGTGAACGCCGGCGGGGTCATCCAGGTCGCCGACGAACTCCACGGGTTCGACTTCGACCGGTGCAAGGCCAAGGCGGCGAAGATCTTCGACACCACGCTGGCCATCTTCGCACGTGCGAAGGAAGACGGGATCCCGCCGGCCGCCGCGGCCGACCGGATCGCCGAACAGCGGATGCACGAAGCGAAAACGGCGGACGGCCGCTGATCGAACACCGGGTTTCCGGACGCGTTTTCGGTACCCGTCGGCGGACGGTTGGAGAGAACTCTCACGTTCGTCGGCGGGTCGCCCGCCAGGAAGTGGTTAAAATCGTCGTTGACCAGCGGGGACGGGGCGCCCCGCGGGTCACGGAGTCAGGCGCGTGGTGCGGGCGACGTACCGTATGGGCGCGGGCTCAGGTACCGTGGAAGCCCTACGGACCGGTCTCTCCGAGGAGAGCCCGTTCCGGATCATGAACGCGTGTCAGACTCTGGGGCCGTCGAGCCCCGTCACCGAGGGGGTCGAGCCATGGGGCGCGGCCGGGCCAAGGCCAAGCAGACGAAGGTCGCCCGCCAGCTGAAGTACAACAGCGGTGGGACTGACCTGTCACGTCTGGCCAGCGAGCTGGGCGCATCGACTTCGAGCCAGCCGCCGAACGGCGAGCCGTTCGAGGACGACGACGAGGACGACGACCCGTACGCCCAGTACGCGGATCTCTACAACGACGACGATGAGGACGAGGACGAGGACGACCAGTCCGGTCCGCACTCCCAGCATCGTCGCGGTGCTTGACTTCAGCGGCTGCTGAGCCGCTTCCACTTACCCGGTCCGGGGTTTCCACGCCGGACCGGGTTTTGTGCTGCCCCGCGGGACTCGGCCCCGGACCCCGCTCCCCGGAGCGGACGCCGCCTTTCGGACCCCGCTCCCCGGCACCCGCTCCTCGGACACCGGGGGGCCGGGCTTATGCGTAGTCCCCGACCAGTTCGGCGCCCGTGGTGTGCTCGCCGCGCTCGGTGATCTCGCCGGCGACCCACGCCTCGACCCCGCGGTCGGCCAGCGCGGCCAGCGCCACGTCCACCGACTCCTGCGGGACGATCGCGATCATGCCGACGCCCATGTTGAGCGTCTTCTCCAGTTCCAGCCGCTCGACGTCACCGGTGCGTCCCACCAGGCCGAAGATCGGGCCCGGGGTCCAGGTGGCGCGGTCGACGATCGCGTGCAGGTGGTCCGGGATCACCCGGGCCAGGTTCGCCGCGAGTCCGCCGCCGGTCACATGGCTGAAGGCGTGCACCTCGGCGGTGCGCATGAGGGCCAGGCAGTCCAGCGAGTAGATCCTGGTCGGCTCCAGCAGTTCCTCGCCGAGGGTGCGGCCCAGCTCCTCGATGTGCGCGTCGAGGGCGAGGCCGGCCTGGTTCAGCAGCACGTGCCGGACCAGGGAGTACCCGTTCGAGTGAAGCCCGGAGGACGCCATGGCGATCACCGCGTCACCCGTACGGATACGATCCGCGCCGAGCAGCCGGTCGGCCTCCACCACGCCCGTACCGGCGCCTGCGACGTCGAAGTCGTCCGCGCCGAGCAGGCCCGGGTGCTCTGCGGTCTCGCCACCCACCAGGGCGCAGCCGGCCAGCACACAGCCCTCGGCGATGCCCTTGACGATCGCGGCGACCCGCTCGGGGTGGACCTTGCCGACGCAGATGTAGTCGGTCATGAACAGCGGCTCGGCGCCGCACACCACGATGTCGTCCATGACCATGGCGACCAGGTCGTGGCCGATGGTGTCGTACACGCCCAGCTGCCGGGCGATGTCCACCTTCGTGCCCACGCCGTCGGTCGCGGAGGCGAGCAGCGGACGCTCGTAGTTCTTCAGCGCGGAGGCGTCGAAGAGGCCGGCGAAGCCGCCGAGGCCACCCAGGACCTCGGGGCGCTGCGTCTTCTTCACCCACTCCTTCATCAGCTCTACGGCGCGGTCGCCCGCCTCGATGTCGACTCCGGCAGCCGCGTAGGAAGCACCGGGAACAGAGTTCTCAGACATTGCCTGGGATCTTTCGGGTTGGTTTCTACGAGGCTTACGGGCGACGGATCGCGTCGGCCGCGGCCGTGGCTGCCGGACCGGCCGCCAGCTCGGTCTCCAGGAGCTGCTTGCCGAGCAGCTCGGGGTCCGGGAGCTCCATCGGGTACTCGCCGTCGAAGCAGGCGCGGCACAGGTTCGGCTTGGCGATGGTGGTCGCCTCGATCATGCCGTCGATGGAGATGTACGCCAGGGAGTCGGCGCCGAGCGAGGTGCCGATCTCCTCGATGGTCATGCCGTTGGCGATGAGCTCGGCGCGGGTGGCGAAGTCGATGCCGAAGAAGCACGGCCACTTCACCGGCGGCGAGGAGATCCGGATGTGGACCTCGGCCGCGCCCGCCTCGCGGAGCATCCGCACCAGCGCGCGCTGGGTGTTGCCGCGCACGATCGAGTCGTCGACGACGACCAGCCGCTTGCCGCGGATGACTTCCTTCAGCGGGTTCAGCTTCAGGCGGATGCCGAGCTGCCGGATGGTCTGCGAGGGCTGGATGAAGGTCCGGCCGACGTACGCGTTCTTGACCAGGCCGTTGCCGAAGGGGATGCCGGAGGCCTCCGCGTAGCCGATGGCCGCGGGGGTGCCGGACTCCGGGGTCGCTATCACCATGTCGGCGTCGACCGGGGCTTCCTTGGCGAGCATCCGGCCCATCTCCACGCGGGAGAGGTACACGTTCCGGCCGGCGATGTCGGTGTCGGGGCGGGCCAGGTACACGTACTCGAAGACACAGCCCTTGGGCTTCGCGTCCGCGAACCGGGAGGTGCGCAGGCCGTTCTCGTCGATGGCGACGAACTCGCCCGGCTCGATCTCGCGCACGTAGCTGGCGCCGCAGATGTCGAGCGCGGCGGACTCGGAGGCGACCACCCAGCCGCGCTCGAGACGGCCGAGGACCAACGGGCGGATGCCCTGCGGGTCGCGGGCGGCGTAGAGGGTGTGCTCGTCCATGAAGACGAGGGAGAAGGCACCGCGCACCTTCGGGAGGACCGCGTGGGCGGCCTCCTCGATGGTCAGCGGCTTGCCGTTCTCGTCGACCTGGGCCGCGAGCAGCGCGGTGAGCAGGTCGGTGTCGTTGGTGGCCGCGACCCGGGTGGAGCGGCCGTTGGAGTCCTTGGGGAGTTCGGCGACCATCTCGGCGAGCTGCGCCGTGTTGACCAGGTTGCCGTTGTGGCCGAGCGCGATCGAACCGTGCGCGGTGGCGCGGAACGTCGGCTGGGCGTTCTCCCACACGGAGGCCCCGGTGGTCGAGTAGCGGGCGTGTCCGACCGCGATATGACCCTGGAGGGAACCCAGGGAGGTCTCGTCGAAGACCTGGGAGACGAGGCCCATGTCCTTGAAGACGAGGATCTGGGAGCCGTTGCTGACCGCGATACCCGCGGATTCCTGGCCCCGATGCTGGAGGGCGTACAGCCCGAAGTACGTGAGCTTGGCGACCTCTTCACCGGGAGCCCAGACACCGAAGACGCCGCAAGCGTCCTGGGGGCCCTTCTCACCGGGGAGCAGATCGTGATTGAGGAGACCGTCACCACGTGGCACGACACCGAGTGTAGGCGAGATCGACCACTGGTCCGAATTGGGGATACCCGGCCGTAATGGATCTACGATCGCGGAGGCCGTCGTAGCTTTCTCCATTTTTGCAGGTCAGCGCGGTGGGACGATTCTCCAGGCGCGACCTGTTCGTGCGGACCGGGGTCCGCGCAACCCCCTCACACCGTATCTCTGAGTGAGGTGTCGCACATGATTCGGGCGGCGGAGGTTCACTTCCTGGACAGCTGGACCCGGTCGCCGCCGGCCGTGGTGAGGGTGAGCTTCGACCCCTCGGTCTTCATGGTCAGCGGTCCGGCGGTGAGCGTCCGCGCCAGCGCCCGCTCGAAGGTCATCCGTGCGTCGTCGCAGGCCATCCGGGTGGTGCGGGCGTGGCTGAGCCGGATCCGGCCGTCGGTGACCTGGGCGGTGGCGCTGAACTGGTTGCAGCCGTAGTTGCCGGCGGCCCGGCCGTCCTCGAACCTCACATGGGCGTGCGCCGGGGCGTGCCGGGTGGTGCCGTCGACGGTCACGCTGTCGACGGTCCAGTCGATCCCGGTCACGGGCCGCGGTGTGCTCACGGCAACATCCTGCTCGCCCCCGCACGCCACCGCCAGCGTGGCGAGCAGGGCGACGGCTGTCATGGTCGGGGTCCTGGGCCGCGTGCGCTGCTTGTACCCGTTCATGCCGGTTCGACGGAACGCACAGGGTGATCGGTTCCGTCAGCCCATCAGGGGCAGGTACGGCCCGATGTCCGCCCGCTCCCCGCTCGCGCTGACCTTGGCCTCCGCCACGGCCTCCGCCCACTCCAGCCGCCCGGTGGCCAGCCGGATCCAGGTCAGCGGGTCGGTCTCGACCACGTTCGGCGGGGTGCCCCGGGTGTGCCGGGGCCCCTCGACGCACTGCACCACGGCGTACGGCGGCACGCGGACCTCGGTGGAGCCGCCGGGCGCCTTCACCGCGAGGGCGTCGGCGAGCAGCCGGGTGCAGGCGGCCAGGGCCTGCCGGTCGTAGCGGACGTCGAGCGCGGGGACGGCCGCGTGCAGGTCGTCGGTGTGGACCACCAGTTCGACGGTACGGGTGACCAGGTAGTCGTCCAGGGACATCGCGCCGGCGCTGGTGGCGAGCAGCCGGGTGCCGGGGTGCTCGGCGAGCAGGGCGCGGAAGCTCGCGTCGACGTCGGCGAGGTAGGCGTCGAGGTCGGGGTGGTCGGCGGCGAGCCGCCGGGTGAAGTCGGCGATGGCGGCCGAGTTGGCGGCGGTGCGGAACGGCCAGTCGAGCGGGGTGGCGTCCGCGCGGGACGGCTCGGGCTCGGCCAGGGCCCGGTGGACGGCGGTGACCGCCATGCCGAGGTGGGCGACGAGTTCCCGTACGGTCCACTCGCCGAGCCGGGTGGGGCGGGCGAGCTGCTCGGGGGTGAGCGCGCGCACGGCGTCCCGCACGTTCGAGAGCTGGGCGAGGACCGCCGTACGGGTCTTGGCGGGGTCGTACGTCCGGGCGCGCTTCTTGGCGGGAGGCATGGCGGCGAGCGTATGCGAAAACGGCCCCCGCACCGCCGGAACCGGTACTCAGCCGAGAAGGCCCCGCCCGGAAGCATTCGGGCGGGGCCTTCGTCGTCGTACGGCCGGTTACGCGAGCAGGGCCTCGATCGTGCCCTCGTGTGCCTCGCGCAGTTCGTCCAGCGACAGCTCGAACTCTCCCTGGATCTCGACCGAGTCGCCGTCCACGACACCGATGCGGGCGACCGGCAGACCCCGGGCACCGCACATGTCGTTGAAGCGGACCTCCTCCGAGCGCGGCACCGCGACGACCGCGCGGCCGGCCGACTCGGAGAACAGGAAGGTGAACGCGTCCAGGCCGTCGGGTACGACCAGGCGCGCGCCCTTGCCGCCGAGCAGCGCCGACTCCACGACCGCCTGCACCAGACCGCCGTCGGACAGGTCGTGCGCGGAGTCGATCATGCCGTCGCGGGAGGCGGAGATCAGGATCTCGGCGAGCAGCCGCTCCCGCTCCAGGTCCACCTTCGGGGGCAGGCCGCCCAGGTGGTCGTGGACGACCTGGGACCAGGCCGAGCCGCCGAACTCCTCCCGGGTGTCGCCGAGGAGGTAGAGCAGCTGCCCCTCCTCCTGGAAGGCGACCGGCGTACGGCGGGCGACGTCGTCGATCACGCCGAGGACCGCGACCACCGGGGTCGGGTGGATGGCCGCCTCGCCCGTCTGGTTGTAGAGGGAGACGTTGCCGCCGGTCACCGGGGTGCCCAGCTGCTGGCAGGCGTCGGCGAGACCGCGGATGGCCTCGGCGAACTGCCACATCACCGCCGGGTCCTCGGGCGAGCCGAAGTTCAGGCAGTCGGAGACGGCCAGCGGCTTCGCGCCCGTGGTCGCCACGTTCCGGTAGGCCTCCGAGAGCGCCAGCTGGGCGCCCGCGTACGGGTCCAGCTTGGCGTACCGGCCGTTGCCGTCGGTGGCGATGGCGACGCCGAGACCGGTCTCCTCGTCGATGCGGATCATGCCCGAGTCCTCGGGCTGGGCGAGGACCGTGTTGCCCTGCACGAAGTGGTCGTACTGCGAGGTGATCCACTTCTTGGAGGCCTGGTTCGGGGAGCCGACCAGCTTCAGGACCTGCTGCTTCAGCTCCTCCGCCGTCGCGGGCCGCGGCAGCTTGTTCGCGTCGTCCGCCTGGAGCTCGTCCTGCCAGGACGGGCGGGCGTACGGGCGCTCGTAGACCGGGCCGTCGTGCGCGACCGTGCGCGGGTCGACGTCCACGATCTTCTCGCCGTGCCAGAAGATCTCAAGCCGGTCGCCGTCGGTCACCTCACCGATGACGGTGGCGATGACGTCCCACTTCTCGCAGATCTCCAGGAAGCGGGCGACCTTCGCCGGCTCGACCACCGCGCACATGCGCTCCTGCGACTCGCTCATGAGGATCTCCTCGGGCGAGAGCGTGGAGTCGCGCAGCGGGACGTCGTCCAGGGTGACGGTCATGCCGCCGGAGCCGTTCGACGCCAGCTCGGAGGTGGCGCAGGACAGGCCCGCCGCACCGAGGTCCTGGATGCCGACGACCAGCTTCTCCCGGAACGCCTCCAGGGTGCACTCGATGAGGAGCTTCTCCTGGAAGGGGTCGCCGACCTGGACGGCGGGGCGTTTCGACGGCTTGGCGTCGTCGAAGGTCTCGGAGGCCAGGATGGACGCGCCGCCGATGCCGTCGCCGCCGGTCCGGGCGCCGTACAGGATGACCTGGTTGCCCGCGCCGGAGGCCTTCGCGAGGTGGATGTCCTCGTGCCGCATGACGCCGATGGCACCGGCGTTGACCAGCGGGTTGCCCTGGTAGCAGGCGTCGAAGACGACCTCGCCGCCGATGTTCGGCAGGCCCAGGCAGTTGCCGTAGCCGCCGATGCCGGCGACGACACCGGGCAGGACGCGCTTGGTGTCGGGGTGGTCGGCCGCGCCGAACCGCAGCGGGTCCACGACCGCGACCGGCCGCGCGCCCATCGCGATGATGTCGCGGACGATGCCGCCGACACCGGTCGCGGCGCCCTGGTAGGGCTCGACGTACGACGGGTGGTTGTGCGACTCGACCTTGAAGGTGACCGCGTAGCCCTGGCCGACGTCGACGACGCCCGCGTTCTCGCCGATGCCGACGAGCAGCGCGTCGGACTGCGGGGCCTTCTCGCCGAACTGGCGGAGGTGGACCTTGGAGGACTTGTACGAGCAGTGCTCGGACCACATGACCGAGTACATGGCGAGCTCGGCGCCGGTCGGGCGGCGGCCGAGGATCTCCACCACCCGCTCGTACTCGTCCTTCTTCAGGCCGAGTTCGGCCCAGGGCAGCTCGACGTCGGGGGTCGCGGCCGCGTGCTCGACCGTGTCCAGAGGCGTCCGGCTCATGCGCCCACCAGCTTCTTGAGGATCGAGGTGAAGAACGGGAGACCGTCGGTGCGGCCGGAACCGATCAGCGGCTCGACGGCGTGCTCCGGGTGCGGCATGAGGCCCACGACGTTGCCGGCCTCGTTGGTGATGCCGGCGATGTCGCGCAGCGAGCCGTTCGGGTTGAAGTCCACGTACCGGAACGCGACCCGGCCCTCGGCCTCCAGCTTGTCGAGCGTGTACTCGTCGGCGACGTACCGGCCGTCCATGTTCTTCAGCGGGATGTGGATCTCCTGGCCCGCGGAGTAGTCCGTCGTCCAGGCGCTGGAGGTGTTCTCCACCCGCAGCTTCTGGTCCCGGCAGATGAAGTGGAGGTGGTCGTTGCCGAGCATGCCGCCCGGGAGCAGATGGGCCTCGGTGAGGACCTGGAAGCCGTTGCAGATTCCGAGGACCGGGAGGCCGGCCTTCGCCTGCTCGATGACGGTCTCCATCACCGGCGAGAAGCGGGAGATGGCGCCGGCCCGCAGATAGTCGCCGTAGGAGAAACCGCCCGGAAGGACCACCGCGTCGACCTGGTGGAGGTCCTTGTCCTTGTGCCAGAGGGCGACCGGTTCGGCGCCCGCGAGGCGGATCGCACGCTGTGTGTCCCGGTCGTCGAGACTTCCCGGGAAAGTGACGACGCCAATACGAGCGGTCACTTCGCGGCCTCCGCGACTTCCTCCACCTTGACGGTGAAGTCCTCGATCACGGTGTTGGCGAGGAAGGATTCCGCAAGATCGTGGATGCGGGCGAGCGCGGCCTCGTCGACCGGCCCGTCAACTTCCAGTTCGAATCGCTTTCCCTGCCGTACATCGGAGATGCCTTCGAAACCCAGGCGCGGCAGCGCACGCTGGACCGCCTGGCCCTGGGGGTCGAGGATCTCCGGCTTGAGCATGACGTCGACTACGACGCGTGCCACTGGCACTCCCGGTGTGTGGTGCTGAGCTGGTTCCTTCAGACTACCCGTACCAAATTTCTACGCGGGTAGAGTTGTAGGAAACTACGTGAGCCGCGTCACGATCGGGTGACAGTGGGGGATCCACACGAAAAGTTCTGGGAAAGTTCCCCGGGTTCGCCCGCAACATCTATTGCGCGTGTGACACGCGGCGGATTTAGTCGGGCTTCACTTTGTATTGCCAGGCACTGTACAAATGAATTGGCAATAGCCGATACTCGGCACGTCATCGCCGCATCACCGTTGAGCTGTGATGAGCTGTATAGACGTGCCACACGAAGGGACCGATATTCGTGGCGCAGAAGGTCGTGGTCACTCTCTTTGACGACATCGACGGCTCGGAAGCGGCGGAAACGATCGCCTTCGGACTCGACGGCAAGTCGTACGAGATCGATCTGAATCAAGCCAACGCCAAGAAACTGCGTACCGCCCTGGAGCCGTACGTGGTCGCCGGCCGCAAGCGGTCGAAGTCGGGCAAGGCGTACAAGCAGACGGAGGTCGCCCCCGACCCGGCGGCCGTCCGCGCCTGGGCGCAGGCGAACAAGATGGACGTCCCGGCGCGCGGCCGTATTCCGAAGAAGGTCTACGAGGCGTTCAGCGCCGCCCAGTGACGGGCGGTCGGCTGCCTCCGGGGAGCGTCAGCGACCCCTGGGGGCAGCCGACTTGCGCTACCCCCCTGCTGATCAGCTAATGTCTGGAGCACGCCGAGGGGCGAGGCCGAAAAGCCGAAGCCCACGGAGTACATGCGGGTGTAGTTCAGTAGTAGAACATCCCCCTTCCAGGGGGAAGGCGCAGTGTGCAATTCCTGTCACCCGCTCTGCACCGCCGGTCCTGATCAGCTTGTGGATCAGGTAGGCTGGTGCTCGCACCGATCGGTGGGAGCCGGTCGGGAGCAGTGCGGACGTAGCTCAGTTGGTAGAGCGCAACCTTGCCAAGGTTGAGGTCGCGAGTTCGAGCCTCGTCGTCCGCTCCATGCTCCACAAGAAACCCCAGTCAATGACTGGGGTTTTTTCATGCGCCCCGATCCGGTGGTGGCCCCTGACATTTGTCACGGCGAGCGATGACACCGCGCACTGCTCCTGCGGTGCCGCCGCCGGGACGCTTGAGCCATGGAACACAGCGAACACGAACACGTGATTGAGGTCACAGATCTCCGCCGTGTCTACGGGGGCGGGTTCGAGGCGGTCCGCGGAATCACCCTCTCCGTGGCCCGCGGCGAGATCTACGCACTGCTGGGCACCAACGGCGCCGGAAAGACCTCGACGGTCGAACTCCTCGAAGGCCTCGCACCACCGGACGGCGGCCGGGTACGGGTCCTGGGCCACGACCCCTACCGCGAGCGGACCGCCGTACGGCCGCGCACCGGCGTGATGCTCCAGGAGGGTGGCTTCCCCGCCGAACTGACCGTCGGCGAGACGGTCAGGATGTGGGCCGGCTGTACGACCGGAGCCCGGCCGCCGGCCGAGGCGCTCGGCCTGGTCGGGCTCGGCGCCCGCACGGACGTACGCGTCAAGCAGCTCTCCGGCGGCGAGCGGCGCCGTCTCGACCTGGCGCTGGCCCTGCTCGGCCGGCCCGAGGTGCTGTTCCTGGACGAGCCCACCACCGGACTCGACGCCGAAGGGCGCCGGGACACCTGGGAGTTGGTGCGCGCGCTGCGCGACTCCGGTACGACCGTGCTGCTCACCACCCACTACCTGGAGGAGGCCGAGGACCTGGCCGACCGGCTCGCGATCCTGCACGCGGGGCGGATCGCGGTGACCGGCACCCCGGCCGAGGTGACCGCCGCCCAGCCGGCCCGGATCTCCTTCCGGCTGCCCCCGGGCTACTTCCTGGGCGACCTGCCGCCGCTCGGCCCGCTGGGGGTGAGCGGACACGAGGCGGACGGGGACATGGTGCGCCTGCGGACAAGGGAGTTGCAGCGCACGGCCACCGGCCTGCTGGCCTGGGCCGAGCGGTCACGGGTGGAACTGCACGCCCTCGACATGCGCTCGGCCTCCCTGGAGGAGGCGTTCCTGGGCATCGCGCGGGAGCGGGAGGCAGCGGCATGAGCGGCATCACCGGAGAGGACCGCCGTACGGCCGTCGGGAGACTCCCCGCCCTCGGGAGCGGCCTGTTCACCAGCCGGTCCCGGCGGCGGGTCCGGGCGCTGGCGGGGGCGGAGTTCGCACTGCTCGGCCGTAACCGGAGCGCCGTGGCGACCGCACTGCTCGTGCCGCTCGCACTGCCGTTCAGCGTGCGGCCCGCGATCGACCAGGCCGGTTTCCGGGACGTGAACCTCGGCACCCTGATGCTGACCGCCGCCATCGGCTTCTCCTTCCTCTTCGCCGTGTACACCTCCCTGGTGAGCGCGTACGTGGCCCGCCGGGAGGAACTCGTCCTCAAACGGCTGCGCACCGGGGAGCCGACGGATGTCGAGATCCTGGGCGGCACCGCCCTGCCCGCCGTCTGCCTCGGCCTGGCACAGGCGCTGGTGCTGGCCCTCGGCTGCGCGGTCCTGCTCGACGCGGGTGCGCCCAGGGCCCCCTGGCTCACCGTGCTCGGACTGCTCACCGGACTGCCGCTCAGCGCCGCGCTCGCCGCGCTGACCTCGGTGTTCACCCGTACCACCGAGAGCGCCCAGGTCACCGCGCTGCCCATGGTGGTCGTGTCCATGATCGGCTCGGGCATCGCGCTGCCCACGGACCTCCTGCCCCACCGGGCGGCCGCCGTCTGCGAGTTCCTCCCGCTCTCCCCCGCCGTCCGGCTGGTCCGGGCCGGCTGGACCGGCGAGCTGACCGCGTACGAGGCGTTCGGCACCGTCCTCACCGCCCTGGCCTGGACCGTCGTGGCCGTGTTTGCTGTACGGCGGTGGTTCCGCTGGGAACCTCGGCGCTGACGGAGGACGGGACCGGGATGAGCGGGGCAGGCGGCTGGTGGCGGGGCAAGACCACCCCCGCCAAGGTCGAGACGTACACACGGTGGTCGTTCCACTTCTTCGCGCTGATCGAGGTCTCGGCGATCGGGCTGCCGGTCTTCGGGGCGGCCGGGCCGCGGTCCGCGGGCTGGCTGCTCGCGCTGGTCACCGTCCACGCGGCGCTCTGCGCGCTGACCGCCTCCCGGGCCCTGGACTGGTCGCGCGGCCGGCGGGAGCAGCCGACGCGGCTGCTGTGGCTGCTCGGCACGGCCACCTACGTGTTCGCCGTCGCGGCGCTGGTGCTGCGCGAGTACGGCGGCCCGGGCGAGGGCCCGCACAGTGTGGCGGCCACCGTCTTCGTCGGCGTCCTGGCCTTCGGCGCCGGCACCCTGGCGGTCGGCGTCCGGGACCGGCGCCGGGTGGTGACCACCGTCGCGGGCTTCGCGTGCGGGTCCGGCGTGGTCTCCCTCCCGCTGGGCGTGCCCGGTCCCGCGGCGCTGGTCGCGGCGTTCGTGGTGCTCCTGTCCGGCGGTTTCCTCGCCGCCACCTCGATGTTCTCCGTCTGGCTGCTGGACGCCGTCTACGCGCTCGACGAGGCCCGCGAGACCCGCGCCCGGCTGGCCGTCGCCGAGGAGCGCCTGCGGTTCGGGCGCGATCTGCACGACGTCCTCGGCCGGAACCTGGCCGTCATCGCCCTCAAGAGCGAGCTGGCCGTGCAACTGGCCCGGCGCGAACGCCCCGAGGCCGTCGAGCAGATGGTCGAGGTGCAGCGGATCGCCCAGGAGTCGCAACGGGAGGTACGGGCCGTCGTACGGGGCTACCGGGACGCCGACCTGGGCGCCGAACTCTCCGGGGCGCAGGGGGTGCTGGCCGCGGCCGGGATCTCCTGCGAGGTCACGGGGGACGCTTCGGGGCTGCCCGCGGAGGTGCAGTCGGCGCTCGGCTGGGTGGTACGGGAGGCGACCACCAACGTGCTGCGGCACGGCGACGCGGAACGGTGCACGGTGGGGCTGCGGGTACGAGAGGGGTGTGTGGTGCTGACGGTGGAGAACGACGGGGCCGGGACTGCCGGGTCCGCCGGCAGGGACGGGTCCGGGCTCGCCGGGCTGCGGGAGCGGCTCGCGGTGGTGGACGGGACACTGGAGGCCGGGCCGGTGGGAGCGGACGGGTTCCGGGTGGTGGCCGCCGTGCCGCTGGCCGGCCGCTCGGCCGACCCGAGTGTGAGCGGAGTCACCTCATGACGGCTGCGGTACGGCTTCTGCTCGCCGACGACGAGCATCTGATCCGGGGCGCGCTGGCCGCGCTGCTGGGCCTGGAGGACGACCTGGTCGTGGTCGCGGAGGCGGCGAGCGGACCGGAGGCGCTGGCCATGGCGCGGGCCCACCGGCCCGACGTGGCGGTCCTGGATCTCCAGATGCCCGGTGCGGACGGTGTGAAGGTGGCCACATCGCTGCGGACCGAACTGCCCGGCTGCCAGGTGCTGATCGTCACCGGTCACGGGCGGCCCGGCCATCTGAAACGGGCGCTCGCGGCCGGTGTCCGGGGGTTCGTCCCGAAGACGGTCAGCGCCCAGCGGCTCGCCGAGATCATCCGGACCGTGCACGCCGGACACCGGTACGTCGACCCGGAGTTGGCCG
The DNA here is from genome assembly GCF_022343545.1 of Streptomyces arenae. Taxonomy (NCBI): domain Bacteria; kingdom Bacillati; phylum Actinomycetota; class Actinomycetes; order Kitasatosporales; family Streptomycetaceae; genus Streptomyces; species Streptomyces arenae. The sequence continues at coordinate 62,417 of NZ_JAKQYH010000018.1, forward strand.
CGGACGCCATCTCCGCCGGGGACTCGCCGCTGACCTCGCGGGAGGCCGAGGTGCTGGAACTGGCGGCCGACGGGGCGCCGGTCACCGAGATCGCCGAGCGGGCCGCGCTGTCCCCGGGAACCGTGCGCAACTACCTCTCCTCCGCCGTCACCAAACTCGGTGCGGAGAACCGTCATGCGGCGGTGCGTCTCGCACGGGAGCGAGGTTGGGTATAGTTGCTCTCGCGCCACGGCGCATGCGGACGTAGCTCAGTTGGTAGAGCGCAACCTTGCCAAGGTTGAGGTCGCGAGTTCGAGCCTCGTCGTCCGCTCAGGAAAAGACCCCGGTCCATCGGACCGGGGTCTTCTTCGTGCGCTAGGACCAGCTCTGACCGGTCAGGCGCTCGTACGCCTCGATGTACTTCGCCCGGGTGGCCTCGACCACCCGCTCAGGCAGCGCCGGCGGCGGCTGCTCGCTCTTGCGGTCCCAGCCCGACTCGGCCGAGGTCAGCCAGTCGCGCACGTACTGCTTGTCGAACGACGGCTGCGCGCGGCCCGGCTGCCACTCGTCGGCTGGCCAGAACCGGGACGAGTCCGGGGTCAGCACCTCGTCGGCGAGGACCAGGGTGTCGTTGTCGAAGCCGAACTCGAACTTGGTGTCGGCCAGGATGATCCCCCGGTCCCGGGCGATGCCCCGCGCCCTGCCGTAGACGGCGAGGGTGGCCTGCCGCAGCTGCGCCGCCGTCTCGGCGCCGACCTGACGGGCGACCTCCTCGTACGACACGTTCTCGTCGTGCTCGCCGACCTCGGCCTTGGTGGCCGGGGTGAAGATCGGGGCGGGCAGCTCGGAGCCGTCGACCAGGCCCTCGGGGAGCGCGAGCCCGCAGACCGTACGGGACTCCTGGTACTCGGCGAGGCCCGAGCCGGTGAGGTAGCCGCGGGCCACGCACTCGACCGGGAGCATCTTCAGGGACTTGCAGATCAGGGTGCGGCCCGCCCAGTCGGCGGGGGCGCCCGCGGGCAGGTCGGTGCTGAGCACGTGGCTGGGCACCAGGTCGGCCAGCCGGTCGAACCACCACAGGGAGAGCTGGGTGAGCACCCGGCCCTTGTCGGGGATCTCGGTCGGCAGCACCCAGTCGTACGCGGACAGGCGGTCGCTGGCCACCATCACGAGGTCGCCCGCCTCGTTCTGGTACAGCTCGCGCACCTTTCCGGTGTGCAGATGCACCAGACCCGGGACCTCCACGGGCTCGGGCTTTTCGACGAATCCGGACACGGTTCCTCCCCGTGGTTCTGTACAGGTGCCCTCGATTCTCCCGTATGCCGGGTTGTGCGCGGACACGGGGGCGGTGGGAACGCGGGTACGGGTCAGTCCCGTTTGCAGATGCGGTCCAGGAGGTTGGCGGTGGCGCGCTGGACCCGGGGGTCGATGTGGCCGGGGCGGTCCAGGGCCGGTGACCAGGCGAAGGTCCCCGAGGCGAAGACCAGCGCGCCGGACGGGGCGCGGTAGAGCGACGTCTCCTGGTGGCGGAGGGCGCCGTCGTTGTCGGTGTAGGGGGAGTGGGCGAGCAGGATGCGCTCCTCGTGCTCGGGGAGCGCGGTGCGCGGGAAGTAGCGGTCGGCCTCGCCGGCCACCAGGCCGGGGAGTTCGTCGCCCTCGTGCGCGCCGGTGGCGTCCCAGAGCCAGTGGCGGGCGTTGCGCACGATCAGCGGGGACGGCTCGGGCACCCGGCCCGCGTACTGGATGCCGACCGTCTGCTGCTCGGGCCGGTCGATCTCGCGCCAGAGCACGGGCCTGCCGGGTCCCCTGCGCTTTCGGCAGGTCAGCAGGCGGTCCGCGACCCCGGACGGGGAGGGCCCCAACTCCACCTGCCAGTACATGGTGTTGGCGGAGAGGAAGACCAGGCTGGTGCCGCTGTCGCGGGCCAGCTCGACGGTCCGGCGCATCTGCGACGACCAGTACTCGTCGTGGCCGGGGAAGACCAGGCCCCGGTAGCGGGTCGGGTCGACGCGGCCGGCGTGCAGGTCGCGGGCGTCGGCGTAGGCGATGTCGTAGCCGTAGCGCTCGGCCCAGCGGATGAAGTCGTAGGCGTGCCCGACGTGCAGGGGCAGGCCCGCGCCCGCGTAGGGCCGGTCGAAGGAGACGGTGGTCGCCGCGTCGGCCTCGCCGAGCAGCCGGCCCCGCTCGTCCCAGGCGTGGTAGAGGCTGGCGCCGGTGCGGCCGTCCTCCGGGTAGAGGTTGTACGCCTGCCAGGTGATGTCGGGCAGCAGGAGCAGCAGGTCCGCCGGGTGGTTGTCGCGGATCGTGAACGGGACGTGGGACCGGTAGCCGTCGGCCGTGGTGAGGACGGCGACGTACGCGCCGATGCTCCAGTACGTCGGCACCTGCAACCGCCAGGACAGCCACCAGTGGTGGCAGGAGACGGTGCGGTCGGCTGCCAGCGGTGGCGGCTGGACGATGCCGGACAGCCGGGGACTGGTGGTGATCTTCGATGCGCCGTCGCCGCCGTAGTGGCCGATGCGGTAGATGTCGACGCTGAACTCCTGCGGCGGGTCGACCGTGATGTGGAAGTCGACGGCCTCGCCGGGGGCGACCGCGCCGGTCGAGGTGAATCCCTTGATCTGGCGGTGCACGTCGTCCGCCGAGCGGGGCCCGTTGACGGCGCTGCGGGGTGCGGGCACCCGCGGGTTCTCGCCGGTGGGCTGTGGCCTGCTCGGGTCCACGTACCACGGGACGACGTGTCCGGTGTCGTCGAAATAGGTCTCGCTGCCGCGCAGCCAGGGGACGGGCCCCAGGCCGAAGGGGTCCGTGACGGCGTGCGCGAGTGCTCCCGACTCCCAGCGGCGGATGTGGTCCGATGCCATGGTGGCTCCCCTCCCTCGTGCCCCCGTGAGGTGTGCTGATACGAGTCGACGTGCGCTTGCTGTTCGGGCGGTGACCGTGGCGCCTGTCCTCGTGTCGCTCATGCCGGTTGCGTTTGTCTTATGTCGGATGCGCTTGCCAGTTCACCGAACGGTCCCAGCACATCACATAACGCACGCGTCCTGTCACGGTTCGTTGCGAATTTGCCTGAAGTGGAACACTTCACTCCGCTAAGGCCCCGAAACGCGCAGGTCAGACCAGGCGTACCGGCTTCTCGGGCCGTATCCCGGACTTGACCAGCCAGGCGCGCAGCGGGGCCGGGTCTCCCTCCTCGATCAGGCTGAGGACTCTGGGCGTCAGGTCGGCGGCCCGTTCGCCGTCGACCAGCAGGGACGGGCCGTCGAGCCAGTCCAGGCCGGGGACGGCCCCGGCGGTGTCCATGGCCGCGCAGCACACCATCGCCTTGACGTGGTCGGCCAGGAGTTCCCGCGCGGTGCGCGGGGGCTGGAGCGGGAAGAGCGGCAGCGCGCCGTCGTCCCAGCGGGGGCTGCCGGCGGCGGCGCCCTGACCGGGGGCCGCGGCGACGGCCGAGCCGGGACAGGCGCCGGCGGTGGCGGCCGTGGGGGTGGTGGAGGTGGGTGCCGTGGCGGTGGTGGCCGGGGCACCGGTGGTGGCCTGCTCGCGTTCCTCGCGGGCGAGGGCCGCGGTGAGACCGGCCGCGAGGGCGGCACTGCGTTCGGTACCGGTGGGTTCGTCGTCGTAGGACGGGGGGTGTTCGGCGTGGGGCGGGAGGTGTTCGGCGTCGGCCTGGGCGACTCCGGCCGGGGCGACTCCGGCGTTGGCCGGGGCGACTCCGGCGTTGGCCGGGAGGTGCTCGGGGTCGGCCTGGGCGCGCTCTCCGTCGGCCGGGGGGCGGTCGGCTTCGCCGGTGGCGGTGGCGGCGGTGCCTTTGGGTATCGCGGTGCGGGGTGTGCTGCTGGTGGGGGCGGTGAGGTGGTCCAGGACTCGGGCCAGGGTGGGGCCGCCGGGGTCGGGGGCGGCCGGGTCCAGGGTCGCGCGGACGCCGAGGGAGTCCAGGACGCGGTGCAGCCTGGCCGCCTCGGTCCGCCAGGTGCGGTCGACGACCTCGTCCGGGTACTCCTGCCAGTCCACCGGCGCCCAGGCCGGGCCGGGCTCGGCGGGGCCGCCGTGGAAGAGGCGGGCGGCGAGCAGCGAGGTCGCCTCGTCCACCAGACCCGGCTCCTCCAGCAGGTCGCAGGCCGGCCGCTCGCCAAGGCGGGAGGCGAACCCCTCCGCCAGCCGGTCGCGCCGGGACAGTTCGGTGAGGGCCGCGACCACGCCCGCGTCCAGCCGGGAGGGCCAGCGGCCCATCCGCCACGCGGGCAGCGCGACCCGGGTGAGCAGCCGGTCCCAGCCCGCGTACGCCAGGCCGACCTGCTCCTGGGCGACGATCCGCAGTCCGTAGTCCACGGCCTGGGCGCGCTCGGCCGCGGCGGCGGCCACCCCGCGCTCCATGAGGGTCGCGTGCTCCCGGCAGCCGCGCAGCAGCAGCCGGGCCACCCAGCCGAGCCCCCCGCACACCAGCCGGGTCGCCGGACAGCGGCCGGGCAGGGCGGCGACGGCCACCGCGGCGTCCAGGCCACGGACGAAACGGCGGGCGGCCGCTATGTCGGGGTGTGCCGAGGGTCCCGTACCGGCGACGACCGGGGCGAGGACCGCGCGGAGCTCACCGACGCGCATCCACCACAGGAACGGGGAGCCGATGACGAGGACGGGCGCGGCGGGGGTACGGCGGTGCGACCCGGCGTCGCCCAGTTCGTCGCCGCTGCGGGGAACGGGCGGGCCGTGGGCCGGGTGGGTGCGGTCCTCCAGCCAGCTGTCACAGTCCGGGGTGAGCGCTATGGCGGAGGGCGCCGGGACGTCGAGACGGTCGGCGAGGTCGCGGACCATCCGGTACAGGTCCGGGGCGGACTCCTCCGGGATCGGGACGGTGGGGGTCACGGCCGGGCGGGCGCGGGCCACGACCAGGGCGATACCGGCGGCGGCCAGCAGCACGACCAGGGCGAGCGCGCCGACGGCCCAGCGGGCGGTGTCCCAGCCCCGGCCCACGAAGTGGCCGGTAAAGCCGCCGGCCAGCAGGATCACCGCGGCCGCCGTGGGCAGCAGCGCCACGGCCAGGGCACGGCCGCGGACGCGCAGCACGGCGAGCGCCCGCGTACGGGCCGCCTGTGCTCCTGCCTCCACACCGATTCCGGTCACGACCGGACGTCACCCTCTCCCTGCTGTCCTGGTGCTGTGCTGGCTGTTGCCCACTCCCCCACTGTGGCACCCGTCACTGACATCGCAATGCCGGTGGGCCAAGTGCCGGAACGCTTGCGCCGCACCCTAGTTGGGGCCCCGGCCCCCGTCAGCCGGATGGGGCATCGGTCACTCGATGGAATGGCTTTGGTCAGAGGTGATCGACAGACAGCAAAGATCAGGCCCCGGATTTCGGGTCCGGGGCCTGATCAGGGACAGGAGAGTGACAGGAGAGTACGGAAAGCGCTGCTGCCGGGGCTCAGGCCTCGGCCGCCGCCTTCGCCGCGATGTCCGTACGGTGCTGGGAACCGTCGAGGTCGATCCGGGCCACGGCGGTGTACGCGCGCTCACGGGCCTCGGTCAGGTCCTTGCCGGTCGCGGTGACGGAGAGGACGCGGCCACCGGCGCTGACGACCGCGTCGCCGTCCCGCCTGGTCCCCGCGTGCAGGACGTAGGCGTGCGGGGCGTCCTCGGCGGCCACCGTGCCGAGGCCGGTGATGGGGTCACCGGTGCGCGGGCTGCCGGGGTAGTTGTGGGAGGCGATGACCACGGTGACGGCGGCGTCCTCGCGCCAGCGCAGCGGGGGCAGGTCGTCGAGGGTGCCTTCGGCGGCCGCCAGCAGGACGCGGGCCAGCGGGGTCTTCAGGCGGGCGAGGACCACCTGGGTCTCCGGGTCGCCGAAGCGGGCGTTGAACTCGATGACCCGGACCCCGCGCGAGGTGATCGCGAGGCCGGCGTAGAGCAGTCCGGAGAACGGGGTGCCGCGCCGCCGCATCTCGTCCACGGTCGGCTGGAGAACGGTCTCCAGGACCTCGTCGACGAGCTTGGGCTCGGCCCAGGGCAGCGGGGAGTACGCCCCCATGCCGCCGGTGTTCGGGCCCTCGTCGCCGTCCAGGGCGCGCTTGAAGTCCTGCGCGGGCTGGAGCGGGAGGACCGTCTCGCCGTCCGTGATCGCGAAGAGGGAGACCTCGGGGCCGTCGAGGAACTCCTCGATGACGACCCGCTCACACGCGGCGGCGTGCGCCTTGGCCGCGTCGAGGTCGTCGGTGACGACGACACCCTTGCCGGCCGCGAGACCGTCGTCCTTGACGACGTACGGCGCCCCGAAGGCGTCGAGAGCCTCGGCGACCTCCGCGGCGTTCGTGCAGACGTACGAACGGGCGGTGGGGACACCGGCCCCGGCCATCACGTCCTTGGCGAACGCCTTGGACCCCTCGATCCGCGCGGCCTCCCCGGAGGGGCCGAAGACCGGGATGCCCACGGCACGTACGGCGTCGGCGACCCCGGCGACGAGCGGGGCCTCCGGGCCGACGACCACGAGGTCGGCGCCGAGTTCCGTGGCGAGCGCGGCCACGGCTGGCCCGTCCAGGGCGTCGACCTGGTGCAGCTCGGCCACCTCGGCGATACCGGCGTTGCCGGGGGCGCAGTGCAGCGCGGTGACGTCGGAATCGAGGGACAGGGAGCGGCACAGGGCGTGTTCGCGGGCGCCGTTACCGATGACGAGGACCTTCACGGGCCCAGCGTAACCGGGCAGGCCGACTGGAGGATCCTCCAAGGCCCAGACCACCCGCCACGACCGACCTCCGACGCGGCCGGAGCGTTCGGCCCGACCGCAAGCGGGAGCACTCGGCCCGACCGACTCTCCGGGCGGCCCAAGGCGCCCGGTCTGACCGACCCTCCGAGCGGACCAAGGTGTCCGGTTGACCGACCCTCCGAGCCGACGGGGGCGCACGACCGCCCCTCCGGGCGGACGGGGGTGCCGGACTGGCCACCAGGGGTGCCGGCCTGCCGCGGGGTACTCGGCCCGATCGACACTCCGGGCGGCCCAAGGTGTCCGGTTGACCGACCCCCTCTGAGCCGACGGGGGGCTCGACCGACCCTCCGAGCCGACGGGGGGGCGCACGACCGCCCCTCCGGGCGGACGGGGGTGCCGGACTGGCCACCAGGGGTGCCGGCCTGCCGCGGGGCACTCGGCCCGATCGACTCTCCGGGCGGCCCAAGGCGTCCGGTCTGACCGACCCTCCGAGCGGACGGGGGCACTCGGCCCTACCGGCCCCCTCTGAGCGGACGGGGGTGCCCGGCCTGGCCGCCGGGGGGACTTGCTTGACCGACTCTCCGCGCGGTTGGGCCGCTACTCGTTGCGGATTTCCTCCACCACCGTCGCCCCCAGTTCCCGCATGATCAGTTCGGGGCCGGAGAGGGCCGACTCGTCGAGGTCGGGGTCGTCCTCCTCCGGGATGTCGTCCTCGGGGGAAACCGGGGGTGGTGGCTCGGGGGCGCTGGACGGGGGCGCGGCGGGCGCCGGGGCGGACATCGGCGCCTGGGACGCCGGGGCGGACTGGGCCGGTCCGGGCTGGGGAGCCGCCGGGCGGGCGGGAACGGACGCGGCGGGGCCGCCGTAGCCGCCGCCGTAGCCGGATGCCGCGGGCGCGCCGCCGTAGCCGCCGCCGGACTGGCCCCCGCCGTAGCCGGAGCCTGCCGGGGCGGAGCCGACCGGGCCACCGCCACCGCCGGTCGGGTCGACGACCGCCTCGATCCGCCACTGCACGCCGAACTGCTCGGACAGCGCCTGCCGCAGCACGTCCTCACTGCCGCTGCTCGCGAAGTTGTCCCGGGCGCCGGCATTGACGAAGCCGAGCTGGAGGTTGGTGCCGTCGAAGCCGGTGACCTGGGCGTTCTGGCTCAGCAGGATCCAGGTGAAACGGCGGCGGTTCTTGACGGCCTCCAGGATGTTCGGCCACAGGACACGGGGGTCGAGCCCGCCGGCGGGGGCGGCGCCAGGGGCAGGTGCCGCCGGGGCCTGGGCCGGAGACGGCGTGGGGGCGGAGGCGGGGGGCTGCTGGGCGGGCGGGCTGCTGCCCGCGCCCGCGCTCGGACCCGTGGGCCAGCCGCCGGGCCGACGGGCGCCGCCACCCGCGGAGGCCGCCGTGGGCCAGGCACCGGGCGCGCCAGCCGGAGCGGACGCGGGAGTGGACGCACCGGCAGCCGACGGCGGTGCGGCCGGGGCGTGAGCCGGGGGCTGCTGGACGGGGTGAACTGGCGCGGGAGCCGGGGCCTGCTGGACTGGAGCCTGCTGGGCCGGGGCCTGCTGGCTTGGAGCCTGCTGGACGGGAGGCTGCTGCGCCGGAGGCTGGGGTGCGGAGGGAGTGGCCGCGGGTGCCGCTCCCCCTCGCGCGGCCGCCCGCGCCGCCGCCATGCCGCCCCCCGGCGGAATCGGTGGGCCCGCCGGAACGCCGCCCGGAGCCTGCGCGTGGGCGTCGGGTCCTGGGACGTACCCCATGGCGGGTGCGCCGCCCCCGCCCGAGAAGTTGACGCCCCGCTCCAGCCGGTCGAGGCGGGCCATGACGGACCGCTCGTCCCCGTACGCGGCGGGCAGCAGCACACGGGCGCAGATGAGCTCCAGCTGGAGGCGCGGGGAGGTGGCACCGCGCATCTCGGTCAGCCCCTCGTTGACGAGGTCGGCGGCGCGGCTGAGCTCGGCGGCACCGAAGATGCCGGCCTGGGCCCGCATGCGTTCGAGGACGTCGGCGGGGGCGTCGAAGAGCCCCTTCTCCGCGGCGTCCGGGACGGCGGCGAGGATCACCAGGTCCCGCAGCCGCTCCAGGAGGTCGGCGACGAAGCGCCGCGGGTCGTTGCCGCCCTCGATGACGCGGTCCACGACCTCGAAGGCGGCGGCGCCGTCCCCGGTGGCGAAGGCCTCGACGACGGAGTCGAGCAGCGAGCCGTCGGTGTACCCGAGCAGGGAGGTGGCCATGGCATACGTCACACCGGCCTCGCCCGCCCCGGCGAGCAGCTGGTCCATGACGGACATGGAGTCACGCACGGACCCGGCACCGGCACGCACGACGAGCGGCAGCACACCCTCCTCGACAGGGATCTGCTCCTTGCCGCACACCTCACCGAGGTACTCCCGCAGTGTCCCGGGCGGCACCAGCCGGAAGGGGTAGTGATGGGTCCGCGACCGGATGGTCCCGATGACCTTCTCGGGCTCGGTGGTGGCGAAGATGAACTTCAGATGCTCCGGGGGCTCCTCGACGACCTTGAGCAGGGCGTTGAAGCCGGCCGACGTGACCATGTGGGCCTCGTCGATGATGTAGATCTTGTAGCGGCTGCCCGCGGGTCCGAAGAAGGCCTTCTCGCGCAGGTCACGGGCGTCGTCCACACCACCGTGAGAGGCCGCGTCGATCTCGATGACGTCGATGGATCCCGGGCCGTTCCTGGCCAGGTCGCGACAGGACTGGCATTCGCCGCAGGGCGTCGGCGTCGGCCCCTGCTCGCAGTTCAGGCACCGCGCCAGGATCCGCGCGCTGGTGGTCTTCCCGCACCCACGCGGCCCGCTGAACAGGTACGCGTGATTGACCCGGTTGTTCCGCAGCGCCTGCTGCAACGGGTCGGTGACATGCTCCTGCCCGATGACCTCGGCGAACGACTCCGGGCGATAGCGGCGGTACAGCGCGAGAGACGACACACATACGAGGTTATAGGCGCCCACTGACAACCCACCCCGCCGCGGACTCCGGCCCGCGAACGCAAGCGCCCCCCACGCACCCGCCAGAGCCGACCTACCCTTGCTGCCTTCCGGCCCTGGGGGAGTTCAGTCAGATAGCGCCGCGTGAGGGGCTCTGCACAGAGTACCCGACGTCAGCGGGTGAGAACGAGTTCGCGAGCACTCCTCTCGGTCATGTAATGTTCCCAGCGGAGGATTCGCCTAGAGGCCTAGGGCGCACGCTTGGAAAGCGTGTTGGGGGCAACCCCTCACGAGTTCGAATCTCGTATCCTCCGCTCCCGCCTGACCAGGCGAAACGAAGAGCCGAGCCGCGATTGCGGCTCGGCTCTTCGGCGTGGGCCGGTTGCATTTTTGGTTGCACTTACTGCCGACATTCAGGGCATATCGGCGAACGGGCGAGCGCACGCTTCCACATCGCGGCGGCTGGCCGGCACCAGCTGTGGCAGACCCCTACGGAAACTGGCACTAGACGCCGCGACGGTTACCGACGGCCAGGATCCACAGGATGAGTTGGCCGCCCTAGACGGTGTAGCCGTCCCTGAGCCGCCGGCGCGGGCTCCGGTCGGCCCCGCGCGTTGCAGTCGAGGCGGGCCACAAACCGCCCACGCTCGCTGGGGGAACCAGCCCTCATGCGGCACCCGCCAACTATGGGGACACGGCGTTCTTGAACCCGGCGCCGAGATTACGGCCCCGCTGCGACTCCGTGGTCTGATGAGATTGCATCCCGCGTGAAGCCCCGATCAACGCTGGTGACATGGCCGGGCAGCCGCGACGGTCTCGTCTGGCAGCGCCCGGGAGCGCGAAGGGACGCCATGCCCTCTCCGAAGCCGCGGTAGGTAGGGACACTGGCGGACCGTCTTCAGCGCCCGGGGTCTGTGACCTCATGCCTGCCACAGCTCGACCGCAACGACTGGCCGCACTCGTGGAACACCACAGCGACCGGGAGCGGGTCGTCGCGGTGGTGGCGACGACCGACCCGGGACCTGCTCGCGAGCCTTGCCGCGGCCGTGCCCGAGCCAGTCGCAGTTCATCCTGTTCGGCACTGTCGGCCCCGGCCTCGCACCAGGCGCCCGGTGGGCACTGGACCGGGGACTCCTGATGCAGGACCGTGGCCGCTTCAGTCCGGCCCGCATGCTGGCCGGGTGGCGCGCTGCGCGGGCCCGGATGGCACGCCACGTCCGAACTCCTCCCGCCCTCCGTGCGAACGGCGTCCCTCACCCCGGCGGAGGTGGACCACGAGGCGTCATCCGCAGCCACGGCATTCGCATCCGGATCAGGTCGAACCCGTACACCATTCCCCTGGAACGCAACCGAGGTCGACATGCGTCCACCTGAGGCCGAGGACCCACCTTCCCGTAGGCCGAATGCCACCTGTCGAGTACCGCTACTCATGCCCGCATATCGTTGCGCCGCCAAACATAGTTCACTCGATCAGGGATGAATCCCAACAGAAATCCCCGAAGCACAGTTGCCGCAACCCATGATTTTCCGTAGACCCGATCCGCCGGTGCGAGAGGATAACCATGCGCGATGTCTTCGCTCTCATCACTGAACGAGTTCTGCGCGACTGCGACGGAGAGCCCATCTGCGCGCATGTAGGCGATGTTCAAGCGTGCACAATGAAGAGCCATCCCACATATCAAGTTTTGCGCGATAAAGTTCGACTTGGTCGATCGGCATCCGTAGCAAGCTTGCACCTCTGGGAGTCCGTGGGCACTTTGGCAAGAGAGAGTGACCGACAGGAGCGAATCGCGCGTTCACCAGCGCTCGTGAACTGGTGGAATCCGGAAGCTCGGAAACATGTGCAACAAGTTCGGAGTATTTGATTCCTGATGCCGCGCATGAGGAAGATTCGACGCTGCGCGCCTCGTCGATCATTGACGCCAGCACGGTGCGGGATCCTGATGCCGATGAGAGAATTCACGGGGAGCGCGCAGGAGCCCTGCTGCAACGAATGGGAGCAATGGACCACGTCAAGACCCTTCACGAAAAACTCCGCAGCGGTTGCCGTGATGAGGTAGATTCTCCCGCCATTACTCCTACACAGGCAGGGCGATCATGGGTGGACGGGAAGAATCTTTACTATCGGATTTCTGATCTCCTGCCGCAATATATTGGCTTCAGTGAGGCCGCCAATATTGTTGGCCTTTCGGAATCGAAGGCATCAAACATGGCCAGAAAGGGCTCCCTCCCCTTCAGAGTGCTCTGGATTGGTAATAGCCGGGTCGTGTCGGTCAAGTCGCTTATGCACGTCTTGGGTGTCCAGGACTCCCTCGTGCATCCCGATGATGTAGAGAATGGCGCTTCTCATGTCAGCGAAGAATAGAAATTCGACGAATGCTTTCGCCGCCAGGGTGGACCAATACTCTGCGGCTGCTTCGCCGAGCTCGACGAGCGAGCCAGGGCAGTGCCCGACACGGGTGATTGCGGCTCGGCTCTTCGGCGTGGCAGATCTGCTGCTGCCCATTCGTCGCGTCGGGCACGGACAGGGGCGCCATCCTTGAACTCGGCGCCGAAGCGACTTCGGCCTGCTGCCAACTGACCGCCCCCCGCTGCCTGTCCAAGCTCGCCTGCCAACAGCTCGCCCCGACAGTCCTGATCAGCGGCAGTCCACCCACAGCGGCGCTCGCCTCACCGAGCGCCGCGAACTACGGCCCCCAAGCCGAGACACCAAGGAAACGGTGCGCATCGAAAAGCGCCTGCCGCACAGGGTGGCCGCTGCTGTCCCGCCCCCGCGAAGGAAGGTCGGGCGGCGCCGTGGCCCCGAAGTACCGTCACCCCCGCGCCGCGGACGAGTCCGCCGACGCCGACCTCCACGTGCTGGCAGACCTGCTGCTCATGGCCGCCGACCATACGGGAACGCGACCCGTATCCACGGCGTCATAACCCTCGTGTCCGAGCCGAAAAATGGTATCGACGGCGATAGTATCGATAGGGATACTATCGCCATCGGGAGGCTCAAATGCGTCGTTTCATCGGGCGGGAACACGAGCTGAATGTGCTCGGCAACGCCTTGCGGGCGGTTCGCAGTGCCGTCGGGTCGGCGAGACCGGGGCAATGCATCCTCATGCGGGGACGGCGGAGGGTCGGCAAGTCCAGCCTCGTCGAGGAGCTCATCCGGCGGACCGGGACGCCGTACCTCTTCTTCACCGCGGCGGGCGGTACCGCAGAGGACGAGCTGACGGAGCTACTGGACGCGGTCGCCAGGTCCACCCTGCCGGAGCGGGGACTGTTCTCGGAGGAAACCCCCGACCAGTGGAACGCGGCACTCAGACTCCTTGCGGAGATCCTGCCCGACGACACTCCCAGCGTCGTCGTCATCGACGAGGTTCCGTATCTGATGGACCGCATCGACGCCTTCGAGGGCATGCTCCAGCGGGCATGGGACCGGCTGCTCAGCCGCAAACCGGTGCTTCTCCTCCTGGTCGGGTCCGATCTCTCGATGATGGAGGCGCTGAACAGCTACGAACGGCCCTTTCACCAGCGGGGCCGGGAAATGATCGTGGGGCCCCTGAACCCGGCCGACATCGGCGAGATGCTCGGCCTGCCGCCGGCGGCCGCGTTCGACGCCGCTCTGGTCACGGGGGGCCTCCCCCTGATCTGCGCCGAGTGGCGGCCTGGAGCGGATGTCTGGGAGTTCCTGCGCGACTCGCTGGACAACCCGATCTCGGCGCTGCTGGTCTCCGCTGAACGCTCGCTGGCGGCGGAGTTTCCACCACAGGCGATGAGCAGAGAGGTTCTGCGGGCCATCGGATCCGGGGAGCGAACCTTCACCAACATCGCTCGCGCGGCGGGCGGCATCGCCCACACCACTCTCACCCGAGCCACTGACGTCCTGACCGAGAAAAGGGTCGTGGCCGCCGAGCTGCCGCTCTCGCTGCGGCCCTCGAAGGAACGCCGCTACCGAGTGGCCGACCCCTACCTGCGATTCTGGCTCGCGTTCCTGGACCCGCACATGGCGGAGATCGAGAGGATGCGAGGAGATCTCACGCTGAGCCGGATCAAGGAGCGGTGGACGAGCTGGCGGGGCCGCGCGATCGAGCCCCTGGTCCGGGAATCCCTCGCCCGCCTCCTGCCGGAGGGGCTCCTGCCCGCTGCCCCTGCGATCGGCGGGTTCTGGACCCGCAGCAACGACGTCGAAATCGACCTGGTGGGCGCCGACCGGCAGCCGGTGGCCAAGCAGTTGCTCTTCCTCGGCTCGATCAAGTGGCTGGAGAACTCTGCGTTCGACAGCCACGACCTGGCAGCACTGCAGAAGCACCGTGCGGCGGTCACCGACGAGCCCGTACCGCTCGTGGCGGTTTCCCGCAGCGGGATCGGTTGTTCCGGACTCCAGGCGGTGTACGGCCCCGAAGCACTGCTCAACGCTTGGCGCAGGGCATGAGCAGGAACTGAACCCCTGGTTGCAGTTCTGGTTGCATTCACCGCTGTTCAGCGGCGTCCGCCACTTGGCCCCAGCCCCATTCCGCCGCAGGTCAGAACGCCCCCGGCCCTTGCTGTACAGCCAGACGAACAGTTGAAAAGCGTGTTGGGGGCAACCCCTCACGAGTTCGAATCTCGTATACTCCGCCAGTGCCTCACCGGGCACGATGTCGAAGGGCCCCCTGGAAACAGGGGGCCCTTCGACGTTGTCCTCACACCCCGTTGTCCTGAGGAACGCCGTTCCCGGCCGCGGGCACATCGTGGCGAGCGTTTGGGGCTCCCATCCCGCCCCCATCGACCCAGGCAGAGCCGCCATGAACCACGCCCTCTCCACGATGCGTGGGTTGACGGCAAACGGGATGGCAGCTGAGGTGAGTGGTGGGCTGAGGTGTGTCACCAACCACCGTCGGTTCCGACGTGGAACCTCGTCAGCGCAAAGATGATCAGAAGGTCAAGTGCCATCATGGGGATGGCCCACAGCGGGTAGTACGGAACGAACATGAACTGGGTGATCAGGCTGATCCCTGCCGCCACTGCCCCAGCCCCGCGACCCCAGCTCTTGTTTGTCACGATCCCCATGCCGGCAATGACGAGTGCCAGCCCGACCACAATGTGAATCCAGCCCCAAGCGGTCAGGTCGAACCGATAGGCGTACTGGGACGCGGCGAACAAGTTGTCCTCTGCAATGCCGGATGCCCCCATGAGAATGCTGAGCGGCCCGCTGAGCATCAGCATGGCCCCGGCGAACAGGGACGCGCCGCTGAGCCTTTCGCTACTGTCCGGCCCCCCCTGCCCTCTCCGTGCCTCGTTCGGCATCGCTGCCATGGCCGTCACCTTCCTGTACAGCGCACTCACCGACGCACAACGCCCCTGCGACGCCAACCACGCTCCCCTGACAGGATCACCGCGATCCCTCAGCACCGCGACCGCAGCCCGCCATGGGGAGCGTTCGCCCCCGGCGGCGGTCACGGCTGAACCTCAGCGGACCATCGATCCAAGCCAGAGGACGCTCGACGCAGTACGCCCATCCGACGTGATCGACCTGGCAGATCACCCCCAGCTCAGAGGGGGGCCACGGCGCGTCGCCGCAGGTCCCTCCCCCGGACGTGAGTTGAGGAAGAGGAGGGCGAGCAGCGGAACGGAGAGGATCGCTTGCTGCCGCGCTGTCAGCGCGTCAAGGTCACCAGTCCGAAGATCACCAAGGCGACTCCCATGAATCCGAACTGCAGTCTCATGCGTTCAAGGTTCTTCCAGGGCGTCCCCCATCGCGTCCTGTAACGCGGCGAAAAGGTCACGTCTGCCCAGTCCCACACCCAGACGTCCACGCCGCGACAGCCACAGGCCACGACGATGAAAGCGCCGCCCGCGATCAGTGCGAGCACCCCACCAAGAAGCACGCCGTTCCTCCCCCCTCCTCACCAGTGTCACTGTCGCGGCATCGTCGCAGGAGGCGCCGAAGAGTCATGGCACGGTCTCCGGGCCGTGCCACTGTCGTGCCAGAACGGGCGGTGACTCACGGGGACGCGGACAGTTGGAAAGCGTGTTGGGGGCGACCCGTCACGAGTTCGAAACCAGATCTTGGTCGGGGCCCTCGTCGTGCCGTGGTGCCGTGGTCTCAGTTCTGGTCACACTGGCCAGGTGGGACACCTCCGCGCCCGCGGTCCTCGCCGAGCCCGCCGTCGGTGGCGGGTGAGGGTTTACCGCGCGGTGGGGTGCGGCACTCGGGACACTGCGAGTGGCTCTTCCCGCGAGTCCTCGCCGTGCGGTGCCCGGCCACGCGCACCGGGAGCCAGTCCGGGAGCGCGGCCGGGCGGAACAGAAGGCCGTCGATGACGACGATCGGTGTGGAAGAGGAGTACCTGCTGCTCGACCCGGTCACGGGTCTGCCGGTACCCCTGGCGGACAAGGTGCGGGCCGCGGCCGGCCTGGGACATCTGGTGGCGGACCAGGAGGTGCACTGCGAGCTGCTACAGGCGCAGATCGAGGTGGCCACGCCGGTGTGCGGCACGCTGGAGGAGGTCGGTGGGCATCTGCTCCGGCTGCGGCACGCCGTGGGAGCGGCCGCCGAGGCGCACGGCTGTCGGCTCGCGGCCTGCGCGACGCCCCCACTGCGTCACGGGCACCCCGTGGCCGTCACCGACCTGGCCCGTTACCGGGCCATGCTCACCCAGGCGCCCCAGCTGGTGGCGGAGCAGCTGGTCAACGGCATGCACGTCCATGTCGGCGTCCCCAGCCGGGAGACCGGTGTGCAGATTCTGAACCGGATCCGGGTGTGGCTGCCGACCCTCACCGCGTTGTCCGCGAACTCCCCGCTGTGGGACGGCCACGACACCGGCTTCGCCAGCTGGCGTACCGTGATCTTCAGCCGCTGGCCGGTCAGCGGCATGCCCCCGCGCTTCTCGGACGTCGCCGACCACGACCGGCGCGTACGGCAACTGCTGGACAGCGGTCTGATCTCGGACACCGGGCAGCTGTACTGGCAGGCCCGGCTCTCGGCCCGGTACCCCACCGTCGAGGTGCGGTGCCTGGACGTGCAGCTGCGCGCGGACGACGCGGTGATGCTCGCGGGCCTCGTCCGGGCCCTTGTGGAGACCGCGCTGGCGGAGACCGCCGCGGGCGCCCCGGTGCTCGACTGCGACCAGGAACTGCTTCAGGCGAGCATGTGGCACGCGGCCCGGCACGGCCTGAGCAGCACCCTGGTCGACCCCGGCGGCCGGCAACGCCGGGCCGGCGAGATGCTGTACGAGCTGCTGCGCCACGTCGCCCCGACGCTGGACGCGTCCGGCGACAGTCGAGAGGTGACGGCTCTGGTCCACCGGCTTCTGCAGGGCGGCACCGGCGCCGACCGGCAGCGCGAGGCCCTGGCCCAGGGTGGCCTGCCCGCCGTCACCGATCTGGTCATCGGCAGGAGCACCGTGCCCTGACTCGGTTGTCTTCGCCGGTCCCGCTCCGCGCCCCGGGCCGCCGCCCCCCACCGCGGTCCGCTGCCGGGTCATTCGCCGGCCGCCTTTTCGACCAGCGCGCTGTATGCCAGGTGCAGCGTGTCCGCGCCGGCCAGAGCGGTGAGCGCGCCCATGGCGGTGCGGGTCGCACGCGGCCACAGCAGTTGGCCCGCGGTGAGAGTGGAGGCCACCCAGACGTTCACGCAGAAGGGGCAGGTGGCCAGTTCACCGAGGGTGTGCTTGCCGTCCTCCGACCGAGCCTCCTCGTGCAGTTCCGCCGGGCCCTGCTGGGCGACGTACCTGGTGAAGGGAGCGCGCAGCGGACTGGTGACCGATGCCTTGGCCAGCAGCCGACTGAGCCGGAACGTGGCGACCGAGGTCAGCACCACGTCCCAGGGCTCGGGCCGGTCGGGCAGCGGCCGTCCGCGCAGCCGCACAGCGGCGGCCCAGGCCGTCGTGTACGCGGCGAACCCGGTCATGGCCGCGGTGTAGCCGCCCAGCGGCCGGTCCTGCCCTGCCGCGTACTCCCTTGCGGTCCGGTGCAGCAGCCCGTGCAGACGTCGCGCGAGGCGGCCGTCAGCTGCCGTGACCATGGGCTTCCGGCTCCGGGTGTCGCTGCTCCGCTTCGGCGTCGTCCGGTGCCTGTCCGTCCCGGCCCTGGTGGCGCAGGCGGATCTCGACGTGGCCGTCGTCGGTGGTTCGGGTGTCGAAGGCCGGCTGGGGTGCGGTGGCCGGGCCGCGTACGTTCCAGCCGTCCGAGAGCCGGAAGACACTCCCGTGCCACGGGCACTCGACGCATCCGTCGCTGACCGCGCCCTCGGAGAGCGGCCCGGCGAGATGGCTGCACCGCTCGGCCAGGGCGTGGACCGCCCCTCCGGTCTCCCGGACGACCAGGACGGGGGTGTCGTCCACACTGCGCCGCACCGGCCGGCCGACCGGGAAGTCCGCCACGGCTCCGATCCGGTGCCAGCCCGGGGTGACGACCTGCAAGACCTCTTCGGCGTGGTTGGCGCCGGACGCCTGGCGGTAGGCCAGGTGGCCGCCCAGCATGCCGCCGAGGGCGACCGCGGTCAGGCCCAGGAAGCCGTAGGCCCGGCCTGCCACGTGCCGTCCCTTGGCGCGCCTGGTGAGCGAGACGGCGTACAGGCCGACGGCCGCCGAGTTCGCGAGGGCGTGCACGAGTCCGACCCGTTGCTGCCGGCGGTGCAGCTCCGCCCAGTCGACCCAGCCCGCCAGGGCCGCGGGAGCGGCGGAGGCAAGGCCGACGCCGACCAGCAGACCGGCCTCGCGGGAGCGGCCGGGGTACAGGTCCAGTACCGCCGCCGACAACCAGCTCCCGATCGGCACCTGCACCATCAGCGGATGCACCGGGTGCCCCAGCCATCTGCCGTGCAGGAGATCCCGGCCGTCGCCGAGCGGCAGGGCCCGTACCCCCGTACGGACCGCGTCGATCACGGCGTCGGCCCTGGGCTCACGCTCCAGTCGGTCCAGCAGCCGCAGGACGCGACTCTGCCGCATCCGCGTTCGACGGCGTGGCGTAGTGCTCATGGTCCGCCGGGTCCCCACCTGCGCAGACACCAAACCGGAGCGGGGGCGGGCGGCGGTGGACCACGGTCACAGTGGTCAGCGCTGGAGCGGGCGGCGGTGGACCTCGGCCATGCAGGCGGATTGGCTGACGGCATGGCTCCGCCGCGGTCGGCTGGCGGCCGAGTGAGGATCCCGGCCCGAACGAACCGGCGGCCTTCCGGATAGGAGTCGATGGGAGCCGATGGGAGCTGGTGGGAGCTGGTGGGAGCCGATGGAAGTCGAGGGAAGTCGATGGTCCCGCTCGACGCCATCGCGGCTAGTGGCCGGCAGAGGGTCCGTCGCCGGCAGTGGTCCTCGCGGCCGCATCGCGTTCCGCGAGCTCGTCAGGGGACCCGCTCGGCACGAATGACCACCAGTTCTTCCCTTTCGTCGGACGCGGCGAGCAGGCCGCGTCGGCGCAGCCAGCCCTCGCGGGAGCGCAGCACCGGCCCGAAGGCGATCCGGCGCCGCCGGACCACAGCGGCCTTCAGTCCCGCCTCTCGTAGGAACTGGAGGGAGCGTTCGGTGTCGCTGAGCGCGGACTGCACGAGGAGCAGCACGCCCCCGGAGCGCAGCAGCAGGGGCGCGTCTCGGCAGATCCGGTCCAGCAGCAACCGCCCGTCGTGGCCCGCGTCCCAGGCCCGGGACCGGCCACGCGGACCTCGCCGGGCGTTCGGCGCCGGGACGTAGGGCGGATTCGCCAGGATCAGGTCGTACGTCTGGCCCTGGACCGGGTCGAAGAGGTTGCCGCGCCTGATCCGCACCGGCAGCCGGGTCAGCCAGGCGTTCAGCCGCGCCGTCCACACCGCGCGCCGGGACACGTCCACCGCGGTCACCGCGGCGCCCCGCCGGGCCGCTGCCAGCGCCAGCGCGCCGCTCCCGGTGCCCACGTCCAGTACCCGCGCCCTGGGCGGAAAAGCCTCCTCTTGGAGAGCCGAGGCCAGCAGCTCGGTGTCGTCCTGCGGAGCGTACACACCCGGAAGCACAAGGAAGTTCACCGGCGCCGAGTACCCGGGACCTGCGGACGTATGGATCTGCTGTTCGTGGTGTGAGGTGGCTCGGGGACCGGACAACGAACCGAGGCTTTCCGGGTCATCGCTGAACAGCCCGGTCGGTGGGGCCCTCTCGACCGCGGTGGCGGGCGCTGAAGGAGGGCCGGGTTCCTGGCGCCTGTCCCAAGGTGTGCATCCAGAAGGCGCGTTCAGAAGGCGCCACCGTGTGACGCCTTCATGCGGGCCTGCGGCCCGAGAACCGCTGTGCCGGAGCAGCGTCGGCGAGGACGCGTCGGTCAGCGGCCCGATGTGTACGGCGTCGCCGTTCCGTGTCGCGTCCTGGGTGATTCGGCAGCTCGGGCGGCGGCGCTGGCGGCCAGGGCGAGCAGGAGGGCGACAGCGCCGGTGATGACGTTGTTGGTGATGGTCTTAGTGGTGCTGACGTTGCCTGCCACCACCCAGGGCGCGATGATCGTCCAGACCCCCAGGAGGCAGGCTCCCCAGGCCATGCCGTGCGTGCGTTCGTAGGCTCGGCCGAAGCCCCCGCTCATCAGCAGGGCGTAGGCGAGGCCCACGAGGAGGTTGTTGATCGCCAGGGTGGACAGGCCGTTGAACCCGGTGATCCACGGTGACGCTGCCAGGTAGATGCCGGTGAGGAAGGCCAGCATGCCGACGGCCTGGCCTTGCGGGGTGCTCGTGGCGCGTTCGGCGATCTCGTGCCGTTGCCGCATGTCGATGATGTCGGGGTGGGTCTCCATGGACGGCCCGTGAGAAGTGGTCATTGCGGTCACCTCGTAATGAAGTGGACATTCCTGCCCTCGGGTACCCATCGGACGGAGGCAAACCAGCGTGAACGGAAATCGCCACCCGGGACGGGACGGAGCGGCTGGTGGCCACCGCCGAGGCCCGGGTCCCGAATCCCGGGTCCTGGGGTCCTGAGCTTCGCGTCCGGGCGTGTGTCCGGCCGTGCTTTGCCTGGGCAAGCGGTAGTACGGCGCTCAGGCGACGGACCGGCAGCGG
Organism: Streptomyces arenae; assembly: GCF_022343545.1. Taxonomy (NCBI): domain Bacteria; kingdom Bacillati; phylum Actinomycetota; class Actinomycetes; order Kitasatosporales; family Streptomycetaceae; genus Streptomyces; species Streptomyces arenae. Next base: position 83,005 of record NZ_JAKQYH010000018.1, read on the forward strand.
GCGTGCAGGCGCTCAAGGGCGTCGAGAATGACGGTGCGCCGGTACCAGGAGCGCCAGGCGGCGAGATCGGCGGCGAGCCTCTCCAGGGCGATGTGCTGGGTGGATGTCAGCCAGGCGCCGGGCTGGGCGTGGTGGAAGGTGAGCGTGCCGGTGCAGTCTCCGTCGCCGGTGAGGCACGGGAGGACGTGCAGCGCGCGGCTGCCCATGGCGAGCAGCGCCTGGCCCTCCGGCGTGTCACTGAGCCGGCGGTCCCCCGCCGCGTCGGGCACGGACACGGGCCCTTTGTGATCGCGGGTCTGTGCACACAGCGCGGGCGGCCCGGTGACATGGGCGACGGCGTCGCGGTAGACGGCATCCAGGTTGGCGTGCTCCTCCAGGACGAGGGCGTGGTGCTGGGCCGGGTCGGTGAGGTGGAGTTCCACCGCGTCGGCGGCGCTGATCGTCACGGCCTTGCCGACGGCGGCGCGCAGCACGTGACGCCGGTCCCGGACGTCCGGCTGCTGTACGTCCAGCAGCTTCATGTGGGGGGCGACGACGGGTCGGCGCCCGGGGAACCAGTCACCGTCCGCCGCAGGAGCGGGGGGAGCCGTCAGCACGGCGGACGCCAGCACGCGCAGGGGCACGTTGTGGTGCTGGGAGGTGTCCCTCAGCTGGTCGAAGGCCTCCTCGGGCCGACTGAGCCGGTAACGCTCGTACAGCATCCCCTGCGCCATGCCGATCAGGCTGTGGGAGCGCAACTTGGCCCGCAGCCCGAACACTTCGCTCCACGGATCGCCCTGGGGCTCCTGGGCGCCGGTGCCCGCGCTCCCGGCGGCGGACGCCGTGCCCGGCAGGGCGGCCAGGGCGGCGTCGAGCGTCGGGTGAAGCCGCAGGCCGCGCGGCAGGAGAACGGCGAACGCCGCCACGATCTGCGGCGCCTCGGAGACGACGAGCAGGGGTTCTCCGAGATGCTGGATCCGGGCGTCGAGGATCCGCCAGGCGGTGGTACCGATGGCCTCCGTGCCCGTCAGTTCGAGCACCAGCCGCTGTCCTGCGGGGGCAGTCACCAGGCGGTCGCAGAGCTCGTCCCCGAGGGCGGCGGCATCGTGAGTGTCGACGGCACCCGACAGCCGCAGCACCAGCACACCGTTGCCCACGGCGCGCGCTGAGAGGGTGGGGGGCGTCATGGCTTGTCACAGAGTCCGGGTGGGATGAGAGCGCGTGCGGGATTCCGGCTCGTCCCTTCGACTGGACCGCCGGCCGCTGCCTGACCGATCGATGCCACTCTCGTACGCCACGACCGAGGAAGCAATCGTGTCCGCCCTGCCGCACTCCGATGGTGTGGATCATGGGGCCAGATGGCTTCGGCACGACGCTCGGCCCGGCCTGAACGCGGCCGGCTGCCGCAGCCCACCCCTGCCGATACCGCGCCCGACAACACGGGGCCCGTGCCAGTCGAGACCCTTCATCAGGTATCCCGGAGGCCCGTACCGCGCCTCGAAGGGCCGCCGAGGCGGATCAGGGTCCCTCATCCGGGATGGTGTGCCCGAGTCCCGGCCCTGTTCCTGCCGGCGATCCAGGTGGTCGTCCGCAGGGGCAGAGCGCGCGGGGTCGAGAGCGTTGCGCCTGCCGTGGTCGGGTGCCCGTCACGGTTGGGTCGGCCACTTCACCACCGCGTCGCCGTGCTCGGCCGTGTGGACGTAGAACGCCGTCAGTTCCTGGTGCGCCTCGGCGAACACCCGCCGTGCCTCGGGCTCCGCGCCCTCCCCTCCGAAGCGGGGCAGCAGCGTGTCCCTGGCGGTGTCCCACAGGACGTCGAAGTCGGCGGCCGTCAGGAATCCGGCCACCCCGCGGGTCCGGGCGGCCGTCAGCACGAGCAGCGGCGGTTCGTGCCGGCCCGTCCGGAACACGGGGCGCCCGCCGAGCACCACGTCCGGGCCGTGCGGTGACGCTCCGGCGTAGATGCGCTCCTGGTCGGGGCAGCGGGTGTCCAGCACCTCCTCGCGGTGCCGCCCCGCCCGGTGCGGGACGGTCTCGGGGGCATTCGTGAAAAGCCGTTCCAGCCACGCCGGGCTGTTGCGCAGTGCGGGGGCCGGCACCGCTCGCAGGCGGAGGTACGCGCTCATGCCAGGAGGAGCGCACGGAGGGGCCGGAGCATCACCCGGCACGGGAGGCCCGGGAACGTTGTGACATTTCTGTGTGATCGCACGCTGGTCACGATGAGGCCGTCGATGGGACCGGAGCACGACGGACGGCGTGGACTCGGCTGTGATCGGTGTGAACGAGGGCAATCTTGGGCCAGGTACGGCAACCCCGGCGTGTACAGGAGTACGACGGGGATCTGGGCGCTGCGGTCGCGCGGGCCCAGGAGGGCGACGAGGCCGCCTTCGCGGTCGCCTACCGGATCGTGCAGCCGAACCTGCTCGGCTACCTCCGCGGAATCGTCGGCGACGACGCGGAGGACGTGGCGTCGGACGCCTGGCTGGAGATAGCCCGGGACATCGGACGCTTCAAGGGCGACGGGGCCGGGTTCCGCGGCTGGACCGCGACCATCGCCCGGCACCGGGCACTGGACCACCTGCGGCGCCGGCGGGTGCGGCCCCAGGCCGTCGGGACCGACCAGGACGTGCTGGAGCTGCCCAGCCCGCACAGCACCCCTGAGCAGGCGCTGGAGTCCATCTCGACCGAGCGCGCGCTGGAGCTGGTCCGCGGGCTGCCGCGGGACCAGGCCGAGGCCGTGCTCCTGCGGGTCGTCGTCGGCCTGGACGGTCCCGCCGCCGCTCGGGTCCTCGGCAAGCGCCCGGGAGCGGTGCGCACGGCAGCCCACCGGGGCCTCAGACGCCTCGCACGCCAGCTGGGCATCGGCGGTGAAGCGGAGGCGGGTGTGACGGATGGGACCTCCCGCACGCTTGGGGATTCGACATGAACGACGTCGGTGACGGTGATCGTCGGAGACAGAAACGGAAGCGGACATGAGCGAGCGACGGGACGGCGAGGGGGTACGCGGCCGTCGGCGTGCACGGAACGGCGACGCCCGGTCCGGCCCGGCGGACGTGCGTGACGACGCCGGCGCGCTGGAGACGGTCCTCGCCGCCGTCATCCGCGCCGACGAGCTCGCCCCCGGCATCGAGCAGCGGGCCGTGGCAGCCTTCCGGGCCGCCCACGCCTCGGGCGCGCACGAGGCCCGTACCCGGCGCCGGGACGACTGGCGGCCGGCCGGGCAGCGGCGGGCCCGGCGCCCGCTGAAGCTGACGTTCGGCGTGGTGTTCGCCGGTCTCGCCCTGAGCGGTGTGGCGGTCGCGGCCGTCGGTTCCGTCGGCAACTCCACCGAGGGTGCGGACACCGGCCGGGACACGGCGCGGCCGTCGGCGGCCGCCTCCGGCCGGCCGGGCGGCGCGGAGCCGTCACCGTCCCCGGGCGGCACCCGGGCCACGGACCGGCCCGCGACCGCCCAGGACACCGAGGCCCACTGCCGCGCCTACGACCAGGTCCGGGGCCATGGCAAGGCGCTCGACTCGACGGCCTGGCAGCGGCTCGTCGCGGCCGCCGGGGGCGCGGACCGGGTCGACGCCTACTGCGCCGATCAGCTGAGCGGGACGACGGCCACGACGAGCGGCTCGACCGGCTCTAGCGGCTCTACCGGCTCGGGCAGGTCCGCCAAGAACGGCACCGGCGCCTCCGACAAGAGCACCCCCGGGAACGGAAGCGAGAACGGGAACGGGAACGGCGGCGGGACCGGAAGCGGGAACGGCAGCGGGACCGGCAGCGGGACCGGAAGCGGGAACGGAAGCAGCAGCGGGCAGGCGAGCAGCGGGCAGGCGAGCGGCGGGCAGGGCAACGGCAAGGACAAGTAGGCCGCGGGCAAGCCATCGCCGAGTCGCGCGGACGCCACCGCCGAGCCGCGCGGACGCCACGGCCGGTCCGCCGTCGGCGGGCCCGCGTCAGTCGGGGCGCTGGGTCTGTTCGCGGGTCGGCTGGGAAGGGATGCCCGTGGTGAGGGGCGCCATGAGACGGGGCGTGGTCCGGGAGGCGCCCTCGTAGCGGCTGGGGAAGGGGTACTTGCGGTCCAGGAACGCGTGGATCGCGGTCCGGGCCGCCGGTCTGCTCTCCGGGGGCGTGTCGACGTCGTTGAGGCAGAAGAAGTCGACGTCCTCCCCGGCCGCGAGGCGGGCCAGCCGGCGGCGCATGTCCGGGGTGCCCAGCTGGACGTAGCGGAACCGGTAGTCCGCGGGGACGGCCCGGCCGGTCGCCAGCGCCCAGTGGTGGTGCAGCGTGGAGGCGGGGGCCACGTCGGAGGTGGCACGGAAGCGCGAGTAGGCGGTGCGTTCCAGTTCCTCGATGCCGCGGCACTCCATCTCCAGCATGACCGACAGCAGTTGGGGGTGCGGGGTGTGCAGCGACTTGTGCGTGACGTACCGGCCGTGGAAGCGCCGGATCACCTCACGGGCGTTCTTGCCCGCGGAGTTGGGGGCCGGCTCCAGCGGGTGCGGGGCGCCGACACCGAGCTTCAGCGGGGAGAGCGGGATGCGGGCGATGCCGTTGCCGTGGAAGAAGTGCTCGGGCCCCACCGGGCGGTTGATGAAGACGTCGTCGTTGAAGTAGAGGTAGTGCTCCGACAGGCCCGGGATGTGGTGCAGGCGGCTCTCTATGGCGTGCGAGTTGAAGACGGGCAGCGCGGCCGCCGGGAGGATGTCCCGGTGGTCGACCACCGTCAGGCCCTCGGCGTGCGGGTCCAGCCAGGACGGGAGCTGGGAGTCGGTCACCAGGTAGACGTGCCGGACGAAGCCGGCGTACATCTCCAGGGAGCGCAGGGCGTACTTCAGTTCGTCGTGGCTGGTGTAGCGGGAGGCGCCGGTCTCGCGGGCGGCTATGCGGTTCCCGGAGGAGTGCCGCTGGTGCGCACGGCGTTTCGCGGCCATCGCCGGGTCGTCCCCGTCCACCCAGGTGTACACGGCGTCGACGGGGAAGAGGACCTCGTCGATGCCGGGCTCGGCGAACGGTGCGAACGTCGGGAAGGTGCGGTGCCGCCCCACCACCGCGGCCGGCTGCCGCGCCGCCGCCGGGAGCACCTCCGTCACGGGGTTGCGGCGCGGGGCGACGAGCGCCGGGCCGAAGACGTCCGTGAGACGGCTGCCCGGCACGGTGAGCCAGGCGGGATCGCGGTCCCCGACCACCGTGCCGGCGGCCGCGACCTGCTCGGCCGCCGGGTCGGGGGCCGGTCCCTGGTCCGGCGCCGGGGCCGCGCCCAGGTCACGGCCGGGCCGCCAGAACTCGATGTCGCAGCCCGCTTCGAGGCCACTGAGCACCTGACCCCGGGGGCCGAGCCGCACCACGCCGGTGCGGAGGACCGGGGCCCGCCACAGCGCCCGCGGCAGCCTGCCGTCGGCCCACAGCACCGTGCTCGTCACGGCACCGTCCGGGGCGACGGCGCCCACGTACCCGACGGTGCCGGCGAAGCGCTGGGCGGCCCGGGCGAGCACCGCGTCACGGTGCGCCTCCTCGACGCCGACCACCTGGCGCGGGACGCCGTGCCCGTGCTCGACGGGGACCAGGAAATACGGGACGCGGAGCCCTTCCAGCAGGGTGCAGACCCGCTCCAGGTCGGCTTCGGCGGCGTCCGCGGCGGTGTAGGCGGTGACCGTACGGCCGTACAGCCGGGTCGGCCCGAAGGCGATGCGCCGGGTCCCCGGTACGACGGCACGCAGCCGGCGCCGGGGCCGGGCAGCGCGCAGCGCCCAGAGGCCGGCCGACAGCCGGAGCCACAGACGCAGCAGCAGGTCCCGGGCGGCACGCAGACCCGACGGTGCCGTGAAACGGTGACGGATGTCCATGCCCCCCGGCCCCGTCACTTCAGCTTCTCGCCGGACTTCTCACCGGACGCCTCGCCGGACTTCTCGAAAGGGCCCGGGAAGGGGAAGTAGTCCTCCAGGAACTCGTGCATCCGGGCGCCCACCCGCTCCCGTTCCTCGGGCGGCACGTCGACGTCGTTGAGGCAGAAGAAGTCGAAGCGGCGGTTGCGGCGCAGGTCGGCCAGGCGCGCCTCGGCGTCGGGCCGGCTGATGTTGACGTACCGGAAGCCGAACCGGCCCGGCACGCCGTGGCCGGTCATCAGCGCGTACTGGTAGAGCAGCGGGGCCGTCACGGCGACGTCCTGCGGCGAGCGGAACCGGGACGCCGTGGTGCGGGCGATGTCCTCCGGGAAGAGGTCCTCCAGCGCGCGCAGGGTCTCGCGCCGCTGGGGCAGCGGGGTGTGCATGAAGTTGTTCGTGGTCATCCGCCCGAACTTCGCCAGCAGCAGCTCGCGGACGTTCTTGCTCGCGGAGTTGGTTGCGGTCTCCTCGGCGTGCGGCTTGCCGACGCCGATCTTGAGCGGGGAGACCGGGATCTTCATCAGGCCGCTGCCGTGGAAGAAGTGCTCGGGGGTGACCCGGCGGCCGACGAACACGTCGTCGTTGAAGTAGAGGTAGTGCTCGGACAGGCCCGGGATGTGGTGCAGCCGGGTCTCGATGGCGTGCGAGTTGAAGACCGGGAGGACGCCCTCCGGGAAGATGTCACGGTGGTCGACGACGGTGATCCCGGGCGCCGAGTCGTCCAGCCAGTGCGGCTTCTGGCCGTCGGTCACCAGGTAGACGTGGCGGACGAAGCCGGCGTACATGGCGAGCGAGCGCAGCGAGTACTTCAGTTCGTCGTGGCTGGTGTAGCGGGAGGCGTTGGTCTCCTTGTCCAGGATCTCGGCGGTGCCGCGCTCCTGGTACCGGGCGCGCTTGGCGCGCATCGCCGGCTCCTCGCCGTCCACCCAGGTGTATACGACGTCGACGGGAAAGGTGACGTCGTCGACCCTCGGCAGGGTGAGCGCGGCGAAGCTCGGCAGTTCGCGGTCGCCGACGCGCACCACGGCCGGCTTCTGCTCGGACGCCGGCAGCACGTCCGTGACGCCGTTGTTCCGCGGGGCGACGAGGGATTCGGCGAAGACGTCCTCGGAGGCCTGCGGCTGTACGGAGGCCAGTCGCCGGGGGCCGCTGTCGGAGGCGAGGAGCGCCGCCCCGTCCTCCCAGAACTCGATGTCGCAGGCCAGTTCGGGGCCGGCGAGCAGCTGGCCCGTGGGACCCAGGTGGTTCTCGCCGATCCGCAGGACCGGGGCGGTACGCAGCGCGGCCGGCAGCACGCCGTCCATGAACAGCGCGGGGTGCCTGAGCTTGCCGCCGGGCAGCGGCCTGCCGATGAACACGGCCTTCCCCGCGTTCAGCGTCTCCAGGGCGGTGAGCAGGCGCTCCCGGTCGACGGCGTTCACCCCGACCGTGTGCCGGATCCGGGAGGCCGGCACCAGGAAGTAGGGGATGCCCTCCTGCTCCAGCGCGGCGACGACCAGGCCGAGGTTGGCGGCGGCCGCGTCGGCGGCGCTGAACCGGGTGACCACCCGTCCGTAGAGCTGCTGGCCGCGCACCGCCACCGGGCGGAGCACCGGGTCCGTGACCGCCGCCCGGCGGCGCCGCCGCTGGGTGCGCAGCTGCCAGACGGTCTCGGCCGCCTTCCGCTCGACTCGCGGCCGCATCCGCCGGGCAAAGGAACGCACCGTCACGTTCTCGGCTCCTCTACGTCAACCCTCACACTTCCTTGTGTTAACCAGACGGACATCTACGGCGGATGGTTGTAGAAACCTTCGCCGAGAATTGAGGAAAAGGGAGCCGTTCACACAACTCCCTCATACGTACGTGTGCTAAGCGGCGATCCTGATCTTCTTCGTCACCGTCACCTGGTCCAGGTCGGAGACCCGTACCGTCACGTTCATCGTCCACTCGCCCGCGATGGGGATGCTGACGGCGTCGGTCGCCCAGTAGCCGCCGCGGTCGGCCAGGCCGGCGGGCAGCGGGCCGATCCTCTGGGAGCCGAGAGTGAAGGAGAGGCGCAGCTCGGGGACGGTGGAGATGCCGCCGTCGGGCCCGAGGACGACCGCCTCCACGGAGTTCTTGCCGACCCGGCCCGGGTCCAGGGTGATCTGCACCTTGCCGTGGCCGTTCGGGGTGCCGACGTCGAAGGGGACCAGCGCCACGGCGGCCGCGGGGATGCCCGTCGTGGCCGTTGCCGCGCCCGACTCGGCCGCCTCGGCGGCCGCGCGGCCGGGCAGGGTGCCGGTGAGGATCGTGGTGAGGACCAGGACCACCACCCCGACGCCGACCTCGGCGAGGACAGAGCGGCGCAGCGCGCGACGGGCGTCGTGCCCGGACGGAAGCACCCGCGCTCCGGACGCCTCAGGTGCCTCAGGTGCCTCCGGCGGCACCGGTGCCGAGGCGCCGACCGTCTCCCGGACGCGCGCCGCCACGACTGGGGCCGTCGCGAGCCTCGCCGTCCAGCGGCGGGACCGGGAGGCCGCGGCCAGCAGCAGGGTCACCGCGGCGAGCTTGAGCAGCAGCAGCCTGCCGTACGACGTGTCGGTGAGCGCCTGCCACGATCCGAGGCCCCGCCAGGACTGGTAGACGCCGGTGACGACGAGGACCGTCACCGAGACGGCGGCCACCCGTGAGAAGCGGGCGACGACGACGGCCGGCAGCGGTGCGGAGCCGCGCTGGAGGGTGATGAGGAGGGCCGTGAGACCGCCCAGCCAGAGCGCCATCGCCAGCAGGTGCAGGACCGTCGAGGTCATCGCCACGGGGACCTGGATACCGGCCGAGGCGTGCTCCGCCGCCGCCCAGGTCAGCGCCAGGGCGACGGCGAGGACGGTGGCCGCGGCCAGCAGGGGGCGGGACGGACGCAGCGGGCGGGACCGGTCCGCGCTCCGGCGGACGAGCACCAGGTGAAGGACCGCGACGACAGCCAGGAGAGCGACCCTGGCCAGCAGGGCCAGACCCGGGCGGCCGGTCGCGGACCTGGTGAGGGCGGAGAGGTCGAGGGCGGTCACCGGGGAGGTGCCCTCCTCGTACGGGGAGCGCAGGACGAGGAGGAAGAGGGTGGCCGCCAGCAGCGCCCACCAGGCGGCCCGGACCGGCTTGCGCAGCGGGGCGGAGTCCGGGGGCCGGCACAGGGCGACGAAGGCCGCCGCGCCGATCAGCAGCGCCACGGAGAGGTACGCGGTGTAGCGGCCGATGTTGTAGAGGCCTTCGGTGACCGGGTTCTCGACCGGGCCGGTGGGGACGGCGGCCACGGTCGCCGACGGTTTGCCCACGGAGAAGGTGAGGGCACCGGAGACGGGGTGGCTGTCCGCCGACACGATCCGCCACGCCACGGTGTACGTGCCGGTGCCGAGCCGCTTCGGGAAGGTGATCCGGGCGGTGTCCGAACCGGCGGGACCGTGTTCGGCGTCACCGGTGGTCACACGGTGGTTGGTGGGGTCGTACACCCGGAACGAGTCGTCGAGCAGTCCGACGGACTCGGTGAACGTCAGGGTGACCGAGGTGGGGGCCGACTTGAGCACGGCGCCGTCGGCGGGGTCGCTGCCGCGCAGGGCCGCGTGCGCGGAGGCGGGGGCGGCGGAGCCGAGGAACAGGGCGGCCAGGAGGGTCCCCAGCAGGGCGGCGGCGCGCAGGGCGGCCCGGTGGGGGGCCGCGGTGCGCCGCCGGTCGTGTCCTTCGCTCACGTCACCGTCCTGAGTTCGGAAACACGTTCATGGGTCATACGGACGCGGGGTGCGACGTGCTCATTCTGTCCGCGGGCGGGCGGGGGCCGATCAGCCGGCCCCCGGGTCCGGGAAGGCGGCCGGCCGGGTGAGGAAGGCCAGTTGGGCGTGTTTCGCGGGCAGGTACACCTCCGGCAGGTCGATCTCCGGGAGGACGACGACGGGGCCCAGTTCGAAACCCTGGCGGCGGAAGCGGGCGATCGCCTTCGTGTTGCGGACGTCCGGGTCCACGACGACGCGACGGCGGCCGAGGGCGCGGAAGAGGTACACCGTGAACGTCGAGAGCAAGGCCGCCGTCCAGCCGGGGCGGCGGCCCTCGGGACCGGCCGGGGCGAGCAGGACGTGCACGCCGATGTCGCCGGGGCGGGCCTCGTAGCACTCGCTCACCCGGTCCGCCGCCGGCTCGTACGTCTGGAGGAGGGCGACCGGGACGCCGTCCTTCTCCGCGAGATGGGCGTGGTGGGTGTCGAGGCCGGCCATGTGGGCGTAGATCTCGGCGACCTGGGCGCGGGTCAGGCCGGTCATGCCCCAGAAGGCGGCGCGTTCCGCGGCGACCCAGGAGTGGACGGTGTCCGCGTCGCGCTCAGGGTCGAGGGGGCGCAGGCGCACGGTGCCGAAACCGGGCACGGTGTGGTCGAACTCTGAGGCGGGTCGCTGCTCAGACATCGGTGTCGGTCTCCTCCACGAGTTCCAGGCGGTCCCAGTCGGTGTCGACCGGGATCAGTTCTCCCTTGGTCCACAAGGCGAGTTGGTCGGTGTGATGGGCCGCGCCGGGGACGCCGTCCGCGCCGAGCGGGACCACCCAGAGGCTGTCCTCGCGGCGGGCCAGGTCCCAGACGTAGCGGGCGGCCGGGCCGCGGGCGGAGAGGTCGGTGAGGCCCGGGACGGCGGTGGTGCACAGCACGCAGTCGTGGTCGCCGGAGAGGGCGGGCCCGTCGTACGACCGCTCGGGCAGCGCCTGCCAGAGGGCGAGCCGGTGGGTGTCGCCCCAGGTGCCGGCCGGCCCGTCCGCGGCGGTCTCCTCGAGCGCGGCACGTACCAGGGCGGGGCGGTCGATGCCGTACAACTCCTCGGCGCCGAGCAGGTGTTCGAGTGCGAAGGCGATCCGGGGTGTGAGGGCCAGCCAGGGGAGCAGGGGCTCCGGGCAGGCGGGGGGCTCGGTGGGGGTTTCGGTGAGGGGGGCGAAGGCGGGGTGGGCGGCGAGGTGCCGTACGACCGCGGAGCGTACGGCCGCGTAGTCGGCGGCGGCCGTGCTGTCGGCGTCCATCCGGCGGTCCCAGGCGAGCAGGCGGTCGCGGAGGGCGGCGGCCTCGGGGGTGAGGCCGTCCAGGGCGGCGAGGCGGTCCAGGAGGGGGGCCGCGGAGGCGAGGTGGGTGTCCATGTGGATCGCGGACAGGTCGGCGGCGGACCAGGTGCGGCGCTCGTCGAGGAGGGCGCGGATGCGGTCGGCGCGGTGGGGCGGGGCGAACTCGACGCCGAGGGGTGCGGCGAGGCCACGCTGGTTGGCCATCACGGCGGCGCCGTCGGTGAGTTCGCCGTACGGCGTCTCGTGCCAGCCCCGCCATTCGTGGCCGGGGAGCCAGGCGGGTGCGAGGCGGGTGCGGTTGACCTGGGAGCGGAGGGGGACGCGACCGGCGACGCGGTGCAGGGTGCCGCCGGCGGTGTCGGCCGCGTGCACGACGTTGACCGGCTCGGCCCAGGCGTCGAGGGCCCGGTCGACGTCGGCGACCCGGCGGGCGCGGAGCAGCGGGAGGAGGGCGGTGAAGCCGAGGTCGTGGGTGACCCGGGGCGGGTAGCGCAGGGCCAGCGCCTCGGCCTCGCCCCCGGCGGCCGGACCGGCCACTTCGGTGATCACCGGCCCCCGGGGGGTTTCCAGGACTTCGATCCGCAGGGGCGGCTGCCCGGCCGTCTCCACCGTCTCCGTGTGGCGTTCGGCCTCGGTCCACACGCCGTCGGGGCCGAGCGCCAGCACCGCGCCGGTCTCCGTGCGGCGCAGGCGTTCCCGGTAGAGGTCCTGGTAGTCGGCCATCGCGTTGGTGATGGACCAGGCGACCGTGCCCGCGTGGGCGAAGTGGGCGATACCGGGGACCCCGGGGACCGCGAGGCCCACGACGTCGAACTCCGGGCAGGCCAGCCGGATCTGCTGGTAGACGCCGGGGGCCTCGAGGTAGCGGTGGGGGTCGCCGGCGAGCAGAGCCTGGCCGGTGGTGGTGCGGGGGCCCGCCAGCAGCCAGCCGTTGCTGCCGGCGGTGGCCGGCCCGTCCGTGGCGAAGAGCGGGACCGATGCCGGGCCCAGGTGCCGTATCGCCCGCTCGCGCCAGAGCTTGGCGGGAAAACCGGCGAACAGGATGTGGGTGGTGAGCCAGACGGCGAGCGGATCCCAGGGCTCCCAGGTGCCGGGGGTCAGGCCGGTGCGGGCGAACTCCGGGGTGCGGGCGGCACCGGCCGGCAGTCCCTCGTTGACACCGGCGGTGTACGACCGTACCCACTGAGCCGTCTCCGGGTCCCGTCTCTCCAGCGCCTCGAAGCAGCGTCTCGCGGTGTCCGCGAGCCGGGCCCGGCGGGCGAGGACGTCCCAGGCGACGGCGGAGGGGCCGAGGAAGGACGCGGACGTGCCCTGGGCCCGGTGCCGTTCCACCTCCAGCTGCCAGGCCCGGTCGTGGGCGGTGACCCGGCCCTGGGCGCGGGCGAGTTCGCGGGCGCTCCCGGCGCGCAGATGCGGGATGCCCCAGGCGTCGCGGTACGTCTCGATGGTCACCCTGTGACACCCCTTGCCTGAGGTTAGCCTTGCCTAAGTTGAATCGTGGGGAATCGTACGGGAGGGGTAAGGGGGTCATAGAGAGCGGGGTTTCACGGGCGCGCGGGGCGGGGCCGGGCGCGGGATCATCGAGCCATGGACGCCGACACCAATGACTCCGCCGGGCTGCGCCTCGCGCAGGATCCCGAGGCCGACGAACTCCTCAGCCGCAGCAGGCTGGCCGCGCTCACCGGGATGCTGCTGGACCAGCAGGTGCCGATGGAGTGGGCGTTCAAGGGGCCGGCGACGATCGCGCGCCGCATGGGCACGGACGACCTGGACGCGCACGAGATCGCGGCGCAGGACCCGGAGGCGTTCGCCGCGCTGCTCTCCGAGAAGCCCGCGGTGCATCGCTACCCCGGGTCCATGGCGAAGCGGATCCAGCAGCTGTGCCAGTACCTCGTCGAGCACTACGACGGGGACGCCGAGGGCATCTGGCGTGACGTCGACAGCGGCGCGGAGCTACTGAGGCGGCTTCAGGAACTGCCCGGGTTCGGGAAGCAGAAGGCGCAGATCTTCCTCGCGCTGCTGGGCAAGCAGCTGGGGGTGCGGCCGACGGGGTGGCGGGCGGCGGCGGGGGCGTACGGGGAGGCGGCGGCGTTCCGGTCGGTGGCCGACATCACCGGGCCGGAGTCGTTGGCGAAGGTGCGGGCGCACAAGCAGGAGATGAAGGCGGCGGCGAAGGCTGCGAGGGCTGCGAGGGCTGCGCGGGGCGACGGTGGGTGACGGGGGCTGCGCGGGCCGATGATAGGTGACGGTGGGTGCAGCGGGCTGGTGTGCGTCGGTGCGTAGTTGGCTGCGGGTGCTTCGTGGCTGGTCGCGCAGTTCCCCGCGCCCCTTTGGTAGGGACGGTCGACGGAGTTGTGACGTGCCCCAGTCCGGGTGGCGACGGTCGACGGAGTTGTGTCGCGTCCCCGTCCGGGTGGCGACGGTCGGCGGAGTCACCCGGTTGGGCTCCTTCTGGTGGCGACGGTCGTGGTCCGGGGCTCCCCTGGACACATGACCGAGCCTCCCAGCACCGGCCCCGCCGACGACGACCGGAAGGCTCATGCCGCCGGTGCCGGGCGGCATGAGGCCGAACCGCCGTTCGAAGGGCCGCTGCACTCACTCGCCAAGGCCGCCTGGCAGACCGTCCTGATCACCGGGATCGCCTCGCTGATCCTCGGCATCCTGGTCCTGGTCTGGCCCGGCGCCTCGCTGCTCGTCGCCGGTGTGCTCTTCGGCATCTACCTGCTGATCAGCGGCATCTTCCAGCTGGTCGCCGCCTTCGGCACGCACAAGACGACCTCGCTGCGCGTACTGGCCTTCATCAGCGGCGCGCTGTCCATCCTGCTGGGCCTGTTCTGTTTCCGCGGCCCGCTGGAGTCGATCCTGCTGCTCGCCCTGTGGATCGGGATCGGCTGGCTGATCCGCGGCATCACCCAGACCATCGCCGCGGTGCACGATCCGGCGATGCCGGCCCGCGGCTGGATGATCTTCCTCGGGATCGTCACCTTCATCGCCGGCATCGTGCTGATCGTCTCGCCGTTCCAGTCGGTCGCCGTACTGACCCTGGTCGCCGGCATCTGGCTGGTCGTGGTCGGCATCGTCGAGATCGTCTCCTCGTTCGGCCTCCGCGGCCGCGCCCAGCACATTCCGCGGACCGTGTGAAAAGCGTCAACCTCGCGCCCCGCAGATACGCCGAGCGAGCGGTTCTGGCGCCCGGCGCGATGAACACCCCCCACCCCGCGGGGAGATGACCGCCATGAGCAGCGGACCCGCGTACGGCCGCCCGCGGCCCGGCTCCGTCCGGCTGCGGGCCCTCGTACCGCTGCTGCTCGCCCTGCTGCTGACCGGCGCCCCCACGGCGGTCCTCGCGGCCACCGCCCCGACCGCCGCCTCCTCCTCGGCCGGGACCGCCGAGCACGACGTCCTCGACACCCCGCTGCGACCGGCCGGCCGCGCCGTCCACCGCGCCGACGTCCCCCAGCGCCCCGCGCCGCTCCCGGCCACGGGGCCCACCGACCCGGCGGACCGTGACCGGCGGCCGGCCTGCTCTGCCGCCGCGCGCCCGCCGTACGCCACACCCCTGCTGCGCACCGTGGTCCTGCGCTGCTGACCGGCCCGACACCCCGCACCCCAGTCAGGCAGTCAGCTCTACGCAAGGAACACCGTCATGTCCTCAGACCCGTACGCGGTCCTGCGCGCCCTGCTGCGCGCCGAGGCCGTTCGCAGTACCCCCAAGCCGGCGGAGAAGGCGGCCGAGCCGCAGAGGCCCGGACTCCAGGAGCCCAAGCGCGGTTGAGCCCACCGGGGCTGAGCCGGGCGGCCCGCACGGGCGCCCGGCTCACCGGCGCCTGCCGCTCACCGGCGCCTGCGGGCCGTGCCGAACAGGGAGCGGGTGATCTCCCGGCCGAGCTGGGTGCCCACGGAACGGGCGAGGGACTTGAACATCCCGCTGTTCACGACCTGTTCGACGAGCGAGGGTTCCTCCTCGTGCGCCGGGGCCGGGGCCTCCTGGAGCTTCTCGTACGCCGACTCGCGGTCCACAGCCTGTGCATAACGCCCGTGGAGAGCGGACGCCCGGACCGCCGCGTCCAGCTCAGCCGGGTCGACCGGGCCCATCAGGGACTCCGGGGCCCGCAGCCGGGTCGCCGCGACCGGCGTCGGGGCGCCGTTCTCACTGAGCACGGTGACCACGGCCTCGCCGGTGCCGAGCCCGGTGAGCAGCTCCGCGAGGTCGTACGGCGACTTCGGGAAGGTCCGCACGGTCGCCTTCAGCGCCTTCTCGTCCTCGGGTGTGAACGCCCTGAGCGCATGCTGGACACGGCTGCCGAGCTGCGCGAGGACGTCGGACGGTACGTCCTTCGGGGTCTGCGTGACGAAGAAGACGCCGACCCCTTTCGAGCGAATCAGGCGCACGGTCTGGGTGATCGAGTCGAGGAACGCCTTCGAGGCGTCGTCGAAGAGCAGGTGCGCCTCGTCGAAGAAGAAGACCAGCTTCGGCTTGCCGGCGTCGCCGATCTCCGGGAGGTCGTGGAAGAGGTCGGCCAGCAGCCACATCAGGAAGGTGGAGAAGAGCAAGGGCTTCTCCTGGACCGCGGGGAGCTCCAGGACCGATACGACACCGCGGCCGTCCGGTGCCGTACGCAGGAGGTCGGCCGTGTCGAACTCCGGTTCGCCGAAGAAGTCCGCCATGCCCTGCGCCTCGAAGGCGGTCAGGGAGCGGAGGATCACGCCCGCCGTGGCCGTCGACAGGCCGCCGATGTCGCGCAGTTCGGCCCTGCCCTGGTCCGAGGTGAGGAAAGCGACCACCGCGCGCAGGTCCTTGAGGTCGATCAGCTCCAGGCCCTTGGTGTCGGCGTAGTGGAAGATCAGGCCGAGGGACTGCTCCTGGGTCTGGTTGAGCCGGAGCACCTTGGCGAGCAGCACCGGTCCGAAGCTGGTGACCGTGGCGCGGACGGGGACGCCGTGGCCGAGGCCGCCGAGCGCGAGGAACTCCGCGGGGAAACCGGCCGCCGTCCATAGCTGGCCCACCTGCCCCGCCCTGGCCCGGACCTGCTCGCCGCCCGGCGCGGGGCGGGAGATGCCGGACAGGTCGCCCTTGACGTCCGCCAGGAACACCGGGACGCCGTGGGCCGACAGCTGCTCCGCGATCAGCTGGAGCGTCTTGGTCTTGCCGGTACCGGTGGCGCCGGCGACCAGGCCGTGCCGGTTGAGCACGGACAGGGGGACGCGGACCGGGACGTCGGGGCGGCACCGGCCGTCCCAGAGGAGGGCACCGAGGTCCAGCGCCGGGCCGGTGAAGGCGTACCCCGAGGCGATCGCCGCGACCGGGGGCGGCACCGGGGCGCCGGCCGCCTCCGCTCCGGCGGCATCGCCGGCACTCGTCATCGGACCACCTGTTTCCCGTTTTGTGTTTTTGATGACCTTTACGGCGTCTTTTCCAGCGTCGCACTCGGTCGCCATGGCTGCGCCCGGAACGTCAGGACCGGTAGGCTTTCCGTGTGATCTTCAAGCGCATCGGAAACGGCCGGCCGTACCCCGACCACGGCCGGGAGAGCACCCGGCAGTGGGCGGACGTCGCACCGCGCCCGGTCCGCCTCGATCAGCTCGTGACGACCAAGGGGCAGCTCGACCTGGAGACCCTGCTCGCCGAGGACTCGACGTTCTACGGCGACCTCTTCGCGCACGTCGTGAAGTGGCAGGGCGACCTGTACCTGGAGGACGGACTGCACCGCGCGGTGCGCGCCGCCCTCCAGCAGCGCCAGGTGCTGCACGCGCGCGTGCTCGAACTCGACTGACACCGGTCCGGACGCCACTCGCCACCCGCCGGTTGCCCCTTTCGGGTTGGACCGCACACCGTCGGATGATCATCTATTAGTCAACGCACCCGCGGCGCACTACGCTGCGCTCATGAGCATGCTGACTCCCCCCGGCATGGGCGGCCAGTACCGGATCACAGGGGACAAATACCCTCGCATGCGCCCGCGCCGGCGGCGTGCCCGGCTGACCCTCTCCGTGGTCGCCACCGTCACCGCGCTCGGCCTGGTCGGCTGGGGCACACTGCAGCTCATCGACGTCTTCACGGGCGGCGGCGGGACGGCCTCGGCGGCCGGTTCCGCGGGTGACTGCGTCAAGCAGGCGGCCGCGAGCCCGAGTCCGGCGGCGGGGGCGTCCACCGCGGCGCTGCCGAAGCCCGCGCAGATCACGGTCAACGTCTACAACGCGACCACCCGTACGGGCCTGGCCAAGGACACCGCGGACGCGCTCAAGAAGCGCGGCTTCAAGATCGGTGACGTCGGGAACGCGCCGGAGAGGTTCGACTCGAAGGTCAAGGGCACGGCGGTGCTGCTCGGCCCGGCGTCCGCCCTGAAGACCTCCCTGCCGGTCCTGGCCACCCAGCTGACGGCGGCCGACCAGCGCACGGAGGCGGGCCGCAAGGGCACCGCGGTGGACCTGATCATCGGCGACGCCTTCAAGGCCCTCACCCCCCAGGCAACAGCCGCCAGGGCCATCACAGCCCTGTCCCACCCCCAGCCGAAGGCAGCCCCGAAGAAGGACTGCTAAGAGGAAAACTCAGCGCCGTTCACATCTGAACCGCCCCGTACGACAGCGCCCCGCCAGGGGCGCGGGGAACTGCGCGACCGACCACGACACAACCCGCAGCCGCCAACACACACCCAGCACTACAGCGCCCCGCCAGAGCGCGGGGAACTGCGCGACCGACCACGACGCACCCGCGGCCGCCGACACACACCCAGCACTACAGCGCCCCGCCAGGGGCGCGGGGAACTGCGCGAGCGGCCAGGACGCACCCGCGGCCGCCGACGCACTCACGCCCTCCACGGCGCCAAGGCGCACGGCGCCCCGCGTCGAGGCGCCCCGCCGTCTACTCGGCCGCGCCGTAGAGGCGGTCCCCCGCGTCGCCCAGCCCCGGCACGATGTACCCGTGCTCGTTGAGGTGGTCGTCGACCGCCGCCGTCACCACCGTGACCGGGGTCCCCGCCAGCTCGCGCTCCATGACCTCGACGCCCTCGGGAGCGGCCAGCAGCACCACCGCCGTGACGTCGTCGGCGCCCCGCCTGATGAGCTCACGGATCGCCGCCACCAGCGTGCCGCCCGTCGCCAGCATCGGGTCCAGGACGTACACCTGGCGCCCGGAGAGGTCCTCCGGCATCCGCGAGGCGTACGTGGACGCCTGGAGCGTCTCCTCGTCGCGGATCATGCCCAGGAAGCCCACCTCGGCGGTCGGCAGCAGCCGGACCATGCCGTCCAGCATGCCGAGCCCGGCCCGCAGGATCGGCACCACCAGCGGGCGCGGCCGGGCGAGCTTGACGCCGGTCGTGGCGGCCACCGGGGTCCGGATGTCGACGGCCTCGGTCCGCACGTCCCGCGTCGCCTCGTAGGCGAGCAGGGTGACCAGTTCGTCGGCGAGCCGCCGGAACGTCGCGGAGTCGGTGCGCTGGTCGCGCAGCGTGGTGAGTTTGTGAGCGACCAGGGGGTGGTCGACGACGTGGAGACGCATGCCGACAACAGTAACCGCGCCCGACCGCCGTCCGACCGCCGCCCGCGCAGGTCCGGGCTGTTCCACCCTGGCATCAAACCCTCCGTCCGGGGGAAAGTGGGAGTGTCGGAGTGGGGTGATCTGACTGTGTCCGAACTTCCTGAACCGCTTGAACCGCCCGACCGCGCGTACGGCGCCCCCGAGGGCGAGACCGAGGCGGAGCGGCGCCGTCGCCGGGCCCGCTTCCTGCGCGATCTCGCCGAGGCGCGGGCGCTGCGCGACCGGGTCCAGCCGCGCCGGGCGAAGGTGGCCCGGCTGCGACACGCGATGCGCATGCGGACGTTCCGCTGGTAGCCGTCGGCAGGAGTCCGCGAGAGTCCGCAAGAGTCGTAAAGGCGATCCTTCGGCAAAGATCCACTGCGGGTGGCGCGTTGCGGTCCGGCACGGGGAAGGCCGTGCGTGGACCGCGGGAAAACCCGCGTACGATCCGCAGGTGGCGGCAACGAGTGCGCTGGTGACTGCGGTCACGGACGTATGGATGCCTCTTTGCATACGTGCGATCAAAACTGCCAGACACAGGGAGCCGAAGACGTCCCCTGAGCGCCATGTTTCTGCCACGATTCCGAGTGGGTGGGGCTCGGAGCACAGCTCTCTCCGCCCAGAACCTCCGCCGGGGGGACCCCCAACCGGCACGCCTAAGACCAGTGGGAGAGTCACGGTGTACTTCGCCGCACTGCTCGCGCGCACCGAAGACGGGTGGGAAGCGAGCGACACAGAGCTCGACGATGTGGAGACCCTGTCGGACCTGGCCGACCTGGCCCGGGAATCGGCGCCGGACGCCGACGACACGGTGCTCGTCTTCATCGAGCAGGAGGACGCGTGGTTCGGTGTCGTGCGCGTCGACGGTGAGGAGGACCCCCGGGTCTTCGTCTCCAACGCCGCCGCAGCCGCCCGCAGCTCGTACGGCGAGCTCCTGCTCACCGACGAAATGCTCGGAAGGGAGCCCAAGGACGACGTCGCCGACCTGGACGCCCTCGACCTCGACGGCACCGAGGACGGTGAGCCGGAAACGGAGGACGACGACGACGCGGACGGTTCCGCCGTGCCCTCGGGCCCGGTCGGCGACGCCGGGATCCTGGACGACCTGGGCGTGAGCGCGAAGGAGCTGCTGACGCTCGAGGAGGACGCGCTCGGCGACATCGCGGAGGCCCTGGGCGCCTCCGACGTCCTGGAGACCGTCCGCTGACGCTCCACCGCGAGGCATCCGGGCCCCCGGACCCGGTACGCGACCGCTGGCGGGCCGCGATGCGACTCGCCCTGGACGAGGCCGGGCAGGCCGTCCGGGGCGGGGACGTCCCCGTCGGCGCCGTCGTGCTGTCCCCGGACGGTACGACGGTCCTCGCGGCCGGCCACAACGAACGCGAGGCCACCGGCGATCCCACCGCGCACGCCGAGGTCCTGGCACTGCGCCGGGCCGCCGCGAGGCTCGGGGAGTGGCGGCTCACCGGCTGCACCCTGGTCGTCACGCTGGAGCCCTGCACGATGTGCGCCGGCGCCCTGGTGCAGGCCCGGGTGGACCGGGTCGTCTACGGAGCCCGCGACGAGAAGGCGGGCGCCGCGGGGTCCCTGTGGGACGTCGTACGGGACCGGCGGCTGAACCACCGTCCCGAGGTCGTCGAGGGCGTCCTCGCCACGGAATCCGCCCGGCTGCTCACGGAGTTCTTCCGCGCCCGCTGAGCCGCCGCTCCGGAGGCCCGCCCCGGGCCCCGAATACCGATTTCAGAGCACGGCCCCCGGTGCTGTAGGGTCTCCCTCGGTAGCGTGTCCGAGCGGCCGAAGGAGCTCGCCTCGAAAGCGAGTGTGGCGCAAGTCACCGAGGGTTCAAATCCCTCCGCTACCGCTCTGAGAAGGGCCTGGTCCGGCGGACCGGGCCCTTCGGCGTGTCAGCCGGCCGGCTCGGGGCGCTTGCCCGCGTAGTTCCAGACGAGGGCGCCGAACACCGGGGTGTGCAGCATGAACAGCAGCCAGAGCCACCTCGGGACGTACCGGACCCGTTCCGCCGGGGTGCGGGCGCAGTCGAGCAGCGCCGCCACCACGAACACGATCAGCAGGGTGACGAGTCCGTAGGCCGTCGCCGTCATCATCATCCGCGCTCTCCCTCTCCCGCTTCCGCTTCGTCACCCCCTCATCGGACCGGCGCCCGCGATCGGTTCACGCTTCGGAGCAGAAAAAAATCCGGCATCCATCGTGCCGCCGGTCATACAAAACGATCGGAGCGTTACACTCGCGCCCGGCAACAGGGGGCAACCAGGGGAGAGGCCAGGTGGCGGTGAACGCCAAGAAGCTCGCCGTCTACGCACTCGTGGTCTTCGCGCTGTACGTGATCATCACCGACCCGCCCAGGGCGGCAGACTGGGTCCAGATAGTCTTCCAGGGCATATCGGACGCCGCGAAGGCCGTCGGCGACTTCTTCACCTGGCTGGCCAACGGGGCGAAGTAGACCCCCCGGGAGTAACCCATGATCCGCCATCTGGTCCTCTTCAAGCTCAACGAGGGCGTCGAGCGGGACGATCCGCGCGCCGTCGCGGGCGCCGCGGCGTTCTCCGCGCTCGGTGGCGTGATCGAGGACCTGCGCTTCTGGGAGTGCGGCTGGAACGTCACCGACCGGCCCATCGCCTACGACTTCGCGATCAACTCGGCCGTCGAGGACGCGGCCGCGCTGAAGCGGTACCTGGAGCACCCGGACCACCAGGCGGCCGCCGCGCAGTGGCGGGAGTTCGCCACGTGGGTGATCGCCGACTACGAGTTCTGAACGCCCCGCCCTTTTCGGATCACGGCCCTCCGCCCGGACAGGCGGGGGGCTTTCGTGCGCTCTATGCCCCAACTTGCCATCACTTGAACTCAACACGGGGTAACGGGGTGCTTGCACACAGTGCACATGTCTTGTGATGCTATGACCGCTTTTGACGGATGATTGACCGATGAAGAGGTGGCGTTGACCGTGTCGGCCAGTTCTGCGCCGCCCCAGGAAGAGGCGCCCGCCCCCGCCCAGCCCGCCGACCAGAACCCGGCCCAACCTCCCGCCTCTCCCGCCCAACCTCCCGCCCAGGCGCCCGCTCCGGCCCCGGAGAAGCGCCGCGGCGCCGACACCCGGGCCCTGACCCAGGTGCTCTTCGGTCAGCTCAAGGACCTCAAGCCGGGCACGCCGGAGCACAACCGGGTGCGCGCGGCGCTCATCGAGGCCAATCTCCCTCTCGTACGCTACGCGGCCGCCCGTTTCCGCTCCCGCAACGAGCCCATGGAGGACGTCGTCCAGGTCGGCACCATCGGTCTGATCAACGCCATCGACCGCTTCGACCCGGACCGGGGCGTACAGTTCCCGACGTTCGCGATGCCCACCGTCGTCGGTGAGATCAAGCGCTACTTCCGCGACAACGTCCGCACCGTGCACGTCCCGCGGCGGCTGCACGAGCTGTGGGTCCAGGTCAACAGCGCGACCGAGGACCTGACCACCGCCTTCGGCCGCTCTCCCTCCACCGCCGAGATCGCCGAGCGGCTGCGGATCAGCGAGGACGAGGTGCTGTCCTGCATCGAGGCCGGCCGGTCGTACCACGCGACCTCCCTGGAGGCCGCCCAGGAGGGCGACGGGCTGCCGGGCCTGCTGGACCGCATCGGGTACGAGGATCCGGCCCTGGACGGCGTGGAACACCGCGACCTGGTCCGCCACCTGCTGGTCCAACTCCCCGAGCGGGAACAGCGGATCCTGCTGCTGCGCTACTACAGCAACCTCACCCAGTCCCAGATCAGCGCGGAGCTCGGCGTCTCCCAGATGCACGTCTCCCGTCTCCTCGCCCGCAGCTTCCAGCGCCTGCGCTCGGCGAACCGCATCGAGGCCTGACCCCGCGCCCGACGGGTCCGTTACCGGGCCGAGACCCGCCCCGGACGGCCCGGTACGGCCGTAACCGCAAACAGGATCGAGCCATCACCGCCGCGAGCGAATCGCTCACCAGCGCACTTCCCGACAATTGAGGGGCGAAAAACCGTCAGACCCCTTGTATCCAGGGCTGATTCACATTTCACATGTCGACATGTCACTACAGCGTGTTGCCGACATGTGACATTCTGCGGGAAGCGCGTTTGCCAGGGCTCCGGCTCCGGTATTCAGGTGAAGGCATCGTTCCTCTCGAGGGAACACCGCCGCGACCGTCCCGCGACCCAAAGGGGGTGGCATGTCCGCAGAACAGGGCAGCTCGAAGGTGCTCACGCCCACGAAGAGCGAGGCAGCGCCCAAGGAGCTCGACGCCATCGACGTGCTCGACAGCATCGATGGCGCCATCGACGGCGCTCCGGCGCTGGAGGCCCCTCCGACCCCGGAGCTCCCGGGTACCTCGGAGGCCCTCGACACCCGCACCCTGTCCCGCTCCCTGTTCCTGCGCCTCGCCGCACTCGAAGAGGACAGCCCCGAGCGTGCCTACGTCCGGGACACCCTGATCGAACTCAACCTCCCGCTCGTGCGCTACGCGGCAGCCCGCTTCCGCAGCCGCAACGAACCGATGGAGGACATCGTCCAGGTCGGCACCATCGGCCTGATCAAGGCGATCGACCGCTTCGACTGCGAACGCGGCGTGGAGTTCCCGACGTTCGCGATGCCGACCGTGGTCGGCGAGATCAAGAGGTTCTTCCGGGACACCTCGTGGTCGGTCCGCGTCCCGCGCCGCCTCCAGGAGCTGCGGCTGGCCCTCACCAAGGCCAGTGACGAGCTCTCCCAGAAGCTGGACCGTTCCCCCACGGTGACGGAACTGGCGGCCGTCCTGGGCGTCTCCGAGGAGGACGTCGTCGACGGCCTCGCGGTCGGCAACGCGTACACCGCCTCCTCCCTCGACTCCCCGGCCCCCGAGGACGACGGCGGCGAGGGCTCCCTGGCGGACCGCCTCGGCTACGAGGACACGGCTCTGGAGGGCGTCGAGTACCGCGAGTCCCTCAAGCCGCTCCTCGCCAAGCTGCCGCCTCGCGAGCGCCGGATCATCATGCTCCGCTTCTTCGCGAACATGACCCAGTCCCAGATCGGCGAGGAGGTCGGCATCTCCCAGATGCACGTCTCCCGCCTGCTGACCCGGACGCTGGCGCAGCTGCGCGAGGGCCTGATCTCGGACTGAGGGTTCCGAACTGACGAGGCGTCAGCCACACTGGCGCGATGTCTCCTCGCCGGACACCCATGACCCGGAGCGGCCGACACTCCGCCAGGAGCAAGGCGCCGCCGGCCCTCACAGCGAGGCCGGCGGCCCCGGTGCCGCCCGTGGCAGTGGCCTCGGCCACCGGCTCCACGCGCCCGTGCGGGGCGACGCGGAGACGGTGGGTCGCGGTGGGATCGCTGGTCGGGCTGTGCCTGGCCGGCTCCCTCACGGCCTGCGGGGGCGGCAGCGGCGGCGGCTACACGGCGGTGGGTGCGGCCGGCGGCCCGGAGGAGACCTCGGCGAGACCCACGGGTTCGGTGACGCTGGTCCCGCTGGACGGCCCGAAAGGCACGACGAGCGGACCGACAGCGTCCACGCACGCACCGGCGGGTACGACGACGGGCGGGGCGGCTTCCGCGTCGGACGGCACCGCCGGCTCGGCGGACGGCACCGGCGGCTCCGTGGACGGTACCGGCGGCTCCGTGGACGGTGCGGGCAACTCGGTTTCCGGCACGGTGCCTTCGGCTCCGTCGCCCTCCGGCTCCGCCTCCCGCCCCGGCACCGGCCGGCCCCAGCCGTCCGGCCCCGCGGAGTCGAACTCCCCTAAACCCAGCGCCCCTTCAGCCGCCGCCCTCACCTGGAGCGCCCCCACCCGTGAGGCCACGGACCGGCGCTGGTGCGAGAAGGTGACGGTGTCCTTCCGCAACTCCGGTGGCACGGCAGTGCGTTCCGGGACGGTCACGCTCGGCACGCACATCATCGACCTGCTCGGCATCGACTGGTCGACGATCACCACCACCCGGGCGCTCCCCACTCCGATCGGCCCCGAGTCCCGTACGGACAAGACCTGGACGGTCTGCGTCGACGACTGGCGGGTGCCGCTCGGCATGCACATCGAGACCCGGATCGTGACGGTCGACTGGAGCTGAGGCACCGCGGCCGCCCCGCGTACGAGCCACCGGGGACACGACGAAGGCCCCGAGGACGAGCCCCCGGGCACGAGCCACCGGGGGCACGGCGAAAGCCCCGGGCACGAGCCACCCGGGGCGCGACGAAAGCCCCGGGCACGAGCCACCCCGAGTACGAGCCGTCCCGGGCACGACGAAAGCCCGGGGTGGGGAACCCCGGGTTCTTCGTTGCCGCGGCACTGCCGCGCCGCTGCCGCGACCGTCGTACCGGCGACCCCGACCTCGGCCTCGGCCTCAACCCCGTCCTTGTCCCCGGCCTCGGCCGTCTTACATGAGCGCGAGCCAGGCGACCGCCGCCACCACGACCACCACGGCGACGACGCCGAGGATCAGGCCGAGGCGGGGGCCGGAGGAGGAGTAGGTGGTCGCCGTCTGCTGGGAGGTCTGGGGGGCCTCGTCGACGAACGCGCGGAACATCTGGGTGCTGCCTGCGGGGTCGTGGTTGCCCTGGGGGCCCTGGGTGTTAGCCATGGCCCGAGACACTAGCGAATCCAGGGGTGTCGCCCAAGTGGGGGGCTGCCAGGGGTCGTTTCTGCCCCCACCTGCGTGTTTACGTTCGCAATACTTGCCTTTGCCAAGTTTTTAGCCCGAGCCCGGCCGTTTTATTTGCCTGTGGCAACCAAGCAGTTCTATGGTTGCCCCAAGCAACGAATACGGGAGGTGTGATGGCGGAGCAGGCGCAGTTCGAGGAGCTGGCGCGTCAGCTCAGCGCCGTCGGAGCCGTGAAACGGGACCTCGCGCGGATCCTGCCGCACGAGTGCCCGGCCGGCTCCGCCGCGGTGCTGACGCTGCTCGGCCGCCACGGTTCCATGCGCATGAGCAAGCTCGCCGAGCTGCTCGCCGTGGACATGTCCGTGACCAGCCGGCACGTGGCGCACGTCGCCGAGCGCGGCTGGATCGAGCGGTCCCCCGACCCGGCGGACAAGCGTTCCCGCATCCTGCGCCTCACCCCCACGGGCGAGGCGACCCTCCAGGACCTGTCCCGGCGCAGCACCGCACTGCTCACCGAGCGGCTGAGCGACTGGACCGACGAGGAGGTCGAGCAGCTGATCCGGCTGATGACCCGGCTCAGCGCCAGCTTCGGCGACTGCCGGGCCACGCCCCCGCATCCCCGGCCCGCCGTCGGCACGGCGCCGGCCCAGGGGAGCCCGAAGGCCACGACCGGGTCCACGCTCGCCTCCGCCGCCCGCGCCCCCACCCCCGTACTCGACGCTCTCGAACCGACCACCCGTACACCCGCATAACACGTAGGAAAAGGAAGCCCATGGCAACGACCACACCAGCCGGTGTGCGGGCTCACGCAAAGCCGCACGGGGGAGGCTCCGTCGAGCAGACCCCGATGACGCACCGGCAGATCATGGAGGCCATCTCCGGCCTCCTGCTCGGCATGTTCGTGGCGATCCTGTCGTCCACGATCGTCACCAACGCGCTGCCGCACATCATCACCGACCTGGGCGGCGGCCAGTCCGCGTACACCTGGGTCGTCAGCGCCTCGCTGCTGGCCATGACCGCGACCACCCCGCTGTGGGGCAAGCTGTCGGACCTGTACAGCAAGAAGGCGCTCGTCCAGATAGCCCTGATCATCTACGTCGCGGGGTCCGCCGCCGCCGGTCTGTCGCAGAACGCCGGCATGCTGATCGCCTGCCGTGTCGTGCAGGGCATCGGCGTCGGCGGTCTGTCGGCGCTCGCCCAGATCGTCATGGCCGCGATGATCTCGCCGCGTGAGCGCGGCCGTTACTCCGGCTACCTCGGCGCGACCTTCGCCGTCGCCACCGTCGGCGGCCCGCTGCTCGGCGGTGTCATCACCGACACCTCGTGGCTGGGCTGGCGCTGGTGCTTCTACGTCGGCGTCCCGTTCGCCGTCATCGCGCTGATCGTGCTCCAGAAGACCCTGCACCTGCCGGTCGTGAAGCGGGACGTCAAGGTCGACTGGTCCGGCGCCTTCTTCGTCGCCGCCGCCGTCTCGCTGCTGCTGATCTGGGTCACCTTCGCCGGTGACAAGTACGACTGGATCTCCTGGCAGACCTACGCCATGGTCGGCGGTTCGATCGCCCTCGCGCTGATCTTCATCCTGGTCGAGTCGAAGGCCAAGGAACCGATCATCCCGCTGCGGCTGTTCAAGAACCGCACCATCACGCTGGCCTCGCTGGCCTCGCTGTTCGTCGGTGTCGCCATGTTCACCGGCACGGTGTTCTTCAGCCAGTACTTCCAGCTGGCCCGCGACAAGTCCCCGACGATGTCGGGTGTGATGACGATCCCGATGATCGGCGGTCTGTTCGTCTCCTCCACCGTCTCCGGTCAGTTCATCACCCGCACGGGACGCTGGAAGGCCTGGCTGGTCAGCGGTGGCGTCCTGGTGACGGCGGGCCTCGGCCTGCTCGGGACCATCCGCTACGACACGGCGTACTGGAAGATGTCGATCTTCATGGCGCTGCTGGGTCTCGGCATCGGCATGATGATGCAGAACCTGGTGCTCTGCACGCAGAACCAGGTCGCCCCCGCCGACCTCGGCTCGGCCAGCTCCACGGTCACCTTCTTCCGGTCCCTCGGCGGTGCGGTCGGCGTCTCGGCGCTCGGCGCGGTGATGGCCCACCGGATCACGCACTACGTGACCGAGGGCGCCGCCGCCCTCTCCCCCAAGTACCAGGCCGCCCTGGCCGGTTCCAGCTCCTCCAGCGACAGCCTGCCGGACCTGGGCAAGCTGCCCGCCCCGCTGCGCACCCTCATGGAGAGCGCCTACGGCCACGCCATCGCCGACGTCTTCCTGATCGCCGGCGGTCTCGCCGCCCTCGCGTTCGTGATCAGCCTGTTCATCAAGGAGGTCCCGTTGCGGACCAAGGGCGGGCTCGCCCAGGCCGCCGAGCAGGAGCAGCCCGCCGAGACCCCCGCGGAGACGGCCGTCGCCGCGGCCCCCGTCGCGGCCCCCGTCGCGGCCCCCGTCGCGAACCAGCAGGTCCCCAGCTGGGCCGCCCCGGTCGTGAACGGCGGCACCGAGAACGCCGTCGAGGCCACCCGGCAGTTCGCCGCCGTGGCCACCCTCGACGCCCCCGGTCAGCCCGCGGGCTCCGGCGGCACCCCGGTGCACGGCTTCGTGCGGGGTGCCGAGACCGCCCCGGTCCCCCAGGCCGCGGTCACCCTCATCTCGCTGGCCGGCCGCCAGCTCGGCCGTGCGGTCGCCGGCTACGACGGCTCCTACCGGCTGGACGCGCCCGGTGCGGGCTCGTACGTGCTGATCGCCTCCGCCGACGGCTACCAGCCGCAGGCCTCCACCGTGGTGGTGGGCGAGGACGCGCTGTCGTACGACATCCTGCTCAGCGGCACCAGCGGGCTGAGCGGTGTGGTGCGGGGGGCGGGCAGCGCGCTGCCGGTCAAGGACGCGATGGTCATCGTCACCGACGTGCGCGGCGACCTGCTGGCCACCGCGGCCACCGGTGAGCAGGGCGACTTCCGCTTCGGCGACCTGGTGCCCGGTGTCGTCACGGTCGCGGTGAACGCGGCCGGGTACCGCCCGCGCGCCCTGCCGGTCGAGATCGGCACCACCGGGGTCACCCGGATCGAGGTCGACCTGGAGGCCGGTGCCCAGCTCCAGGGTGTCGTACGGGCCCCGCACGGGCCGCTGGCCGACGCCCGCGTCACCCTCGTGGACGCGGCGGGCAACGTGGTCGGCACCGCCACCACCGGCGTGGACGGCGCGTACGCCTTCGCCGACCTGGACGGCGGCGACTACACCGTGATCGCGACGGGCTACCCGCCGGTCGCCACGGCCCTGAACGTCACCGGTGCCGGTGTCGACGGCCACGACATCGAACTCTCCCACCCGGGCGAGTAGTTCCCACTCCGGCCCGTGGCGGGCGCGCCCACAAGGAGGCGCCCGCCGCGGGCCGGTTCCATAGGGCCGATTTGTAATCGTTTTTTATTTTTCTGAGTATTCGCAGGGAGAAACGGGATGGGACTGACCGCGAGGATCCGCACCCGGGACGGATGGGCCGTGTCGCACGCGGTCGTCACGGTGACCGACATGACCGGCAGCCAGGTGCTGCGCGCCGAGGCCGACGTCGAGGGCACGGTGCGCGACCCGAACCCGCTGGTACCCGGGGCGTACACCGTCATCGTCACCGCCGTGGGCTACGCGCCCGCCGCCGCCAGCGCCATCGTCACCGCGAGCGGCCGCGCCGAGATCGGCACGGTCACGCTGGCCCGGCAGGGCGGCACCGAGCTGCCGCCGCCCGGTCCGTGGACCGTGGACCCGGCGCACTCCACGGTCGGCGCGGTCGCCCAGCACCTGGGCATCTCCAGCGTGCGCGGCCGTTTCACGGACTTCTCCGCGTCGATCGAGATCGCCCCGGACGACGTCACCAAGTCCCGCGTCCGGGCGGTCATCCGGGCCGCCTCCATCGACACCGGCAACGGCATGCGCGACACCCACCTGCGCTCCGCCGACTTCCTGGACGTCGAACGCCACCCGGAGATCACCTACGTCTCCACGGGCGTGACGGCCGCGGGCTCGGACCGCTGGACGGTGCACGGCGAGCTGTCCCTGCACGGTGTGGTGCGCCCGGTCGATCTCGACCTCGCCTACCTCGGCACCGGCGCCGATCCCTGGGGCGGCACCCGGGCCGCGTTCCGCGCGACGACCGAGCTGCACCGCGAGGACTTCGCGATGAACTACAACCAGGTCGTGCAGGCGGGCATCGCCGCGATCGGCACGACCCTGAAGGTGGAGCTGGAGATCCAGGCGGTACAGGGGGAGTCACTGCCACAGGCGTGAGGGTGGTGACGCCAGGGACAGGCTGAGCGGGCGCCCCGGCCCTAGGCTGGCCGCATGGCACCGAACATCGCGACGAACACGTCCGTCTCCCTCGATGAGCTCCTGGACTTCGTACGACCCCGCCACCGCGCGATCCTGCTCACCCGGCGCGCCGACGGGAGCCCGCAGGGGTCGCCGCTGACCTGCGGGGTCGACGACTCCGGGCGGATCGTGGCCTCCACCTACCCCGAACGGGCCAAGACGCGGAACGCGAAGCGGGACGAGCGGGTGAGCGTGATCGTCCTGAGCGACGACTGGGACGGGCCGTGGGTCCAGGTGGACGGACGGGCCGAGGTGATCGACTCGCCGGAGTCGGTGGAGCCGCTGGTGGAGTACTTCCGGAACATCTCCGGGGAACACCCGGACTGGGACGAGTACCGGGCGGCGATGGTGCGACAGGGAAAGTCGATCATCCGGGTGACGCCGGAGCGATGGGGGCCGGTGGCCACCGGAGGATTTCCGGCGCGGCTGGCCTAGCCGGACGCCTAAACGCTCGGGGGTGCGTCCTCGTTCGCGGGTGCGGGTACGTTGTGGCTGGTCGCGCAGTTACCCGCCCCCCTTTCGGGGCTCTGCACCTTGGCCTCGATTCCTGCGATCAGGAGGTCCAGGGCGAAGGTGAAGTCCCTGTCCAGCATCTCGGCGACGGTGTCGCCGCCGCGGGCCGCCATGAGGTCCCTCGACTCCTCGATGATCCCCGCCGTGTCCGGGGTCTCGGTCACGGCGTCCATCGTGGAGTTGAAGTACTCGTCGGCCGTCATGCCGGCCGCGGACACCCGGGCGGCGAAGTGGCTCTCGATGGTGCCGTAGCCGTAGACGAACTGGAAGACGGCCGAGATCGCCCCGGTCACGCCGTGCGCGGGCAGGCCGGCGCGGCGGACGACCCGCTGGACCACCCGCGAGAACGCCAGCGAGTGCGGGCCGATGTTGAGGTAGCGGCCGGCCAGCGGGGAGAGCCAGGGGTGGCGGACCAGCAGCGCGCGGTACTCCGTGGCCAGCGCGCGGAGCTGTGCGCGCCAGTCACCGTCGTCGGCGTCCGGCAGGCGCAGCTCGCCGAAGGCCGCGTCGAGGGCGAGTTCGAGCAGCTCGTCCTTGGTGTCGACGTACCAGTACACGGACATGGCGGTCACGTTGAGCTCGGCCGCCAGCCGCCGCATGGAGAACTTGTCGAGCCCGTCGGCATCGAGGAGCCGGACGGTGGCGGAGGTGATGCGGTCCCGGTCGAGCCCGGAGGGCTGCCCGCCACGCCCGCCCTTGCGGGCCTTCCCCTCCAGCCACACACTGGCCCGCGCCATCGCAACACCCTCCTCGACCACGACCACTTCCCAAGATGCTAAAGCTCCGACGCCCTGCTTTTAGGGGCGCGAGGAACTGCGCGACCAGCCACGATGAACTCGCACCCGCGAACCGACACATACCCCCTCCCCACTAGGCGACATTCTTCTCCGCCCTCCTGAGCAGCCCCGCCGCCACGAACCCCCCGGCCACCACGGCGGCCGCCCCCACCAGCTGTCCCGCCCCCAGCCCCGCCGACACGGACTTCCCCGAGGCCACCCAGGAACTGAGCACCGCGCCCAGCACGGCCACCCCCAGCCCGTTCCCGAACTCGGCCAGCGTGCCGTTGATCCCGGCCCCCACCCCGGCCTTCTCCGCGGGAATCGCGCTCATGATGGCGTGCGCCATCGCCGGGTTGGCGACCGCGCACCCCGCGCCGATCAGCAGCAGCCCGAGCAGCGTGCCGCCGTACCCGCCGGAGTCCAGTACGGCGATGGAGACCAGCCCCAGCGACATCAGCAGCATGCCCAGGGCGATCGACACCGGCGTCCCCAGTCGCGTCGCCCACTTCGCCGACAGACCCGAGAAGTTGAGGGCGACGACGGTCAGCGCCAGCGGCGCGGTCCGCAGGCCCGCTTCCAAGGGGCCGTACCCGAGGACGAGTTGCAGGTGCTGGGTGAGGAGGAACAGCGCTCCGCCCATGCCGAAGGTGATCAGGACGGCACCGGCGACGGCACCCGTGAAGCGGCGGTCCCGGAAGAAGTGCGGGTCGAGCATGGGGTGGGGGACGCGGAGTTCCCAGTACCCGAACAGCGCCAGGGCCACGACCGCGACGACCGCCGTGGGCAGCACCCGTGCCGACGTCCAGCCGTGCCCGGGGCCGGAGATGATCGCGAAGACCAGGGCGGCCATGCCGATCGTGGAGAGCAGCGCGCCGAGCAGGTCGGGCCGGTCGCCCCGGGGGTTCTTCGACTCGGGCACCAGGGCGACGACCGCCACCAGGGCCAGCGCCGCCACCGGGAGGTTGAGCAGGAAGATCGCACCCCACCAGAAGTGGTTGAGCATGAACCCGCCGATCAGCGGTCCGGCGGCGAAGCCCAGCGCGTTGACGGCGCTCCAGATCCCGATCGCCCTGGGGTGCTCGTCGGGGGTGAAGATCTGCATCGCCACGGCCAGGGTGGTGGTGAGCAGGAGCGCGCCGCCCACGCCCATGCCGGCCCGCGCCGCGATCAGCTGACCGGTGGAACCGGCCAGGCCCGCGGTCAGCGAACCCGCGCCGAACAGGACCAGCCCCGCTATCAGCATCTTCTTGCGGCCGTAGCGGTCGGCCGCGCTGCCCGCCGTCAGGAGCAGGCCGGACTGGACCAGTGAGTAGGCGTTGATCATCCACTGGATGTCGGCGGTGGCCGCGTGCAGCTCTCGGGTGAGAGAGGGCACGGCCACGTTGAGAACGGTGTTGTCGAGCAGCACGGTGAGCTGCGCGAGGCAGATGACACCGAGGATCAGCCAGCGCTGGGGATGGCCCTGAGAAGTCATGCTGTACACCGTAGAACAGTTCCTGTACGGCGTACAACGCGGTTTCGGCGAGCAGGGCCGTCGTACGACGAAGGGCGGTGGCCGAAGCCACCGCCCTCGCGCCTCTCAGGGAAACGTCAGCTGCCGCTCGCCTTCTGCGTCAGGTCGTAGAAGGTGGCCGAACCCACCGTCACCTTCTTGAAGTTCTTCTCGACCCACGAGGTGATCGCCGAGGACGTGCCGCTGCTGCTGCCGCCCATGCCGCCGCCCGTGCCGGACGAGATAAAGTAGTGGATCCTGCCGTCCGCCACGTACTTCTTGAACTGGGCCAGCGTCGGGGACGGGTCGGTGCCGTTGAAGCCGCCGATCGCCATCACCGCGTCGCCCGTGGAGAGCTGGTAGCTCGCCGCGTTCTGGGCTCCGATGGCGGCCGCCGCCCAGGTGTACTTGGACGCGTCCTTCTCCAGCAGCTGCTTCGCCTGCGAGCTGACGGTCGCGCCGTTCAGCAGGCCGCCGACGCCACCGCCGCCGCCCATGCCGCCACCGTCGCCCATCCCGCCGCCGGGGAAGCCGTTGCCGTTCTGGGTGGTGCCGTTGCCCTGCTGGTTCTGGGTCCCGCCGGTGCCGTTCTGGCCCGGCATGCCGCCGCCGAAGCCACCGGTACCGCCGGTACCACCGGTGCTGTTGCCGCCGGTGCCGCCGCCGGGGAAGCCCTGGGTGCCACCGTTGCCGTTCTGCTGGCCCTGTTGGCCCTGCTGGCCCTGTTGGCCCTGCTGGTTCTGCTGGTTCTGCTGGTTCTGGCCGAAGCCGCCACCGCCGCCCATGCCGCCGCCGCGCATACCGCCGCCGCCACCCGGGCCGCCGCCCATCATGCTCGCGCCCGCCGGACCCGCCGTGACGATGGAACCGGTGTGACCCGTCTGGAGGGTGCTCAGGGTGTACGCGGTCGGGCCCGCCAGCGCGGCCACCAGGCCCACCGCCGCCGCCCCGAGGGCCAGCTGACGGCTGATCCGGCCCGCGAAGACCAGGCCGAGCGCGGCTGCCAGACCGCCGACCAGGACCAGGAACTTGAGCCAGGGCAGGTAGTCGGAGGTGCGGTTGAGCAGGACGTATCCCCAGACCGCGGCCGCGACCACGGAGCCGGCGAGGGTGATCGACGCCCACATCTCGGCGCGCCGCTTCCACAGCACATCGGCGCCCATGCCGGTCACGGCGGCCAGGTAGGGGGCCAGGGCGACCGTGTAGTACTGGTGGAAGATGCCCGCCATGTAGCTGAAGACGACCATGGTGATCAGCAGCGAGCCGCCCCAGACCAGGAACGCGGCGCGGGTGGTCGACGTCCGCTGGAGCTTGCGGGTGGCCACCAGACCGGCGACCAGGAGGATCAGCGCGGAGGGCAGCAGCCAGGAGATCTGGCCGCCGATCTCGGAGTTGAACATCCGGTCCCAGCCGGTCGCGCCCCACTGCCCGGTGCTGCCGTTGCCGCCGCCACCGCCGCCGACACTGCCGGTCTCGTCGCCGCTCAGGCGGCCGAAGCCGTTGTAGCCGAAGGTCAGCGACAGGAAGCTGTTGTCCTGCGAGCCGCCGATGTACGGGCGCGAGGACGCCGGCCAGAGCTCGACGATCGCGACCCACCAGCCGCCGGAGACGATCAGGGCGCCGGTGGCGATCGCCAGCTGACCGAACCGCTTCTTCACCGACACCGGCGCGCAGACCGCGTAGACGATCGCGAGCGGCGGCAGGATCAGGAACGCCTGAAGGGTCTTGGCGAGGAACGCGAAGCCGATCGCGACCCCGGCCCACACCAGCCACTTCGTCCGGCCGTCCTCGACCGCGCGGACCACCGCGTAGCAGGCGACCGCCATCAGCAGCGCGAGCATCGCGTCCGGGTTGTTGAACCGGAACATCAGCGCCGCGACCGGAGTGAGCGCGAGCACGGCGCCCGCGATCAGACCGGCGGCGGGGCTGAACCGGCGGCGCACCCCCGCGTACACGACGGCGACCGTCGCGACGCCCATCAGGACCTCGGGGACGAGGATCGCCCACGAGTTGAGGCCGAAGATCCGGACCGACAGCTCCATCGGCCACAGCGAGGCCGGCGGCTTGTCGACGGTGATCGCGTTGCCGGCGTCCAGCGAACCGAAGAAGAACGCCTTCCAGGACTTGCTGCCCGCCTGCACGGCCGCCGAGTAGAAGGAGTTGGCGTAGCCGGAGGCGCTCAGGTCGTACAGGTAGAGCAGGAGGGTGGCGGCCAGCAGGCCGAGGAAGGCCGGGCGTACCCAGCGGGGGTCCTCGGGACGGCCGCGCCAGAGTCTCCGGACGAAGGGCTGCCGGGGATCGCCCGACTCCGGCGCCGGGACCTCGGGGGTGTACCGCGGCGGCGGGGGAGACGAGGGGGCCGGGCCCCACTCGGTCGGTCGGTCGGTGTCGGTGGTCATCGGGGGTCCCCCGGCTCGGTGTCATGGGGACGCACCGGCTGCAACTGCATGGTGCTGTCCCTCCAGGTGCCGTCCGCGGCTTCACCGGCGCGGAATTGGGTGGTCGTCGTGGTGCCGCCCTGGGCGTACGGCTGGCGCCCCGGACGCTGCGGGAACGGGCCCTGCGGCGGGTACTGCGGCTGGTACGGCTGGTGTCCGCCGGTCGTGTACGTCGGCGACGACGGGGTGTGCGTGGCCACCACCGTGGACGGGGACGCCTCCGGCCGGGCGGAGCCGTCGCGGTCCGGGAAGACCCAGGCGCGGAAGAGCAGGAATCGCAGCACGGTCGCCGCGAGGTTGGCGGCGATCAGCACCGCCAGCTCGGTGGAGTGCGCCGGGTCGCTGCTCGCCGCGTTCAGGGCGGCGAGGGAGCCACTGGTCAGCGCGAGGCCGATGCCGAAGACGACCAGGCCCTGCGCCTGGTGCCGGACCGCCCCGCCCCGGCCGCGCACCCCGAAGGTGAGCCGCCGGTTGGCCGCGGTGTTCGCCACCGCCGACACCAGCAGCGCCAGCGCGTTGGCGATCTGCGAACCGGAGAACTCGCGGAAGAGGCTGTAGAGCACCAGGTAGAAGAGGGTCGACAGGCCGCCGACCACGCAGAACCCGACGAGCTGCCGGGCCAGGCCCTTCGGCACGTCCTGGACGTCGCGGTCGCGCGGGTCGTCGCCGAACGGGCGGGTGAGCCGGTCCAGCGGCAGCGCGCCGGTGGTCAGTGCCTTGCCGACGCGCCAGACGCCCTTGAGGTCGTCGGTGGCGGTCTTCACGATGTGCACGGTCGAGTTGGGGTCGTCGACCCAGTCGACCGGCACCTCGTGGATGCGCAGTCCCGCACGCTCGGCGAGCACCAGCATCTCGGTGTCGAAGAACCAGCCGGTGTCCTCGACGAGCGGCAGCAGCACCTGCGCGACATCGCGCCGGATCGCCTTGAAGCCGCACTGCGCGTCGGAGAAGCGGGCCTGGAGCGAGCCGCGCAGGATCAGGTTGTACGTACGGCTGATGAACTCCCGCTTGGCGCCGCGCACCACGCGCGACGAGCGGGCCAGCCGGGAACCGATCGCCAGGTCGGAGTGGCCGGAGATGAGCGGCGCCACCAGCGGCAGCAGCGCGTTCAGGTCGGTCGACAGGTCCACGTCCATGTACGCGAGGATCGGCGCGTCCGAGGCGGACCAGACGGTCCGCAGCGCCCGGCCGCGGCCCTTCTGCTCCAGCCGGAACGACCTGACCTCGGCCAGTTCCGCCTCCAGCCGCCGCGCCACCTGGGGGGTGGTGTCCGTGGACGCGTTGTCCGCGACGGTGATGCGGAACGCGTACGGGAAGGTGCGCTTGAGGTGGTCATGCAGTCTGACGACGCATGGACCGAGGTCCTTCTCCTCGTTGTAGACGGGGATCACTACGTCCAGGACAGGCGTACCGGCGTTTCCGGCCGGGAGGTGCTCCCGCGCCGGCAGGGTGCCGGGAGAAGAGTCGGTTCGCATGGGAACGACTCTGGTCAAGCGCCCTGTTCTACCCATGTGGTGGCACTGTGCTGTGCCTGTGAGTGCGATTGCCAGTTGGTTTCGGGCGCCGGCTGGGGGACCGCCGGGGCGAGCGCGGGCAGATACAGGGTGAACACGGTGCGGCCGGGAACGCTGTCCACGGTGACCGCGCCGCCGTGCGCGGACGCGACCGCCTGCACGATGGCGAGGCCCAGACCGGTGGACCCGGTGGACCGCGAACGCGCGGAGTCGCCGCGCGCGAACCGTTCGAAGACGTGCGGCAGCAGATCCGGCGGGATGCCCTGCCCGTTGTCCTCGACGTCCACGCACATCCACGGACCGCGCCGCTGGATACGCGCGGTGACGGTGGTCCCGGACGGGGTGTGCTTGCGCGCGTTGCCGAGCAGGTTGACCAGCACCTGCTGGATGCGGGCCGCGTCCGCCGACACCAGGGCCGGCTCGTCGGGCAGGTCGAGCCGCCAGTTGTGGTCCATGCCGGCCGCGCGCGAGTCGCTGATGGTGTCGACGACCAGCGGGATGAGGTCGGTGTGCTCGAACTGGAGCGGCCGGCCGGCGTCGAGCCTGGCCAGCAGCAGCAGGTCCTCCACCAGGAGGGTCATCCGGCCGGCCTCGGACTCGATACGGCCCAGCGCGTGCCGGGTGTCGGGCCCGACCTGCTCCCGTCCGCGCCGGGTCAGCTCGGCGTAGCCGCGGATGGAGGCCAGCGGGGTGCGCAGCTCGTGGCTGGCGTCGGCGACGAACTGCCGTACCCGCATCTCGCTCTGCTGGCGCGCGTGCAGCGCCCCGTGGACGTGGTTGAGCATGCGGTTGAGCGCGGAGCCCACCTGGCCGACCTCGGTGTGCGGGTCGCACTCCGACTCCGGTACCCGTTCGCTGAGGTTCACCTCGCCGGTGTGCAGCGGGAGTTCGGAGACCCGGGTGGCGGTCGCGGCTACTCGGCGGAGGGGGCGGGTGGCGACCCCGACGATGACGGTGCCGGCGAGGGTGGCGGCGATCAGGCCGGCCGCGGTGACGCTGATCTCCACGAGGATCAGGGTGTTGATGGTGTTGTCGGCGTCCGCGGTCGGGATGGCGACGTAGTAGGTGCCCTTGTTCCCGTCGACGTAGGCGACCCGGTAGCTGCCCATGCCCGGGATGTCCACGGTCTGGAGCTTCGTGACGTCCTGGTCGACCGATCCGAGCACCTTGAGCGCGGCCGACGACAGGCTCCGCGCGCTCATCTGCGGGACGTTCAGGTCGTCGTTCGTCTTCTCGCCGACCTTGGCGTCGGTGATCGAGCCGTTCACGACCCTGGCCACGATGGTGCCCTGGGGCTGCGGGCCGGTGACGAACTTCGTCAGGTCGGTCTGGGCCTTGCTGTCGTCCGAACCCTTGCCTGTGGCGCCCGTGCCCTGCGTACCGGGCGGCTTCGTGCCGTTCTTGATCGCGTCCGGCGGCTCGCCGAACCCGCCGGCCGCCCGCGCGGACACCTCGCCGAGCTGGCCGTTGAGCTGGTCGTAGAGGTGGGAGCGGAGCGCCAGCGTGGTCACCGTGCCGATCACCGCGCAGACCACCGCGATCAGCGTCACGGACGCGACGACGAGCCGGGTCCGCAGCGTGCGCGGCTTTCCCGCTCGCCACTTCTGCGCACGCGGCCGTCGTCGCCCGCTCATGACGCGGCGGGCTTGATCAGGTAACCGGCACCGCGCCGGGTGTGGATCATGGGCTCCCGGCCCGCGTCTATCTTCCGGCGCAGGTACGAGATGTACAGCTCGACCACGTTGGCCTGGCCGCCGAAGTCGTACGACCACACCCGGTCCAGGATCTGGGCCTTGCTGAGGACGCGCCGTGGGTTGCGCATGAGGAAGCGCAGCAGTTCGAACTCGGTGGCCGTGAGGTGGATGCCCTCCCCGGCCCGCGAGACCTCGTGGCTGTCCTCGTCCAGGGTGAGGTCGCCGACCACGAGCACGGAGTCGGAGCGCCGGTCGGCGGCACCGGAACGCCGGATCAGCCCGCGCAGCCGGGCCACGACCTCTTCGAGGCTGAAGGGCTTGGTGACGTAGTCGTCGCCGCCGGCGGTGAGACCGGCGATCCGGTCCTCGACCGCGTCCTTGGCGGTGAGGAACAGGACGGGCACGTCGGGCAGTTCACGCCGCAGGCGGCCGAGGACCGTGAGGCCGTCCATGTCGGGCAGCATCATGTCGAGGACGACGGCGTCGGGCCGGAACTCCCGGGCGGTCTGGATGGCGCCCTGGCCGTCGCCCGCACTCCTGATCTGCCAGCCCTCGTAACGGAGGGCCATGGAAAGGAGTTCGGTGATCGACAGCTCGTCGTCCACCACAAGCACTCGGACGGGGCTCCCGTCCGGCCTCAGCAGTTCGGTGCGCCCCTGGGGCGAGGTCGTGGTCATGGTGGACACCTTGTCGGGGTCCTCTGAGAACACGCTTTCACTAATCTGTGATTTCCCTAAGAAACACACAGGCACCTCTCAGGGAACGCCTGGGAATCACATCACGTGCGCACGAAGTCATGACCATGATCGCACCCGGCTGTGCGGATCGTGTCCCTCCGCGGTGCGCCG
Source organism: Streptomyces arenae (assembly GCF_022343545.1). NCBI lineage: Bacteria > Bacillati > Actinomycetota > Actinomycetes > Kitasatosporales > Streptomycetaceae > Streptomyces > Streptomyces arenae. The sequence continues at coordinate 121,646 of NZ_JAKQYH010000018.1, forward strand.
CGAGCCTGTGATGAAGCGCCGATGAAGCCCTGATGAGAGCGTACCGGGGCGGGCTCGCCACGGCGCGTCAGAAGAGCCCGTCCTGGGGGACCGTGAACTCCCGCACGGGCAACGCCGGTCCGGGGCCGTCCGCGTCCCCGGCGGCGGTCAGCTCCCAGCCGGGCAGCAAGCGCGTGTCGAGGACGAGCACCCCGCTCGGGGTGGCGAGATGCAGATCCGGCCCGGCGGCCGCGACGAGTTCACCGCCGACCCGGGCGCCGGGCACGAGACCGGCCACCTCGCCGACCGCGGCGGGGACCCCGGCCAGCCCGAACACCCGGACGTGATCGACGACTTGGCACGGCTCGGGGACGAGCGCCTCCGGCCAGCCGGCCAGCGCGAGGGCACGAGCGTGCAGCGACTCGATCTCCGCGGCCCGCTCCGCGGCACTGCCCGGCAGCACGGACCGTACGACGCGCTTGTCGCGGTACGGGATCCGGTCGGGCACCTTCAGGGCCGCGCGGAGCAGCTCCTCGGCCCGCCGCGCGGCCATCAACGGCCCGGCACCCAGCCAGCTGAAGCAGACCGCCCCCTGCTCCAGCAGCCGCGCCGGTCCGCGCTCGACCGCCGTGATCCCGACCTTGGTCATCCCGGGCCCGAACCAGGCGAGGTACACGTGGTACGGCCGGGGGTCGTCGGCGACGGTGTCGGCGGCGACGGAGTGCGCCCGGTCCAGCCGCGCACACTCCTCGCACCGCGCGCCGGTGCTGCGCGCCGGCACGGCCGCCCGGACCGGACAGGGGTTCCCGCGCGCGCCCACGCACTCCCGCACACCCCCCTCGACGGCCTTGAAGGCCACCCGTCTCCCCCGGCCGAGCGGACTGCGCCGCCCACCGCTCCACACCAGCACGGGCCCCCCGCCCGACCAGCGCACCCCCGAGCACTTCCACACCTGTCCCATCACCAGCGAGCGTAAAGCCCCCCACTGACAACCAGCCCCCACACCGCCCGAGCGACGGCCTCCGACGACCGGGGACGGCATCCGGCGACCGGGGGCTGCATCCGGCGACCAGGGGGATTCCGGCGACGGGGCATCCCGGCGACCGAAGGCCGCGGACGACCGGAGGAGGGCGGCATCCGGCGACGGAGGGGCGGTCGTTGGTGACCGGGCGGCGACCCGGTCGACCGAGGGACGGAGATTGGCGACCGAGGGCGACGCACATCGACCGAGGGACAGCGACTGGCGAACGGGGACGGCCAAGACGACCGAGGGACGGCGATTGGGCTCCCGAAAGCGGCTCCGACGACCGAGAAACGGGCATCGGCGACCCGGGGGACGGCCTTCGACGACCGAGGGACGGCTGCTGGCGACCGGGGAACGGCCGCTGGCGACCGGGGGCGGCCTTCGACGACCGGGGAACGGCCGCTGGCGACCGGGGGACGGCCTTCGGCGACCGAGGGACGGCCGCTGGCGACCGGGGGACGGCCTTCGGCGACCGGGGAACGGCCGCTGGCGACCGGGGGACGGCCTTCGACGACCGAGGGCAGCCATTGGCGACGGCTCTCGGGAGTTCCCGAACAGCCTCTGGCATGCCCGAACGGCTGCCGGCGTCCCCGGTTAGCTGTCGGCTTCCTCGGTCAGACGCCGGTTTCCGCGGTTGCCGGTTGGGGGTCTGCCGTGAGGGATGTAGCGGTGGTGGGGGGCCGGGCGGCGGGCGCGGCCGGCGAGGCGGCAGGACACGCAGGCGGGGTGGCCGTCGCGGGCGGCGGCGTCCCGTACCCCGAGGGGCCACTGCGACCGGGGCCTCGGCCCCGGCGGCTTGCCCCAGCCGGCGAGATGCAGGTACCAGGTGACCAGGACGCTCACGGCACCCACCGCGAACCCCGCGACCAGCGCGGGGACCGAGACGGCGCACACACCCCACCCCAGCAGACCGCTGCCGGCGGTCGCGATCGCGGTGCCGGTCCACCCCGCGACCGTATGGCCTTCGTCGTGCAGACTCACGGACCCGACTCCCTCTCGTAGGCAGCCTCGTCGGCGACGGAGACGTACCGATCGCCGGACGCGAGGGAGACTAGGATCGGATCCCTCACGGCGTAAGAAATTTACTCCCTAGATCTCTCACACGCTAAGGGAATTCGGGAAGTCTTCGACGAGGAATCGGAACGACCATGCACGGCAGACCTCGACCTCGACCGCCCGCCGACCCGGCCCGGACGCTGTCCGCGATGGACCACCTCATCGCGGCCCATGTGATCGGCCAGCAGGAACTGGCCCGGCGGCTCGGGCTGAACGTCACGGACCTCACCTGCTTCGGCTTCGTCCTGGAGGCGGGCGACGAACTGCTGACGGCGGGCGACCTGGCGGCCCGCGCCCACGTGACCACGGGCGCGGTGACGGGCATCCTCAACCGCCTGGAGCGCGCGGGCTACGTCACCCGCCGTCCCGACCCGAAGGACCGCCGCCGGGTCCGCGTCGCCGCGCTCCCCGACGCCGTCACCCGCGTCGCCGCGGTGTACGCCGGCTACTACGAACGCCTCACGGAACTGTTCGCCGACTACACCCCCGACGAACTGGCCGTCCTCACCGACTGGTTCACCCGCGCGACGGCACTGGCCCACGACTACCTGGAGAAGCTGAACCGGAACGACTCGGCGGACCCCTGCTGACGACCGCCCCGGGAATAGGGCGCCCCGGGCGCGGGTTCCCGGACGTCGTAGCGACCGACGATGATCAGGGGGACACATGCGGGCTGTCGCGTTCAAGGAGATCGGCGGACCGGACGTACTGCGCCCGGTGGAGCTGCCCGACCCGGAACCCGGTCCCGGCGAGGTGTTGATCCAGGTGTCGTACGCGGGCGTCAACTACGGCGAAGTGCAGCACCGCCTGGGCGACTTCGGCACTCCCGACGGTGAGACGGTGACGGGTCTGGAGGTGTCAGGCACCGTGGCCGCGGCGGGCGCGGACGTGACCGGCCTGCGGCCCGGCGACGAGGTCGCCGCGTACCTCCCGGACGGCGGCGGCTACGCGGAGTTCGCGGTGGCGCCCGCCCCGTTCGTCTTCCCGCTGGCCGGGCTGGGCCTCGACCTCCGCACCGCCGGTGCCGCAACCCTCGTACTGACCACGGCGTACGGGGTCCTGGCTGGCGCGGGCCGGATCGCCTCCGGCGACACCGTGCTGATCCACGCGGCGGCCGGCGGCGTCGGTTCGGCCGCGGCACAGCTCGCCCGGACGCTGGGGGCGGCGGCGGTGTACGGCACCGTCAGCACACAGGAGAAGGCGGAGTACGCGAGGCGCTTCGGATACGACGACGTCTTCCTGCGGGACGGCTTCCCGGAAGCGGTGCGCGAGGCGACGTCCGGCCGGGGCGTGGACCTGGTCCTGGACCCGGTCGGCGGCCCCACCCGGTCGGCGAGCCTGGACATCCTGGCCCCGTTCGGGCGGGTCGCGGTCTACGGCGAGGCGGCCCGCCATCCCGACCTCGCTCTGCCGGTCCTCTCCCTGTGGAAGAACAACCGCACCCTGACCGGCTACAACATCGGTGACCTCAGCCGCCGGGACCCCGGGGCACTCCGCCGGCACGCCCTCGCCGCACTGGGCGAGGCCGCGTCGGGGGCCGTACGGATCGACATCACCGCCGAGTACGACCTGGCCGACGCGGCACAGGCCCAGCGAGTGCTGGAATCGGGCGCCAACAAGGGGAAGGCCGTACTGCGGATCCGCCGCTGACCCGATCGCCGGCCGGGGACACACGAATCGCTCGCACAGCCGACTACCGCTGCGGCTCGGCCGGCCCCGGCTCGGCTGGCCCTAAAAATCGAACACGTGATTGAATCCGGTCATGCGGACGTTCCCCGACGACCTCACCCGGGCACAGCAGGAGTGGAGTGCCGTCTACCGTCGGCTGGCCGCGCGCCCCGGCCGTACCGAGCTGCGCCGACGCCTGTACCGGCTGTCGGTCGAGGTCTTCTTCCACCCCTACTGGCAGCAGCGCCGCCCGGCCCCCGCGGCCTGGCGGGAACTGCGCGACCTGTCCCCCGCGCACGGGGACACCTACGAGCGGCCGCGCCCATGACGTACTGGAATGCGGGACCGTACGCCCCGGACGATCCTGAAGACATGTCCGGACCGATTCGCGTGATCATCCACCCGCCATCCCCCACCGGCGGCCGCCGCGTCCGCGTGGACGGCGAGATCCTCGGCCTGGCCCACAACACGACCGACGTGGCGGAGTTCCTCCGCCGCGCCGGCCTGGAGATCGACCCCGCGGAGGTGGCGCAGGCCCCGTGGATCGACTGGCGCGGAACGGGCCCCGACGAGTGGGGCCCGCAACCGACCCCCTGACCCGCCCTCGGACAACGCGAAAGGCCCCGGATCTCTCCGGGGCCTTCCACCTATGTGCACTCGGCAGGATTCGAACCTGCAACCTTCTGATCCGTAGTCAGATGCTCTATCCGTTAAGCTACGAGTGCTTGTTCTGCTGTTTTTCTGTCTTCGCTCCCGGCCCTTCCGGCCCGCTCGCGGCGACAGGAAGAACATTACATGACTGCCGCCGCCATGTGAAATCCGTTAGGCGTACCCCTTGTGGCCTGCGGAAACATGGTCAACGACGGTTCTCGGGCCCAGACGCATCGAAGCCCCGGTCCGTGGGACCGGGGCTTCGATGATCAGATGGCGGAGGCGGAGGGATTTGAACCCTCGATGGGCTTTAAGGCCCAAACCGCATTAGCAGTGCGGCGCCATAGACCGGACTAGGCGACGCCTCCAGCACAGCCGCCCGCGTGAGCGCGAGTGGTGCGTGCAGATGATGACACAGTTGAGCGTGCTGTCACCAATCGGCTCCCACGGTACTAGCCAGCGGGTGCGCAGGGCAAAGCCCTTCCGTCGGCGGGGCGCCGCGCAACGTCCGGGCGGGCGGCGCGTTGGGCAGGGCATGGCTCATCTCACCGTGCGCGGTGCCTTCGGGACCGCCGTCGCCGTCCTCCCCCTCCTGGCCGCCTCCGCCGCCTCGGCCCCCGCCTCCGCCGCCTCGGCCTCCGCGGGCGCCGTGGCCACCGCGCCCGGCGGGCCGGGTGACCGTCTCGTCGTCACCGTGACGCACGCCGGGGACGGGCGGGACGGGACCTACGAGCTGTCCTGTCACCCCGGCGCCGGCAGTCACCCGGACGTGAGCGGGGCGTGCCGGGCGCTGGACCGGAACACGCGGTGGGGGCGGGACACCTTCGCCCCGGTCGCGCCCGGCACCGCCTGCACCATGCTCTACGGCGGCCCGGCCACCGCCCACGTCACCGGCACCTGGGCCGGCCGCCCGGTCGACGCGACGTACGACCGCAGCAACGGCTGCGAGATCGGGCGCTGGGACCGGATGGTGCCGCTGCTGCCCGGCCTGGGGCCCTGACCCCGCCCGCACAGCCGGCGCACGGCGGACAGCCCGCCCGCGTAAAGGTCCGGCGAAGGTACGGCGGAGGTGAGGAGCGTCGGTCACATGTTCGCCGTCACTTCGTCGTGCGACCTCCCTCTCATCCGGCGCCGTGACCGGAACCGGTGCCTTTAGACTCCCTCGCGTGACACGTCGCGGGCCGGTTGGCAAGATGGCCCGAGCGGTCGGCAAGGTGCGGTAACAGGGAGGAAGCGTCTCGTGAGCAGCAGGCCATCCCGAGGCGCTGCTCGCCTCGCAGCCATACTGGACGCGCTGCCGGACGCGTTGGTGCTGGTCAACGCCAACGGAACCGTCGTCAACGCGAACACCATCGCCCTGGAGGCCTTCGAGGCACCGGGGACGGCGCTGGTGGGGCGCGGGCTGCTCGACCTGCTCCCGGAGTTCGACTCCCGGCTCATCCCGGGTTCGATGCGGCGCCCCGACCACATGGACCCCCGCGGCCGGACCAAGCCGACCCGGATGGTGGCCCGGCGGACCGACGGCACGGAGTTCCCGGTCGAGGTCACCAGCGCCAACCTGGAGAACGGGCAGCAGGCGTACGACGGTTACGGCTACAGCGGCGACGAGCTGCTGATGATCGTCGTACGCGACCTGACAGGCACCGTCGACACCGAGGCCGAGCTGGCCCGTTCGCAGCGGCAGACCGAGATGATCCTGCGCGCCGCAAGCGAGGGCGTCGTGGGGACGGACACCGACGGGCGGATCGTCCTCGTGAACCCGGCCGCCGCCCAGATACTGGGGTACCGGGCCGGTGAGCTCGGCGGCAAGGAACTGCACGACCTCGTCCTGCACTCGCGCGCCGACGGCTCGCCGTTCCCGTACGCCGAGTCGCCGCTCGCCGACACCCTGCGCTCCGGACGCAAGCACCGGGTGCGCGGGCAGGTGCTGTGGGCCAAGGGCGACAAGAAGGTGCCGGTCGACCTGACGACCGCGCCGGTGCGCGACGGCGACCAGCTCGTCGGCGCCGTGATGACCTTCACCGACCGGCGGCCGTACGACACCGTCGTCGACGAGAAGACGGCGCTGGAGAAGGCGCACGCCGAGGAGCTGGAGAAGCTCTCCGAGGAACACGCCTCCGACCTGACCGCGCTGCGCCAGAAGCACGTCACCGAGGTGGAGGAGCTGCGCGAGCGGCACGCCGAGGAACTGGCGGCGGGCGAGGACCGGTACGCGGCCCTCGGCGAGCGCGAGAAGGACCGCTACGAGGCCCTCCACGGGCGGCACGAGCAGCTGCTGACCCTGCTCGCGCAGTCGCTGCGCGGGCCGCTCGACGAACTGCGCCGGGAACTGGCCGCGCTCGCCGCCGACGACGCCGGGCAGCTGTGGCCCGAGGCCAACCAGGTACTTCACCATCTTTCGGCCGGGTACTCGCGGATCACCCAGCTCATCGACAACGTGCTCGGCTACCAGCGGCTGGACGCGGGCACCGAGGACATCACCCGTACGAAGGTCATGCTGGACGCCGTCGTCGCCGCCGGTGTGGACGGCGCGGTGGAGCTGATCGGGCCCGGCCGGGTGCAGTTCGCCGTGCACGCGCCGCCCATCGAGGCCGAGGTGGACCCGCTGCGGCTGGCCGTCGCGCTGTCGCATCTCATCGCGGACGTGGCCGGCGTCGACGCGACCGGCAACGCGCCCGTCTCGGCCGGCGGCTACATGGACAACACCGTGGTGGTCGCGGCCGCCCAGCGCGGCGAGGTCGTACGGATCGAGGTGCGCGGACCGTACGCCGGGGGAGACCCGGTGCACGAGCCGATCGTGCGCGGGATCGTACGGGCGCACGGCGGGGTGCTCCAGACCCACGAGGTGCCCGGCATGAGCGGCAGCGCGTTCGTGCTGGAGGTGCCGATCGGCGGTGGCGCCGGGGCCGTTCCCGCGCCGCCCGGCGCGGAGATGGCCGTGTTCGCGCCCGCCCCCGTCCCCGCCGACGAGGCGGGTGCCGGTGGGCGGCGGCGGGGACGGCGGTCCTCCGTGGACGCCTTCCTGGAGAGCGACGTTCCCGGCGAGGCCGGGGAGGGCGAGACGCCGGGCGTGCCGACCGGACGGCGGCGCAGGCGTGCCGCCGAGGCGGCGGAGCAGGAGAGCGGGCCCGCCGCGATCGAGAGCGCGGAGGCGGAGTCCGGCGGCACCGGCCGGCGGCGCGGCCGGCCCGCCGACGGCGACGCCGGGGCGGCGGCCGAGGGTGCCGTGGTGACGGCGGCCGAGCAGGGTGCCGGTACGGCGGCCTCCGGGACGGGACTCGGCGGCACCGTTCCGCCGCAGGGCGTGCCCGCGCCGGCGTCGGGGCGACGGGCCCGGCGGGAGTCCGACGAGCGGCAGGCGCTGCCGCCGGCGCTGCCCTCCGCGGCTGCCGGACATGCTTCCGGGCAGGCTGTCGGACATGCTTCCGGGCAGACGGCCGGGCAGGCTGCCGGGCAGACCGATGAGGAGCAGCCGAGCGGACGTCGGCGCCGTGCGCTGGCCGCGGCCGCCGAGCGGGCTGCCGAACAGCAGGCACAGCAGCATGCGGGCCCGCGGCCGGTCTTCGCGCTGCCGCCCGCCGAGGCCGACCGCGCCCCCGAAGCAGCCGAGGCGGCGGGCGACGAGGGCCGGCACGACGCCGTGGCGCACGACCAGAGCGAGGACCACACCCCGCCGCAGCCCCACCCCACCAGCGCACCGACCGGCCGCCGGCGCCGCGCCGTGGGCCAGCCGCCGGAGACCGCGGCACCGGGAGCGGCGGGGGTGCCGGGTACGCCGGGCGTACCGGGTGCGCCGGGTACGCCGGGCGTGCCGGGCAGTCCGGGGGCGGCTGGGACGCCGGGTGCCGGGCCGAGCATGCCGGGTGCCGGGCCGGGGATGATGCCGGTCGCGCCGGGTGTGCCTGGTACGCCAGGTGCGCCGGGCGTGCCGGGTGCGCCGGGCGTGCCGGGTGCGCCGGGCGTGCCGGCCGTGCCCGCGCAGGCGGTCGCGCCCGGACAGGCGGTGCCGCAAGGACAGCCGGTTCCGCCGGGACAGCCGGTCGCGCCCGGGCAGCCGGTTCCGCCCGGACAGCCGGTTCTCGCCGGGCCGGGTATTCCGGTTCAGGCCGGGCCCGCGCAGGTCGTCGCGCCGTCCGGGCTGCCCGGCGTGCAAGCGGTTCCCGGACAGCAGGTGGGCCGGCCGGTGCAGGCGGCTCAGCCCGGCCAGCCGGTGCCGCCCTCGCTGCCCGGCGCCGCCGCCGTACCGGCACAGGCGCAGGGCGTCGCTCCGGTGGCCCCGGGGCAGCCGATCCCGGCCCAGCCGGCACCCGTACCGTCCGCGCAGCCCGTGCCGCCCGCCCCGGTCGCCGGGGACACCCCGGCCGCCGCCCAGCCGCTCCCGGCCGAGTCCGCCGGGCCCGCGGCTCCCGTACCGCAGCAGTGGCCGGGCGCCGACGGCGTGCCCGGCACCACCCCGCAACCGGCGCGTGCCGCCCAGCCGTTGCCCGCCGAGGCGGCGGCGACGGCCGCGCCGGTGGACCCGGACTCCACGCAGGGCCGGGCGTTCAGTGTGCGGACGCTGGGACAGGGCGTGCCGTTCTCCCGGCAGGCCGCGCAGGTGCAGCAGCCGACGGCGACCCCGCCCCCGCACCAGCCGGGCGGCAACGGACGGCGCCGCAAGCTGGGCACCCGCCCGGACCCGGCCGGTGCCGAGCAGTCACAGCCCGAGCAGTCGGCCCGTCCGCACCCGCCGGCCGAACAGCCGGTGACCGGCCAGCCGGTGACCGCGCAGCCGGTGACCGGGCAGCCGCTGCCGCAGCCGTCCCTTGCCGGGCAGTCCCGGCTGGTGGGTGCCACCGACGGCGCCGGACGGTCGTACGCCATAGGCGCACCGGACGTGAACGCCGCCGAGGGCCCCGAACCGCTGGACGGCCCCGGTGGAGCGGTCGAGGTCGCGGACCCGCCGCGCCCGCAGCCGCTGGACGACGAACTGCCCCCGGAGCCGCTGGACAACCCGCGCCGGCTGCTGGTCTGGCCCGCGCCGGACGTCACCACCCAGCAGGCGCTGAGCGACCGCGGCTACCGCCCGGTGATCGTGAACTCCCGCGACGAGGTCGACGCGCAGATCGCCGCGTTCCCGGCGGCACTGTTCGTGGACCCGCTGACCGGACCGATCACGCGCACCGCGCTGCAGTCGCTGCGGCAGGCGGCGGTGGCGGCCGAGGTGCCGGTGATGGTCACGGCGGGGCTGGGCCAGGCGACGCGCGAGGCGGCGTACGGCGCCGATCCCGCCGTACTGCTGAAGGCGCTCGCGCCCCGGGACAGCGAGCAGCATCCGCCGCGGGTGCTGCTGATCGAGGAGCACGCGGAGATCGCGCTCGCGCTGACGTCCACGCTGGAGCGGCGCGGTATGCAGGTGGCGCGGGCGGCGAGCGACGCGGACGCGGTGACGCTGGCGGGGCAGTTGCGGCCGAACCTGGTGGTGATGGACCTGATGCAGGTGCACCGCCGGCAGGCCGGGATCATCGACTGGCTGCGGGCGAACGGGCAGCTCAACCGGACGCCGCTGGTCGTCTACACGGCGGCCGTCGACCAGGCGGACCTGCCGCGGCTGGCGTCCGGCGAGACGGTGCTGTTCCTGGCGGAGCGGTCGACGAGCACCGAGGTGCAGAGCCGGATCGTGGACCTGCTGGCCAGGATCGGTACGAACTGACGCTCACTGAAGCGCCCCGAAAGGGGCGCGGGGAACTGCGCGACCAACCACGACGAACCCGCGGCCGACCGACGACAGTTCCCCGCCCTGGACCGAACCCCGTTCAGAGACTGGTGACGTCCAGCTGACCGTCGGCGTACTGCCTCCGCAGCACCTTCTTGTCGAATTTGCCGACGCTGGTCTTCGGCACCGCCTCGATCACCGTCCACCGCTCCGGCAGCTGCCACTTGGCGATCTTGCCTTCCTCGGCGAGGAAGACGCGCAGGGTCTCGAAGGTGGCCGTGGAGCCCTCCCGCAGGACGACCGTGGCCAGCGGGCGCTCCCCCCACTTGTCGTCGGGGACGGCGACGACCGCTGCCTCGGCGACGTCCGGGTGGGACATCAGCGCGTTCTCCAGCTCCACCGAGGAGATCCACTCGCCGCCGGACTTGATGACGTCCTTGGCACGGTCGGTGAGGGTGAGGAAGCCGTCGGCGGAGATGATGCCGACGTCACCGGTCTTCAGCCAGCCGTCCTCGCTGAACTTGTCGGCGGGGCGCAGCGGTTCGGCGTCGGGGCCGTTGTAGTAGGCGCCCGCGATCCAGGGGCCGCGCACCTCCAGTTCGCCCGCCGACTCGCCGTCCCAGGGGAGGCGTTCGCCGCCGGGGCCGGTGAGCCGGGCCTCGACGCCGGCCGGGAAGCGGCCCTGCGTGAGGCGGTACGCGAACTCCTGCTCGGTGCCCACCGCATGGGCCGGCGGACGGGAGACGGTGCCCAGCGGGGAGGTCTCGGTCATGCCCCAGGCGTGGCAGACCCGCATGCCCAGCTTGTCGAAGGCGGCCATGAGCGACGGCGGACAGGCCGAACCGCCGATGGTGACCTGGGTGAGCGAGGAGACGTCACGGGGGCGGGCGGTGAGCTCGCCGAGCAGGCCCTGCCAGATGGTGGGGACGGCGGCCGCGTGCGAGGGACGCTCCTTCTCGATCATCTCGGCGAGCGGGGCCGGCTGGAGGAAGCGGTCCGGCATGAGCAGGTTGACGCCGGTCATGAAGGTGGCGTGCGGCAGGCCCCAGGCGTTGACGTGGAACTGCGGTACGACGACCAGCGAGGTGTCCTGGTCGGTCAGGCCCATCGACTGGGCCATGTTGACCTGCATGGAGTGCAGGTAGATCGAACGGTGGCTGTACACCACGCCCTTGGGGTCACCCGTGGTGCCGGAGGTGTAGCACATGGCGGCGGCCCGGCGTTCGTCCAGCTCCGGCCAGTCGTACGTGGTCGGCTTCCCGGCGATCAGGTCCTCGTACTCGTGCACGGCCGCGGTCGCCCCCTCGAGCGGCGCACGGTCACCGGGGCCGGAGACCACGATGTGCCGGACGGTCGGCAGCTTGGCCAGCAGCGGGGCGATCATCGGGATCAGCGAGCCGTTGACGAGGACGACCCCGTCGGCGGCGTGGTTGACGATCCACACCAGCTGTTCGGCGGGCAGCCGCAGGTTGAGGGTGTGCAGGACCGCGCCCATGGAGGGGATCGCGAAGTACGCCTCGGTGTGTTCCGCGTTGTTCCACATGAGGGTGGCGACCCGGTCGTCGTCCCGGACGCCCAGGTCGTCGCGCAGGGCGTGGGCCAGCTGGGCGGCACGGTCACCGACCTCGGCGAAGCTGCGGCGGTGCGGCTCGGCCTCGCCCGTCCAGGTGGTCACCTGTGACTCGCCGTGGACCCGCGACCCGTGGGTCAGGGTCCTGGAGATCAGCAGCGGTACGTCCTGCATGGTGCTCAGCACGGCGTCCTCCCGGGGGCGTCATCGCCTACTCGGTGGTAAAGGGGCTGCGCTGATTCTGCTCACATACCAGGCGGTATGTCACTAGGGGACGGGCAACAAAGCCCGGCCGGTGACCGCCCGGCCGGTTACCGCCCCGCGGCCACCGGCCGGCTACCGGGCGAGGACCAGCTCCGGGTCCTCGCGCAGCTTGCCGAGGGCACGCGACACCGCCGACTTGACGGTGCCCACCGACACTCCGAGCACCTCGGCCGTCTGCACCTCGCTGAGATCCTCGTAGTACCGGAGCACGACCATCGCGCGCTGCCGCGCGGGCAGCTTCATGATCGCCCGCCACATGGCGTCGTGCAGGGCCTGCCGCTCGGCCGGGTCGTCCTCCCCGGGCACCGGCTCCGGTTCGGGCAGTTCGTCGCACACGAACTCGTCGACCCGGCGCTTGCGCCACTGCGAGGTCCGGGTGTTCAGCAGGGCCCTGCGCACATAGCCGTCGAGCGCCCGGTGGTCCTCGATCCGCTCCCAGGCCACGTACGTCTTGGCGAGCGCGGTCTGGAGAAGGTCCTCGGCATCGCTCGGGTTCGCGGTCAGCGACCGGGCGGTGCGCAACAGGACCGGCTGACGGGCCCTGACGTACGACGCGAACGACGGATACGGCCGCTGGTACGCGCCGGTCTGCCTCGCCGAGACGGCGACGTCCGAAGCGCTGGTGCAGACGGGTGTGGTCATGGCTCCACGCTATGAGTGAGCGGCGTTCCGGCGGATCGGCCGCAGGTCCCGAAGGAGACTCCCCCTCAGGTTGTAGGGGTAGGGCTGCCTACACCTCCTGAAGGTGGAGTACGGGTGCGGTACTCCTGCGGGTTTACCCCTCAGGGGGCACCACCGCCGGAGCGGGCCTGCTCACTCGTCCGAGGTCAGCAGCAGCCCGGACGTCGGCACCCCCGTCCCGGCCGTGACCAGCACCCGGTCCGCCCCCGGCACCGGATTCACCGCCGTGCCGCGCAGCTGACGCACCCCCTCCGCCACCCCGTTCATCCCGTGCAGGTACGCCTCCCCCAGCTGGCCGCCGTGGGTGTTCAGCGGCAGCCGCTCCCCGGCCACGAAGTCCGCTCCCTCCCCGGGCCCGCAGAACCCGAACTCCTCCAGCTGCATCAGCACGAACGGGGTGAAGTGGTCGTACAGGATGCCCACGTCGATGTCGGCCGGGGCGAGCCCCGAGGTGCGCCACAGCTGCCGGGCCACCACGCCCATCTCCGGCAGCCCGGCCAGGTCGTCCCGGTAGAAGCTGGTCATCTGCTCCTGGGCCCGGCCCGCCCCCTGCGCGGCCGCCGCGATCACGGCCGGCCGCTGCGGCAGGTCCCGCGCCCGCTCCACCGAGGTGACCACGAGGGCCTGGCCGCCGTCCGTCTCCTGGCAGCAGTCCAGCAGCCGCAGCGGCTCGACGATCCAGCGGGAGGCCGCGTGATCGGCGAGGGTGATGGGGCGGCCGTGGAAGTAGGCGGCCGGGTTGGTCGCCGCGTACCTGCGGTCCAGCACGGCCACGTGCCCGAACGCCTCCGGGGTCAGCCCGTACGTGTGCAGGTAGCGCTGTGCCGCCATCGCCACCCAGGACGCCGGGGTCAGCAGCCCGAACGGCAGCGCCCAGCCGAGCGCGGCCCCCTCCGCCGACGGCTCCCGGTGCTGTACGCCCGAGCCGAAGCGGCGGCCCGATCTCTCGTTGAAGGCGCGGTAGCAGACCACCACCTCGGCGACCCCGGCCGCGATCGCCAGCGCCGCCTGCTGGACCGTGGCGCAGGCCGCGCCGCCGCCGTAGTGGACCCGGGAGAAGAAGGACAGCTCGCCGATCCCGCAGGCCTGGGCCACGGTGATCTCCGGGCTGGTGTCCATCGTGAACGTCACCATCCCGTCCACGTCCGCCGGTGTCAGCCCGGCGTCGGCGAGCGCGGCGCGCACCGCCTCCGCCGCCAGCCGCAGCTCGCTGCGCCCCGAGTCCTTGGAGAACTCGGTGGCCCCGATCCCCACGACCGCCGCCCGCCCACCGAGCGAGTCCCGCCCCCGCACGCTCATGAGCCCGCCTCGTCACCATCACGGGTCTTATAGGCCACATCTATTTCACCGGTCTCGGCGGTTCCGGCGGTTCCGGCGGTCTCGGCGGTCTCGGCGGTCTCGGCGGTTCCGGCGGTTCCGGCGGTTCCGGCGGTCTCGGCGGTTCCGGCGGTTCCGGCGGTTCCGGCGGTTCCGGCGGTCTCGGCGGTTCCGGCGGTCTCGGCGGTGAAGGTGACCGTCACCGTGCCGGTCACGTGCTTGCCGATGGCGTTGGCGCCGACCACCCGGACCGTCGCCGTCGCCGTCTCGCCGTCCAGCTCCTCGATCCGGCCGGTCAGCACCATCGTGTCCCCCGGATAGTTGGGCGCCCCCAGCCGGATGGCCACCTTGCGGAGCACCGCTCCCGGTCCGAAGCAGTCCGTGATGTACCGGCCGACCAGGCCGTTCGTCGTCAGGATGTTCATGAAGATGTCCGGCGAGCCCTTGTGCCGGGCCAGCTCGGCGTCGTGGTGCACGTCCTGGTAGTCCCGGGACGCGATCGCTCCCGCCACGATCAGCGTCCGCGTGATCGGGATCTCCAGGGCCGGCAGCTCGGTGCCCACGGCCACCCGTGTCGTCTCAGTCCGCACTCGCGATCAACTCCCCCAGTTCCTGGAGCGCTTCGCCCCCGCTGCCCAGATACGCGTCCAACTGGCGCCCCCACAGGAAGTGCCGGTGCACCGGATGCTCGACGTCGGCGCCCGCACCGCCGTGCAGATGCTGGCCCGTGTGCACCACCCGCTGCCCCGCCTCGGACGCCCACCAGGCGGCGGTCAGCGCATGCGTCGCGTACGGCAGCCCCGCGTCCCGCCGCCAGGCCGCCTCGTACGCCGTCACCCGTATCGCCTCGGTGTCCATGTGGGCGTCCGCGGCCCGGAGCTGCACGGCCTGGCGGGTGGCGAGCGGGCGCCCGAACTGCTCGCGGGTGTTGGTGTGCGCGACGGCCCGGGCGAGGGAACCCGCGCAGACCCCGGCCTGGAGCCCGGCGAAGGCGGTGCGCGCGGTGGCCAGGACGTCGGCGTAGGCGCCGGGGCGGGAGGGGGTACCGGAGCCGAGGGGCTCGGCGGGTGTGTCGTCGAGCGTGAGGCGGCCCGCCGACCAGGGCGCGGTCAGCTCGGCCTCCTCGATACCGGTGCCCTCTCCGAGCACCACGAGCCACAGCTCCCGCTCGGCGTCCGCGACCAGGACGTGCGTGGCGTCACGCAGCCACGGGACGACGGGCACGGCTCCCCTCAGCCGCCCCCGCCCGGACGGCCGTACCGTCGGCTGTGCCGGGAACGCTCCCGTCACCACCAGGGAGCCCTCGCCGATCCCCGGCAGCAGCCGCTCCCGCTGTTCGGCCGTGCCGTGTGCGGTGATCGCCAGCTGCCCGTACACACAGCTCGCCGCGTACGGCACCTGTGCCGTGGTGCGGCCCTGCTCCTCGAGGAGCAACACCAGGCCCAGCAGGCCAAGTTCCGGCACCGCGGCCACCAGCCCGGCCGCGCTGAGGGCCTTCCACAGCTCCGGGTCGCTGCCGGTGCCGGCGGCCCGCAGCCGCTCGTGGGTGGCGAGGTCGGCGAAGATCCGGGCGGCCAGCCCGCGGGCCTCGGCCTGCGGTTCGGTGGGCGTGAAGTCCATGTCAGAACCGCCCTTCGGGACCGTCTGCGCCCTGGACGCCCTCGGCGCCCTCGACGACCCGGAAGACCGGCAGGGTCAGCGCGTCGGCCCCGGCCGGGGCCCCCGCCCCCTCGTCGTAACGGCGGAACTCCACCCGTACCGGCAGCCCGATCCGCACCTTGTCGTACGGCACCCCCACCACGTTGCTCACCATCCTTACGCCCTCGGCCAGTTCGATCAGGCCCACCGCGTAGGGGGGGTCGAAGGCCGGGAAGGGCGGGTGGTGCATGACGACGTACGAGTACACCGTGCCCTCGCCGGACGACTCGACCGTGTCCCAGTCGAGGGAACCGCAGGAGTTGCACCCCGGCAGCCAGGGGTGGCGCAGGGTTCCGCACCCGGTGCAGCGCTGGACGAGCAGGCGCCCCTCGGCCACCCCCTCCCAGAAACCGGCGTTGTCCCGGTTGACCACCGGACGGGGCCGCCGGGGGCGGTCGGCCGGCGGCCTGCGGCGCGGGGCGTACTTGAGGATCCGGAAGCGGTGGGTGCCGACGAGGTCGCCCCCGACCCGGACGTCCGTGCGGGTCGTGACGAAGTGGCCCGCGCCCAGCTTGGTCGTCTTCCGCTCCGAGACCGACTCGATCACCGTGTCGAAGACGACCTCGTCGCCCGGCCGCAGGAGCCTCAGGTACTCCTGCTCGCAGTCGGTGGCGACCACCGAGGTGCAGCCGGCCTCGTCGAGCAGCGCCATCAGCTCGTCGTACGCGCCGGTGCGTCCCAGGTGTCCCGACAGGCCGCCCATCGTCCACGCCTGGAGCATGGTGGGCGGGGCGACCGCGTCCGGCCCCCGGTAGGCCGGGTCGGTGTCGCCCATCGCCTCGCACCAGTGCCGGATCATCGGCAGGTTGACCGGGTCACGGCCCACGCCCGAGACGGCGGCCGGCTGCCCCTCGTACCCCCTCAGCCGTGCCGTCAGCTCATCGCTCCCCTCGGTCACGGCCACCCCTCCTCATCCCGAGCCGCATCGTCGCGACGATCTCCCGCTGCACCTCGCTCACCCCGCCCCCGAACGTGTTGATCTGCGCCGCCCTGTTGAGCCGCTCCAGCTCGCCGCCCTCGAACGCCCCCGGCGATCCGGACCGGACCAATGCCGTCTCGCCGACGATCTCCTGACACATGCGATACGTCGCGACTGCCGATTCCGTTCCCGCGAACTTCACTCCGCTGGCCTCCGCGGGCGCCACCCGGCCCGCCCCCGCGTCTCCCACCAGACGCCAGCTGAGCAGGCGATTCGCCGCCAGCCGGGCATGCGCTTCGGCCAGCCGGAAACGAATCCAGGGCTCGTCAACACGGCGCCGTCCCGTCACCGGATCAGGGGTGCGGGCGGCGGTGAGCGCGGCCGTGTAGAAGTCCTCGGCCTGCATGCCGGTCGCGGCGAGGGCGACCCGCTCGTGGTTGAGCTGATTGGTGATCAGCGACCAGCCGTCGTGCTCGGTTCCGACCAGGTTCCCGGCGGGGACGCGGACACCGTCGTAGTACGTGGCCGTGGTGATCTGCCCGCCCACCGTCTCGATCGGCGTCCAGGAGAACCCGGGGGCGTCGGTCGGGACCAGGAGGATCGAGATGCCGCGGTGCCTGGGTGCCTCGGGGTCGGTGCGGCAGGCCAGCCAGATCCAGTCGGCGTGCTGGGCACCCGAGGTGAAGATCTTCTGCCCGTCGATCCGCCAGCCCTCGCCGTCCCGCACCGCCCGGGTGCGCAGCGAGGCGAGGTCGGTACCGGCGGAGGGTTCGCTGTAGCCGATGGCGAAGACCAGTTCGCCGCGGAGGATGCCGGGCAGGAAACGGGCTTTCTGCTCCGCGCTGCCGTACTTCATCAGCGTGGGCCCGACGGTGTTCAGGGTGACCATGGAGACGGGTGCGCCCGCCCGGTACGCCTCGTCGAAGAACACGAACTGCTCGTCGGCGCCCCGGCCTTGACCGCCGTACTCGACGGGCCAGCCGAGGCCGAGGAGGCCGTCCGCACCGATGCGGCGCAGCAGGGCACGGCGGTCCCCGGGCGCTTCCGGTGCGGGAGACGGGATCAAGTCGCTGAAGTAGGCGCGGAGTTCGGCACGCAGCCGCTGCTGGCGTTCGGTGGGGGCCAGATGCATGGTTTCTGACTGTCCGTCAGATACGGTCGACTGTCAAGGCGGACGGGCCCTCGCGGAGGGAGCGCCGAAAACGCCTGCGCGGCGGTGCCGAAGCACCGCCGCGCGGACACGCTGCCATCCCCACAGACACCCCCCACCAGGGTTCAGGCGCGGCCTACCACAGCTCGGTGAAGTGAACGGCGACGTTGTCGTTGCCCTGCTGGAGGGCCGTCCAGGCGGAGCCGTTGACCTGAGCGGTGTTGCTCTGGTTCGACGCGCCGTTGCCCACGGCGTTCTGCTGGGTGGTGGAGGAGTTGCCGTTGTTGTCGTGGCCGACCCCGCTGCCGACGATGCCGGCCACGCCGGCGTTGGCGCTCGATCCGTTGTCCGCGATCGCACCGTTGTCCGCTGCCGCGACACCGGCAAAGAGAGCCGCGGCGAGCGGAAGTGCGGAGACGGCGGCGAGGACGCGGGCGGTACGGATGCTTGCCATGTTGTTTCCTCTCGGTGCCCGGCTGTGTGCCGGGAGTACGTCAAGTAAGGCTTTTTACCGGGCAGTTGGCCGACCGCCTCGGTGGTGGTCATCGACGTCGCGAGATCAGAATTGCCCACCGAATCCCCGGCGAACCAGCCCGGAAGGCCTTATTCGCCCTCAAGCGTGATGACAAGTCGATAAACCCCTTTCACCATCTTTGGTCGCCTCTCGACATACTCACGACCACTCCGGACATCTACCCCCTCAAGCACCACAAGGGGAGAACCGTTCCGGCGTTCATCCCGGACGAAGTCACCGGTCTCGGCGTGTCACAGCGAATCCCTCTTTCTTTTTTCGAACGTGCGTACGAACATGGAGGTATGGCCACCACCGACCGGCAGGCCACGACGCTGGCCCTCGCACACGCCCTGTCAGCCGCCGAGCGCGGTCTGTCCGTCATCCCGCTGTCCCGGACCAAGCTCCCGGCGCTGCGCTCCCCGCACCGCCCCGCGCCCGGACCCGCACACCCGGACTCCCACCACTCCCAGCACTCCGACCCGGAACCCGTGCCACCGCCCTGCCACGGCGAATGCGGCCGTCCCGGACACGGGGTGTACGACGCCACCACCGACCCCGCCCGCATCCGCGAGCTGTTCGCCGCGGCCCCCTGGGCGACCGGCTACGGCATCGCCTGCGGACTGCCCCCGCACCGCCTGATCGGCGTCGACCTCGACGTGAAGTCCGGCACGGACGCCACCGGCGCCCTGCGCGAACTGGCGCTGCGGCACCTGTTCACCATCCCGCCGACGGTCGTCGTGCTCACGCCGAGCGGCGGGCGGCACGTCTGGCTGACCGGACCACCGGACGCCGTCATCCCCAACTCGGCGGGCCGGCTCGCCCCCGGCATCGACATCAGGGGCGCCGGCGGCTACCTGGTCGGCCCCGGCTCCCGCACCGACCACGGCGTCTACGCCACCGCCCCCGGCACCGCCCACCTGGTCCCGGCCCCCTGCCCGCCGTCCCTCCTCCGCCTGCTGCTGCCGCCCCCGCGAGCACCCCACCCCGCGACCCACCCCTCGGTCGGCGACCGCGGCCAGGGCCTGGTCCAGTTCGTCCTCGCCGCCCACGAGGGCCAGCGCAACACCCGCCTCTTCTGGGCGGCCTGCCGCGCCTACGAGAACGGCATCGGCCGCGCCCTGCGGGCCCCACTGATCGACGCGGCGGTCCACACGGGCCTGACAGAACGCGAAGCCCACGCGACAATCGCCTCGGCCGCACGCATGACAGGCCACCGCCCCTGAACACCCCCTGACACCACCCCCTCCGCAACCCGGGAAAACCTCCGCAGCCTGGGAAAACCCCGGCTGCACAGAACCCCTGCGGCGGACGTACACACGAGCGACCGCATCCGGCCGGAACGCTCCTGGAGGCTCACAATGCAGACTGCCGTCTTCCTGCTGAGAAGCGCGCTTGGCCTGGGTGGCGGTGTCGTGTGCGCCTGGGAACTCAACCGCCAGGCTTCAGGGCCCGGCTGGAGGAAACCTCGGGTCTTCACTGCGATGGCAGCTCTGCTTCTTTCTGCTCTGCTCACCGTCTAGGGACAACGGCGACCGTTGTCCTTCTCTGCTGTGACCTGCAATGATTCGGTCCGGATCATCATTACGAGAGAGTCCAGGAATGCCTCCGAGACCAGGCTGTCCCGACGCCGTGTCCCGTCGGCGCATGAAGCGGCCGCGTATTTCGCTGCTGGTCGCGCTCGGCATCGTTGCCGTCTCTGTTACGGGGTGTGGCAGTTCCCATGACAAAGGGCTGCCGGTGCACGTGGTCAACGAGTCGGCCTGGGATGCCCACGTGTTCGGTTGTCCAGGGTGCGGGAAGCTCGGCGTTGTGGTCGAAGGGGAACCAGACCGGAAGCCCGGAGAGAGCGGCGGTTCCGTCATGGGGTGGACCGAGGAACGCGCGTGGCCCCAGACGTACAAGGTCGTTGTCCGCGGAGTGGAGTCGGTCTGCCCATTCATCAACCCCGAGCCTGGTAAGGCAGAGGGCGCAGTGGGGACCCGTGACGTCATCTACCTAGTGGACCCGAGCGGGAAATGCGTCGAGGGCCCGGGGAACATGGACGAGATCTGACACCAGCTGGCATCGACAAGCGCGGACGGCAGCGGAGGACTCGCGCGCCCTGCCAACCGCTGGCGATGTACCGGACGGACGCGCCAGATGCGTGCCAGATCCCGCGAAGAACCACGGGGAACAGCGGGGAACCCGCCGGCATCCCCCTCGCGCCCGTTCCAGATCCGCCGCAGATCATCCCCTGAGCCGTCCGGGGACCTCAGATCATGATCCGAGGCCTTCAGGTCGTGCCCCAGCCGGGTCCCTTCCGTGCCCGGCAGAGCGGGAAACCAGGGGGCAGTGCTGCCCGAGGGGGAGCGCACACAGCAACGGCCCCCGACCGTCTTGCCTGGTCAGGGGCCGTTCGTGTCATGCGGTGGGTGTGGGATTTGAACCCACGGTGACTCTCGCCACGACGGTTTTCAAGACCGGTCAATCCCTACAGCCGAGACCACCACTGACCAGCACATTCCCTCGAATCAACAGGCTCAGGGTCGGTGTCCTGGCCAGAGGATGGCCGCATGCGACTCACTGCATCGCTACCTTGCCCACGAGAGAGCCGTCGTTGTGAGCGCGTTGAGACCAACAGTGAGCGTCACTTGAACAACCGTCAAAACCACAAGCACCTTGAGCTCCCTCCCAAGGTCGCCGTGACCGGTATCGGCTCGCCTCTTCTGACATCGACGCATGCTCTTCCCTCCGTAGTCGGTAATCCCAGCGTCAACGTCCGTACCCGGGAGGTATCCGCCTGGCGCCACAAATAGACACTTGGCGAGTCCAGCGAAGTACCTGACCTGCAACGAGTGAGCGTGGCAAGCTGCTCTGGGAAACACTTGGAGACACTCGGGGGTGCGACTTGAGCTCAACACGAGGCAAGCGCGGACTGACGATGCCAAGCGAGGAAGAGGTACCTGCTGGCCCACACCGGCAACTCCTCGCTGCCCTGCATCAGGCTTACGCAGAAGCTGGCCGGCCGGGCCTGCGGCAAATATCTACGGGGCTCAAAAACGACAACTCCGCGCCCGGCACGGTCAACTATCAGGCTATTGGAAAGATCCTTAACGGTAAACAGCTACCCAACCCTCGGCAACTAGTTAGCCTGGCGTTGTGGTTGATTAGAGAAGGAGAAATCAGATCAGAGGAATCGCAGGACCCGAAGGAATACATCCAGAGACTGCTGACACTTCGCGATGCCGCACACGATAACGCACTGGGCATCACCGCCAAAAATGAAGATCTCAACAACCAAGAATCGAAAAAGGAGAACATTGCATCTTCAGACACTCTCAAGCTAATACTAGAGGCCGAGAGCCATATTGAGCAAAGCCTATTGAGCTGCATGCTGCAATCTTCCGAGACAATCGCAGATATCGTCGAACCGATAACGCCAGATAGCTTTAGCTCTGCACTCAACAGGGAGATATACGGGGCGCTCCTAGAACTGTATGCCGATTCTCAAGATATCTCATGCGAGAAGGTTGCCGAGAAGGTAACTTCAACGGAGATAAACGTGCCAGAGTACCTGACTTCACTCCAGGCAATGGATGTCGACCTATCGGATGCGACGAACTACGCGGACCTAGCCATCCGAATCGCTAAGGTGAAACGGGTCGCCCTACTGGGTGGAGCATTCACAGACCTGGCTGGCCGAGCACTAGGCAGTGAGCAAATCGCTGATATTGACTCGCTGGTAGACAGCGTCACGGACGAGGTGTTCTCGTTCCTTGAAGAAATTCACAGGATAAGCAGGTTCACCACTGTCCTAGAATCGGCGCTTGATGAAGCCGAGGGAATAGGCAGAAGGCATCCCCGACAAGCAATTCCAAGCGGACTCGCCGAACTTGACGCACTGATCTCAGGGTTTCAACCTGGCGAGTTCATAATTGTGGGCGGCGCCCCTGGGATTGGGAAGTCTACTCTAGCCATCGACTTCGCGCGCAGTATTTCGCTGAGGCACGCCCGGACCAGCCTACTCGTGTCTTTGCAGATGAGCCAGCAGGAGATGGCAATGCGGATCATGTCTGCTGAGGGCCGCGTGGCGCTTCATCGCATGAGATCGACCACCATGGAAGATGAAGATTGGGAGCGCCTCGTAAAGGTCATGCCGTCCATATCCCAGGCTCCCATATATATGAAGGATGACCCTCTCTACACTTTCCAAGAATTGGTGGCATCCTGCGAATGGCTCAGCAGCTTCAAGCATTTGCAGTGTGTTCTAATCGACAGCATCGACATCATGGATTTCGAATCTCAGAATTCGCCCGCCGAGTACGAAAGAGACCTAACCTTCATGGCTCGCGAGTTGCGCAAATTGGCCAAACGACTGGACATCTCTATCGTGGCTCTTTTTCAGACGGAACGGCCTGCTCATCGATATCCCGTCCAGCGTCCGGACCTGCACGACGTACCAAGGCCACTGGAGAAATATGCAGATACAGTGATCCTCCTTCACCGCGAGGATGCATACGACCGCGAGTCCCCCAGGGCGGGTGAAGCGGACCTGATCGTCGGAAAGAATCGGACTGGTCCTGTTGGTGTAGCCACAGTTGCCTTCCAGGGACACTACGCAAGGTTCGTAAGCATGACAGGGGCCCTTTAAACGGTTCGATCCCTGAAGAGATAACCTCCCGGGCTCCAGGCTCGTTGATTGACCAGTCGAAGAGACGCCTAGTTTCGATGAACTGCGCGTCCCTTCTCCCTATGGGAAGCATTCAATCTCTCACGCTTGCGCCCCGCTCTCTTTCGAGGTCTGTTCGTGCTGGTCAGGGCATGATCCGGAGCCGTTCAGCCTCGTTCATTCCCGTACTCCGGTCCGCCGCGTGAACCGCCGTGGACGGCCCCGGACGGGGGTGAATGAGACGGAAAGGGAGACGGAGTAGTCCCCGGTCCTGTCAGGCCTGATCTGCGGTTTCCGGCACGAGCCGGCTCGTGAAGCCGCTTTCGCATAGCCGCTCGAACGCGGCCCGGACGTCGTCGGGAATCTCCTGCTCGATCATGAACCCCTGCCGGGGGTAGATCATGAGTCGCTGCTGAGCGCCAACCATCATGTCGAGTACAAGGCGCGCGTCTCCGATCGAGTCGATGTATTCGGGGAGCGTCATGGGGGTGGACGCACACACCCACTCGACACCCGGCCACAGCTTCCGGGCGGTCGCGTACGAACGTCGTTCCTCGTACGGCTTGCTGACCAGCAGGACGGACGAGACAGGCACGCCCACCTCTTCCAGGGCCGCGCGAGAAAACCGGATGTTGTCTCCTGTGTTCCGCGCTTCGGGCTCCACGAGGATCGCCTCCGCTGGCACCCCCAGCTCTATGGCGCGCTCGCGGTAGTGCTCGGCTTCGCCGCGCGGCATCCGCTCCTGAGTCGTACGACTGGTCGCTCCGGTGAAGACGACGAGCGGGAACATGCCCCGGTGGTACAGCTCCGCTGTGGTGTCAGCCACCCCCAGGTCGTGACTGCCGAGACCGACAGCGACAGAGCATGGACGGGGCTGCTGGCCCATCTGCTGGAAGTCCCACAGTGTCTGAGCGTCCGCCCACGCCTGAGCCGAGATCACTTGCTCTCGCCCTCCACCTCTGTCTTTGCCGAGTCGGGCACCTTGAAGTCGTACGACCATGCGAACCGTGTCGCCGCGTGCACCCCGATGGCGAACTCAACCACGGTTCCATCTGCCGTGCGCGTCGTCCGGTGGAGCTCCACCACCCACTCGCCCGGAGAGAGCTGGAGTAGCTGAGCCTCTTCGGCCGTGGGCACGCGCGCGAACAGTTCCTCGGTCATGTGGTCGATCTCGTACCCAGCGTCGTACAGGACGCGGAACCCGCCGCCCCGCCCGGCCGGACCCGGAGCAGGGTTCACGATGCGGGTTCCTTCTACGTGTTCGGGCCGGTAGTAGCTGGTCAGGGTGTGTGTCGGCTGCGTGCCCTCCTTGACCAGGCGCGCCCGCGCGTAGACGTCGGCGCCCTCATGCAGGCCGTAAGCGGCGGCCACGACGGCCGGCGCCTTCACGCGGCTGACCGTCTGAGTCTGCTCGTTCCGGTCGTACGAGCGCCCGGACGCCACGCGGTCAGCGATGAACGCGACCTCATCGCCGTCGCGCCATTTGGCTTTGTCATACCGGTCGATGCCTACTCGCTTGAGTCGGGGCCGAGGGCGCACAGTGGTGCCGCGCCCCCGGGTCATCGTGACCAGCCCTTCTGCTTCCAGCGTCTTGTAGGCCTTGTGGACCGTCTCCTTTGAGCCCTCGCCTGCCTCTACAAGCTCCCGAATCTGCGGAAGCTGCTCGTCAGGCGCAATCTCCCCGCTCCTGATCAGCCCGGCATACCGGTCCGCCAGTTCCCGCCACTTTGGCGTTTTCGCTGCCATGTCGACTCCTCCCGACAGATCCAAGTGAAGCACACAGTCCTAGGACAGTTGACAGTCCTAGGACTGCGATGCATTCTCTTCTCAGGCCGCTCGCAGTCCTAGGACAGCGAGGCGGAGGGAGCCCTCTTTGGCTGTCCTCCGCAGTCGGTTAGGGGCCCGGGACAGAGCGGGCCGAGGGACCCGGACTCCTGGTCATCCGGAGGGCTTGAGACCGAAAGGTCACGTCTCCACACGCCTGAAACGGGAGCGCGCTCCCGAAGGAGACACCTGCACGACATCGAACGTTTCCGCAGCTCACCAGCTGCGGGCCGGTTGCCTCCGCTGCACGTCTCGTACGTGCAGCGCTGAGGGGAGCCGGAACACCCCTTCACTCTTCTGGGAGTCCGCATGGCCGCGACTGTCGAGATCGTCTCGTTCGGCTACCTGCACGATGCGCCCCCGGCGGCGCATCTCACCATCGACTTGCGGCACCACTTCCGGGACCCGCATGTGAGCCCGGAGTTGCGGTACATGACCGCCGATGACGAGCCGGTGCGGGCCGCCGTGATGGACACCCCCGGTATCGCCGCGCTGGTCGACGCCACGGCGACGGCGGTCGCCGCGTTCGCGGCCGGTCCAAGTGCCGGGACCGTGACGGTCGCCGACGGCTGCGCCGGCGGACGGCATCGTGCCCCCACCTTCGCCCGCGCCCTGGCCGACCGGCTGACCGCCGCCGGCCACACGGTGAGCGTCCGCCACCGCGACATGGGCAAAGACGTCGTCCAGCGCTGAACGGCTGCCCGATCCGCCCATCTCGCACGGGCGGTGAGGGGAACCGTTCAGCGTTCCACCCGCAACCTACCTGAGCAGGGAGAGCACGCCATGGCATGGTTCAACAAGGCATCGGACGCGGACCTCGTGCAGAGCATGGAGCTGGCCGCCGCCGCTGCGGAAGAGGCGCGTCAGAACGGCGACAAGCAGCGCGAGGCCGCGTTCCACGAGGACCTGAACGGAATGATCGACGAGTCCGAGCGCCGCGGCTTTCCCCGCTGGGGCCGCTGACCACCCGCTGAGCACACGGCCCGCCGCTGTGCGGCCGGTTGCCTCTCCCGCCCGTCCGGCCCGCCCTTCGCGGCGGTCGTACGGGCGGGGCGGGGGAGCTGGAATCGGCTGGCTCCGTTACGAGAGCGGGCCCCGGGAGGCAACCCGGGACCCGCGCACAGACGCCTGGTTGGAGGCACCTGTGATCACCAGTTTGACAGACGCCCAGCGCGACGAGCTGTCGCGGAAGAACACCGAGCAGAACAAGCGCAGTGAGGACAACGCCCGTGCCCGGGGCAGCCGTTGATGGCCGGATCGGAGCACGAGAAGACGAAGGATCCGCTGCCGCCACGTCCGCGCGGTCCGCACCCGTACGCGGTCTGACTGGCCGCTGATTTCAACCGCCCCGATGGTCGCAGGCTGGGTTCGACTCCCGGTCGGGGCGCTGTGGCCCGCCGCGCTCGCGGTGGTGGCCGCCTTTCCGGCCGTCTGTCTCGCCGCTGAGTTGCTCGCGGTCGTCGGCCTCTTTCATCTCTTCGAGCTGGGAGTTCTCATGCGTTCTTTCGTGTCCGGCCATCGGGCCGACAATCCTCGGGATTTCCTCGAACTCGCCCTCGGTACCCCCCTTGAGCTGTGGCTCGGTGTCGACGGCGAGTCGGAGGAGGAGCGTGCGGCCCGGCTGGACGCGGCCCGCGACATCCTGACCGACCCCGACTACAGCAGCATGCCGGACCTGATCCGGCTGGCCGCGCAGGTGGTCGACTGCCACCCGGAGCTCTTCGACGTGGTCCCGCTGACCCGACCGGCCCGCCGCCGTCCGGTGCGCCGGGGGGCCGCGGCATGAGCCAGGATCTGACGTTGGACGGCCTGGCCGTGCCGCTGCGGGTGCTGCGCCTGCTCGCCGTGGACTTCGGGCACCTGCCCGCGCCGGACGTCGACGTGTCGCCCGTGTTCCCGGACCTGTTGCGGCTGAGGTTCCATGACGACCTGGCCGGCTTCGAGACCTGGCGGGACGCGCTGGGCATCGTCCCGGACGACGTCGTCTACAGCGAGCAGAGCGGGGGCCGCACGAGGGTGTTGAAGGCGTCCGTCGACTACGCGGGCGCCGCGCTGGAGCTGACCGGCTTCGGCGACGTACCCGCACACGCACCCGCGCCGGTCGGGTCCGCGGTCTGATGGCCGCGTGGGGCAAGTGCTTCGACCCGAACGGCGCCCGGTTCGGCATCCCCACCTACCCCTGGCGCTGCGCCCCGGACGGGCTGGCGACCAGGCGGCAGTTACGGGCCCGCGGTCTGCGCCCCGGCGGGCAGCCGGTCGCCGGGCAGATCCTGCGCCCGCGCTACCGGCGCGGGCCGCTGGTCGCCTACCTCTACCGGCTCGACAAGGCCCTGCCGGTCCGGCCGATGACGCCGGCCAGGCGCCGCGCGCTGGAGTGCGCGATGCGCGCCCGCCGGACCTGCCCGCAGTGCCGCATAGACGCCGGATACGTCATCCCCGCATCCCTCGGGGTGTGCGTCCCGTGCGCCTATCCCGACGATCAATGAACGGAGTGAAGTACATGGAAACCAAGCAAGTAGCGCGGAAGGCGGCTCATTGGAGCCTGCCGGTCGCGCTGACCGGCATGTCGCTGGGATGGACCGTCTACGCCGTGGGAGAGATCCTCTCCCGCCAGGCGCCCGGACCGCTCGCGTACACCGTGGCCGGGATCTACGACGCGGTGTGGCTGTACGCGCTGGCCATGGAGACCGCGCACCGCCGCCAGGGCTCCAAGGGAACCCTGCCCGCAGTTCTCGGCTGGGTGTTCCTGGTGACCTCGGTCGGTGTGCTCTTCACCCACGGCCTGATGTACGCCACGGCGGCCGTCGCGGTCATCGGTGCGGTGGTCCCAGCCGCCGCGAAGGCCACGCTCATCATGGCCGTGGAACGGGAGTCCACCCGGATTTCCTCCGGAGCGCAGCAGCAGATCGACGCGGTCCGCAGCGCGACCCGGGACCAGGTCGCTATCGGCCGGGCCGTCACCCGCGCCAAGGTTGACCGGCACAAGACCTCGGCCGTGCTGGAGCGCGAGGAGCGCAAGGCCCGGGGGAAGGCGCAGAAGGTACGCCACGAGGCCGCCGCGGAACTCACGAAGCTCACCCAGGAACACCCCGTCGATGACGACGTGCGGGAAGTTCCGGCGCTGTTCTCGGATGAGGATCTGGTGCAGGTGCTGGGCCAGTGGTCGGGTGAGGGTGTGTCCCCGGGTGTGTCCCCCGTGTCCCCGCAGGTCGGTGCCGTGTCCCCGATCGGCGAACTGACCGGCCCGCATGGCGCGGGACACGGCCCGGTCGACCTGTCCGGGCTCGCTGGCGTGGCGGCCGTGGCGGGTGTCGAGACCCCGGCGCCGGGCGAGCCGCTGAGCGAGGAGCAGCTCACGGTCGTGCTGCGGTGGCTGCGTCACTCCGACAACCCGCCGCTGTCCTACCGCAAGGCCCTGGCCGCATACCGCGCGGCAGGGTTTTCCGCGAAGGAGGAGCGGGTGCGCAAGGCGTACGCCGCGCTGATCGACGCGGAAGACGCACAACCGTAGAGCGTCCGGCACACACCAATGACGGCCAGCCCAGGACTAGTGGGCTGGCCGCCGTTGCGACTGCCAGAAGCAGTCGAGCACCAGTGAAGCAGACCCGGTGAGCCCCGGCGAGCGGCACTTTCGCAGACCCGGCGCGCAGACCCGGCAAGCAACATCACCCCTCCCGACCGAGACGCAGGAGCCGAGACCGTGACCACGCAGACCGCCCCCGCCGCCGACAGCATCCCGCAGGCGCAGGGCACGCACCATTGGATCCTCACGCTGGAGAAGCCGGGCCGGTTCTCCGTGACGCAGGAGGGCACGTTCACGCCCCCGCCGGGCAGCACCCGGCAGGACGTCTACCACTTCATCTACCGGTCCGTCACCGAGCAGGACGCGAATCTGCGCGGTGCCTCGGTCGGCTACTTCGAGCTGGCATCCAACCAGCTCTGACCAGTGCTTTCCGCAACGCGAAGGCCCGGACGCGCGCTTTGGACGGCAGGGCGTCCGGGCCTTTGCTCTACTCCGCAAAGGAGTGCTCACAGCATGACGGAACTCAGCACCGAGCCGGTAGCCGTCGAGGCTGCCCCGGCCAACCCGTCCCCGCCGCCCGAGACCGCGCCCGCCCCGGCGCAGGGCGGGACGGAGGTGGAGCACACCCCCGGCGGCTGGCCGGTCGTCCCGCTCGCCCTGTCCGGGGCGAACAGCACCGTCGGCATGGTCGCCGCCACCTCCCTGGCCGGCGGGCCGATCGCCGCGGCCGTCGCCGCGACCGGGCTGGTCGTTCTCGGCACGGTCGCCGCCACCCGCGCCCGCACCCCCAACTCCCGCCGCGCCGCCCGCCGGAGCGCCGCCCGCACCGCCGGCCGTACCACGGCCCTACGCCACGGCAACGCTGGCGGAACGGGCAGGAACGGGACCGGGTTGACCGGCTCCCGTGGCGGTCGCGCAGGTGGCCGGTCCGGCAGCACACCGGGCCGGCACCGCAGCAGTAGCGGCCCGGCCGCCCGCCACAACAGCACCGGCACCACCCCGAGCGGGAAGACCAGCAGTACGACCGGCCGCGGCGCCTCCCCGCGTGCGGGCGGCACCGGGAACGGCAAGGCCGCGGGCCGGATCCGGCAGATACGGGCCCTGCGCGCAGCGCAGCAGCAGGCGGCCGGCTCACGTGCCGGGCAACGGGCACAGACCACCGCGGCCCGCCGCGCGGTCGCCGACGCCCGCCGCAACACCAACACCCCTTCCAACAAGACCCATTCGGGCAAGCGGTCTAGTCTGACCGGCCGCCTTGCCGACGGCACCGCCCGTAAGGCCCGTGCCGCGCGGGATGCGGCCGTCGCCAAGCAACGCGCGAAACGCGACGCCAAGAACGGCGGGACCGTCGACACTCAGCGCGCCCGCATCCGCAAGGCCCCTGCTCGCAAGGCTGCACGTCAGGCGTTGCGCAGGTCCGCGGCCCGGTTCCACCGGCGGCGCCTGCTCGCCGCCCTGCTCGCCCTGCCGACCGGCCTGCTCGGGATGCTCACCACCCCCATCGGCCGGAAGTTCGACATCCCGGCCCTGATGCACCCCGGCCGCCGCCTGTTCCGCCGACTCGTGCTGACGGCGGCTGACCAGCGCGCGGAGCGCGACGAAGCCACCCGCCAGCACCTGCGGCAGCAGGAGGACGCCGCCGACGCGCAGGCCGGCCACGACGGCACGGAAGGCATCGCGGACCGTGTCGAGCGGCCCGCCGCCAGGGTCCCCACCCACACCCCCGCCCCCAGCACGGTCCAGGTCAGTGAAGGAGAGCACGTGACCGGTTTCCGGTTCGAAGAGGCCGCTTCCGAGATGGAGCAGGCCGCCAACGCCTACCAGCCGGACGACTGCATGGAGATCCTCGCCATGGTCGAAGGGCTCCCGGCCGCACTGGCCAGCGTGGCCAACGTGATGAAGATCCTCGCGGAGCGCTCCGACAACGAGTTCCCGCTGGAGAAGGACGTCGCCAACGGCTTCAGCGACATCTACGGCGCGTTGATGAGCGCCGTCGCGGTCGCCGAGGACATGGGCCCGCTGTTCCGGAAGGTCCACGCGCAGGACATCGCCCGCCACGAAGACCCTCGCAACGGCACCGAGGCAGAGAAGGGCTGGAACGTCTGAGATGAGCAGCACCGCCATCGCAAAGACGCAGCAGAGCAGTGGCCCGGTGCTGGACTGGGCGGCCGGTCACGGACCCGTGACCGGTGCCCTGTCCGCGACCACCGGAGCCTTCGCCGTCGCCACGACCGGCGCCGCCACCGCCATGCCGCCCGGCTGGGCGCTTGCCGTCGGCGCCGCTGGCGCCCTTGGGCACACCGTGATCGGCCTGCGGGTACGCAACGCCGGCCGCACCCTGGCTACCCGCGCAGCGTCCTGGCTCGTCGGGGCCGGATGGACCACCTGGGCCATGACCCACGGCCCCCTGACCTGGGCCGCTCTCGGCTCGCTGGCCACCCTCGGTGTCGGGATCGGCGCCGCCGCCCGCTCCGCCGCGCTGTTCGAGGAGGCCCGGGAAGACGAGGCGATCGCGGCGCAGGAGCGGCAGATCGCCGCGGAACTCTCCGCGGAGCGCCGGGCCATCGCCGCGGAATGGGTCGACCGCATCCAACGGGTGTGCTCCCTGACCGTGCGCGTCCTCGGGGTCGAGATGTGGCCCACCGGGACCGGGTTCTCCATCGACGCGGAACTCCCGCCCGGCGGCGCCACCTACGCCAAAATCGCCTCCGAGTCCGCGCGCCTGTCCGCGGACGCCCGCCTCCCCCACGGCTGCACCGCCGTCGCCACCCCGGGCATCCACCAGGGCCGGGTCATCATCGACGTGACCACCGTCAACGTCCTGGAGGAAGAGCGCACCTACCCCACCGACTACGCCCCGCTCTCGGTGCACACGGGCATCCCGTGGGGCTACCGCACCAATGCGGAGAACATCCTCGCCTACCTGCGCGAACAGTGCGCTCTGGTCGTGGGCCCCACCGGATCGGGCAAGACCAACATGGTCCACGCGATCCTGGCCGGCTTCGCCCGCGCCGAAGACGTCCTGACGTGGGTGATCGACCTCAACGCCGGATCGGCCGGTCTGCCCTGGGTGCTGCCCGCGCTCAACGGGCAGATCGACAGCAGCGATGGCGAGCCGGTACGGCCCGGAGTCGACTGGCTCGCGGGCACGTTCGATGAGGCCTTGCTGATGCTGGAGACCGCCGTGAAGGTCGCCAAGCAGCGCAAGATGGGCTACCAGGACCTGCTGTCCAAGGCCAACACCGATCTCCTGCCGATCGGCCCGCAGATTCCGCAGATCATGCTGGTGATCGATGAGGGTGCGGAGATCCTGGCCAGCCCGGACCGGCAGATGCGCAAGCTCGCGGAGAAGATCCTCGAAGTCATCCGGATCGCCCGTGCCATGGGCCTGCGCACCGTCCTGACCGCCCTCGGAGCGACCGGCAGCGTGCTGGGCAACCTGATGATCCGCCGGGAAGCCAAGGTGCGCGTCGCGCTCACCGGGGGTGAGACCGAGGGCATGGACCTGAGCAAGATGTTCCCCGGCACCCGCGGCCTGCGCGTCGACCAGGCCCCCTACAAGGGCGCCGGTTTCATGGCCACCCCCGAGTCTTCGGCCGGGCTGTTCAAGACGTGGCGGATCCTGCCCAACCAGATCCGCGACATCATCGCCGCCACCTCCGACCGGCACCCCCTGCTGGACGACGTGTCCGCGAAGGCCGCCGGATCCGCCTACGCCCGGCGGTGGGACGCGGAGCGCACCGCATGGATGCGCGACCACACCCCCACCAACGACACCAAGGCCACGCAGTACGGCCCGGCATCGAGCCTGAAGTTGTCCGCCCTGGACGACGGCCGTGGGAGCGAGCAGGACTCGCCGGAAGACGAGATGCTGGCCCGCTTCCGGGCCGAGATCGACGCGCAGTTCGCGACCGCGCCCGACCCGCACGCCCCGACCGAGCAGGCGCCGCCGCCGGCCGCGGCGCCGGGGCTGAATCTGTCGGCGCTGCGAGGCGAGCAGGACAACTCGGCTCAACAGGCCGCACTCGCCCTGCTGCTCGGCGCCGGCACCGAGGGCACCGGCGCGTCCGCGATCGCCCGCGCGCTCGCGGATGAGTACGGCACGACCCGTCAGACGGTCGTCGGCTGGCTCAAGGCATGGGTGAGCGACGGCACCGCCGTCCGCGTCGGGGAGGGCACCAAAGCCCGCTACGTCCACCGCCAACACGCCCCCGGAACCGGTGCCGACGGATGAACGGAGAAGGGGGGTGGGACCACGGATCCCAATTCCAGTCCCGGGCTGGGTGCCGGGGACCTTCCTACCCACCCCCCATGGCCGCGAGTCCTTCACGATCTCCGTCCGGCCAAGCGTTCCGCACAGTAACCAGAGCCACTGACAAGACCTCCTGCATGCCCCATGTCGCTTGTCACCCATGCCCCCAGAAAGGGCTCCGGATGGCTCTGTGAGGCCCGGAAACGGCTTGTGAACTGGGAGGCGACAAGCGACAAGACAAGACAAGCGACAAGCCGCACGACAAGCACAGACGACAAGCAACGCGACAAGCCATCACGCGGGCAGCACCCGGCCACCGGGCGCTGCCCGCCCTGTTTTCCAGGAGGCCGCTCGTGATCGTTTCCCTGTCCGCCGTCGCCCTCTTCGGGGTGCTGGCCTTCGTCCTGCTGCGCGGCCGCTACCTCGGACCGTTCAGCGCATCCGTGCTCTTCCTGTTCGGGTTCTTCACCGCCGGCACCGGCGCCGCCGGACCCGTCCGCGCAATGTGCCTCGCGCTCGCCGACGCCGCCCGCCACCTCACCTGACCCTGCCAGGAGATCTGCCATGCCCGAGTACGACCACAGTGCGGCCTGGCAGCCGCGCATGACCGACGCCGAAGCCACCGCGGAAGCCCGCCGGATCATCGCCGATGCCTACCAGGCCGCCCACCAGATACCGACCTCCTACCGCGACACCAGCCCCCTGCCCGCCTACGGCACCACCCCGCCCGTCCCGCAGCCGGACCACCGGATCGTCCCGGCCTGGGCCGCGGGCACCGCCGTGGCCGGCATCGGCGTCGGCGCCACCTGCGTCGGCATCGGATGCGGGATCTGGCTCGCCTGCCAGGGCTTCGCCGCCGTCACCCTCACCTCGGTTCTGTTCGTCACCCTCCCTATCGCCGCCGTGGCCGGTGTCGTCGCCGCGATCGGATCCGCGCTGCGCTCCCTCAAGACCACCCGCACGGAAACGCACCACCACTACGTCGGGCCCGTGCGGCAGGAGACCAACACGATCACCGCCCCCGCGTACGGGCTGATCGCCCGCAACCGCAACGAACTCAACCGCTGACCGGGAGCGTCGTGTTCGAGATCCGCGTCATCTGCGAGCCGGCCGACGCCGACCGCGTCAGCCAGACCCTGGCCGCTGCGTTCGGCACCGGCCCGGGACGGCAGTACCCCACCCGCGACCAGCAGCGCGTGCGCCTGTACTTCACCGTCGACCACCAGCCCACCAACCCCGAAAGCGAGTGATCATGTCGTTCGGAGAAACCCCGATCACCCTCGTCGGCAACCTGACCGACGACCCCGAGGTGAAGTTCACCGAAGGCGGCGCCGCGCTCGCCAAGTTCACCATCGCCGTGACCCCGCGCAGCTTCGACCGCACGTCGAACCAGTGGAAGGACGGCACCACCGCCTTCTACCGCTGCGCCGCCTGGCGCACCCTCGCCGAACACGTCGCCGAATCCATGAGCAAGGGCTCGCGGGTCGTGGCCACCGGCCGGATGCGCCAGCACGACTGGACCACCGACCAGGGCGAGAAGCGTTCCATGCTCGCCGTCGAGATCGACGACATCGGCGCGTCCGTCCGCTTCACCACCGTCACCGTCAACGCCAAGCGCACCAATAGCGGCGCCGCCCCGGCCGGCGACCCGTGGAACACCCCGGGCACTCCCGCCGCGGACGCCGAACCGCCGTTCTAGCCGTGCCCGGGGCGGTCGCCCGATCTCGCCAAAGACACGCGACCGCCCCGGCCAACCAGTCCACAACAGACCTGTTGGAGGCATCCAGCATGACCCAACCCGCCGCCATCCCGCGAGCGGATGACCGCAGCATGAACCAGCCGGTGACCGTGGCCCTGGAAAGCCTGCACCTGCTGGCCGCCGCGCTGCTGTCCGCAGAGCGCGGCTGGCCCGTCATCCCCCTACACCCCGGCACCAAACGCCCCTCCGGGCACCCCGAACGCGACTGCCCCCGGATCGGGCGGTGCGCGGGCGGGCACCGCACCCCGGAGCAGCGTGCCACCACCGACCCCGACCTGATCCAGACCGCGTGGGCCAACCGCGCCTACAACGTGGGGATCGCGACCGGCCCGGCCGGTCTGCTCGTGGTCGACCTGGACGTGCCGAAACCACAAGAGCAGGAAGGAGCGCCTGACGGCGCCACTTCTTTCAACGCGCTCTGCGAGCGCGCCGGTCAGCCCTTCCCGCTCACCTACCGGGTGCGGACTCCCAGCGGGGGCCAACACCTGTACTTCACCGCCCCGCCCGGCACCCGGCTGAAATGCACGGTGAAGAAGCTCGGTCCGCACATCGACACCCGGGCCTGGGGCGGCTACGTCGTCGCCGCGGGCAGCACCACCCCCCAGGGCGCCTACGACGTCGCCGAGGCGGCCGTCGTGGCGCCCCTGCCCGGATGGCTGGGCGCTCTGCTGACCGAACCCGCGAAACCGGCCACAGTGCCCGCCCTGATCCCCGTCCGGGACGGCACGAAGGCCGCCCGGACCGCGCTGGAACGCGAATGCGCGGTCGTGGCCGCGGCGGCCAAGGGTGGGCCCGGCGGGCGCAACAACACGCTGTACCGCAGTGCCTGCAAGGTGGCCCGGTTCGTGGCCTGGGGACACATCCCCCGGCACACGGTCGAAGAGGCAATCCAGGCGGCGGGGGAGTCGACGGGCCTGTCGGCTGCCGAGTGCCGCACGACGATCCGCAGCGCCATGGAGTGGATCACCGCGCACGCCACACCGCGGGAAACCGCATGACCACCTCCCGCTCCCCCCTCCTGGATTGCCTCTCCTGCACCCCGTTCGGACCGCAGGGCGCCCCGCCCGCCCGCGCCGGGACCACGGTGGGCGGCCGAAAGAAGGTCGCCCGAAGGGCGTCCTTTCAGCTCTTCCCCTCGATTCACCGCACTCCGTGCCCGTCCCGCCACCGTGAAGGGAGGAACGCCGCATGAACAGGCCCAACGCCCCCATCGACGGCGCCGCACTGCTCGATGAGGTGGAAGCCTTCCACCGCCGCTTCAACGTCTTCCCCACCGAACACGCCTACGTCGCCGTCACCCTGTGGGACGCGCACGCGCACCTGATGGACGCGCTCGACGGCACCGCCCGTATCGCTTTCCTCAGCCCCGAACCGGGCTCGGGGAAGTCACGGGCACTGGAGATCATCGAAACCCTCACCCCGCGCTCCGCGACCACCGTCAACGCCTCCGCCAACGCCTTGTTCCGGCTCGTCTCGGCAGATGAGGGCACCCCGACGCTGCTGTTCGATGAGATCGACACCGTATTCGGGCCGAAAGCGGGCGGGAACGAGGAAGTCCGCGGGTTCCTCAACTCCGGCTACCGGCGCGGCGCCAAGTCCCTGCGCTGCGTCGGGGACGGCTCCGACCAGAAAGCCGCGTTCCTCCCGTCGTTCTGCGCGGTCGCCATGGCCGGGCTCGGCTCGCTGCCGGACACGATCCTGACCCGCTCCGTCATCATCCGGATGCGCAAGAAGGCGCCCAACGAGAAGTGCGAGCCCTACCGGCGCCGCGTCCACGAGAAGCAGGGCCATGCCCTGCGGGACCGGCTGGCGGAGTGGGCAGCCCCGTTGCACGACCAGATCGCGAATGCCTGGCCGGACATGCCCGAAGGTGTCACGGACCGTCCGGCCGACGTGTGGGAACCCCTGCTCGCGGTGGCGGATGCGGCCGGCGGGCACTGGCCCGAACGAGCCCGCGCCGCCTGCGTCGCCCTCATCAAGGCCGCGCGGGAAGGCGACGAAGCCTCCCTCGGGGTGCGGCTCCTGACCGACCTGCGCGACCGCGTGTTCTGCGGGGTCGACAAGCTGCCCACCGCCGCCATCCTCGAAGTCCTGCTCGGCATCGATGACGCGCCGTGGGCCGACATGAGCGAGGACGGACAGCAGATCAAGCCGCTCACCGCCCGCGCCATGGCCAAGCTCCTCAGCCAGTACGTCCGCCCCGACAACACCCCGATCAAGCCCAAGGGAATCCGCGTCGGCAGCACCACCCCGAAGGGCTACTACGCGGAGGATCTCAGCGACGCGTGGGCCCGCTACTGCCCCCCTCCCCCCGGAGAATCCGCAACAGCCGCAACAGCCGCAACACCGCAGGTCAACACGGGTGAATCTGTGGCGGATACGCCTTCCGAGACCCGCCACATGTTTGCGGAATCCGACACACGCGCCCTCCGCAGCGTCGGCTGACGCTGCCCACTCGACAGGTGCCGCCACCCCGCCCGTGGCGGCACCTATCCGCAACACAATCGCCATCCGCCACAAATTCAAGCCGCTGACCAGCAATGTTGCGGCGTGGCGGATGTTGCGGATTCCCCAGAAGGCTCCAAGCGAGGAGTAGCAACGATGGCTCGCCCCGAGATGCTCAAACTCCCCGAAGTCCTCGAAGAGATCGAGATGAGCCGCGCCGCCTTCTACAGGATGCGCGCCCGCGGCAAGGCTCCCAAGCTCATCAAGCTGCCGAACGGCCAGATCCGGTGTCGCCGCAGCGACCTGGACGCGTGGTGGGCAAAGCACGAGATCGCAGCCTGACCGTTCAACTACCCGATGGGCCCCGCCGTACGGCGGGGCCCATCTCTGTGAGGAGCACGATGCATAGCTACGACGTGCGCATTTGGAACGTCCGGAAGCGTTCCAGCAAGGCGGCCCCGTTCCAACTGCGCTGGCTGGTCGACGGTGAGGAGTATCAGGAGAAGTTCGCGACCAAGACGCTCGCGGACGCTCGCCGTGCGGAGCTGCTGACCGCGACCCGCAAGGGGGAGCCGTTCGACACAGAGACGGGACTGCCCGTCTCGGAGGTGCGCGAGCGGAACCGTACGAGTTGGTACTCCCACGCCCGTGCCCACGCTGCACGGAAGTGGCCGACCGCAGCGGCCAAGCACCGCGCGAGCATTGCAGAGAGCCTGACCATCGCCACCATGGCGCTGTGCCCGGACGGGAAGGGACGCCCGACGGACGACCTCTTGCGCCGTGCGCTCTACCAGTGGGGATTCAACGCCGGACGCCACGACCAGGACCCGCCGGAACCGGAAGCCAAGGCGCTGGCATGGGTGGCGAGCAACTCGCCGGCCGTCATCGACCTGGACAGCGCGAAGCGCGTGCGCGTGGTGCTGGAGCACCTGGCCACACGCCAGAACGGCAAGGCAGCCGCGGCGAACACGTTCCGGCGCCGTCGGGCGGTTCTGAGTAACTGTCTTCGCCTCGCTGTGGAGCAGGAGCTGTTGCCCGCCAACCCTCTTCACCGGGTGCACTGGGAGACTCCCAAGGCCGTAGAAGAGCTGGACGTCCGCAGCGTCGCCACTCCTGCACAGGCACGGATGCTGCTGGACGCGGTCCGTGCCCAGGGTCAGCGTGGCGCCCACCTGGTCGCGTTCTTCGCGTGCATGTACTACGCGGCACTGCGACCCGAGGAAGTGTCCATGCTGAGCGCTGATCAGTGCGACCTGCCCACGGAAGGCTGGGGACGGCTCATGCTCGCCGGCGCCCGGCCCCAGGTGGGATCCGCCTGGACCGACGATGGCAAGCCGTACGAAGAAAGGCAGCTCAAGCACCGGGCCCGCCGTGCCGTCCGGCCGGTACCCATCCCGCCGGTCCTGGTCGCCATCCTGCGCGCCCATCTCGAAGCGTTCGGGACAACCGCTGAGGGCCGTCTGTTCAGCGCGGTTCGGGGCGGCCCCATCCGATCGCAGGAGTACGGAGCGGTGTGGAAGGAGGCTCGCCGCCAGGCGCTAACGCCCGCGCAGGTGGCATCTCCCCTGGCCGCCATCCCGTACGACCTGCGGCACGCGTGCGTGTCCTTCTGGCTCCGCTCCGGAGTGAGCCTCGCCGAGACTGCCCGCCGGGCAGGGCAGAGCGTGGCCGTACTCCAGCGCTACTACGCCAAGGTTCTGGACGGCGAGGAGGAACGGATGAACACGCTGATCGAGCAGGGCTTGGCCGAGCACGAGGCCTAGGGCGTGTTGCGAAAGTCCCGCCTGCCGCGCGACGCCATGCACGCTCCCCCAGCCTCCGGCCGGGGGGACCCCCACTCGCCGCACCGGGCGAAAGCCCAAGTACATCCAGTACGAGGACTTCCGCCCGGCACGCCGAGAGCACGCACCTGACGCCGCGCGGCCCGCCCTTCGGGCGAACGACGGGACTTTTCACGCAACGCCGGTGCCGTCCAAACCGGTGAACAGATGCTGTCGTTTCTCGTGAAACAGAGCCACTGCATACGCCACGGACTGACGCCCATGAGCCCCGCCTCATCCGAGCGGGGCCCTGCAGAGTAGACCGACCACGCGCGGGCCGCCCGCAGTCCGACTCACGGACGCGCGGCCTGGACCGCCTCCTGGACGCGACTCAGCTCCCGCTCGGCATGGGCACGGACGCTGTCCCAGGCGGCTGCGAAATCCCGAACCGGGAAAGGCAGGCCGAGCGCCTGGTGAGCAGTGAGGAGCCGGGAAGACGGCTTGGGGTGCACGGCCGAGTTCCGCACAATCCGGATCTGGTCAAGGCGCTCCACAGCCTGATGAACTACGGCCCGGTCGATCGTGGGCAGCAGCCCGACGAGGTGACTTTCGAGGCGACCGAGCCCAGAGGGAGGGGTCGAGCCCGGCACCTTGAAGTCACGAAGGATCTCCGTCAGCACCACCAGGCCAGCATGGAACCCGGCCTCGTCCTCGACATCCAGGGCCAGGAGACTGGACCGGTCCATCGGCGGTCGAGCCACGAGCCGACTACCGAGGACGAGTTCACTCGTCACGTCGAGGAAGTTGATCGCCCGCAGGAGAGCACGCGGCTCGGCGTACGACAGCGCGGCCGGCGGCTCGGGCGGCGACAGCGCTGCACTGACCGAGACCAGATAGTCCTCGACCGTGGCGAACTCGACCTCGCCCAGCCAGCCCAAATGGCCGGACCTGCTCCCCTCGTTGTAGCGGACTCCAGGCCACTCATGCTTGGCCACCTCCGCCATGTGCCCCACGTAGGCCCCCGGAACACCGGCCACCTTCACGTACATATCCAGATCGAGATCAACGGGCGGCATGGTGAACGGCGAGGCCAGAATCGCCTCCTGTTCCCGACTGCACTCCCGCATGAACGCAAGCAGGGCATCCCTGATCACCTTGGCCGTCGGGTCATCGTGAACGTGATACAGCCCAGCCATCGTCAGGACGACTGGCCCATCACGGTCGGGGCTGTGACCAGCTCCCCACCAATCGACCGCCCGATAGCGGCGGGTGAGAAGCGTGCCCACCGCAGGGAAGCTGCTGAGCACGGCGGCCGCGTCGTGCCCGTTGCGCCGCATCACATACTCCACGTAGAAGAACGCGGGGAACCGCCCGTGCTCAGCGAACGTCGACCAGACGATGTCAACGAGACACTGCTGACCCTCGTCGAGCGGATCTATCAGGCTATTCACGACGTGCTACCCCCTCTGTAAGCGAACAGAGCAGGATAGGGCGCCGAGCCCCGAGCGGCACCACCGTTTCCTGCACCCGCCCCGACACCCCCTGCAAAGAACGACCGGACCTGTTCGTCCCCCCTCAAGGAGAAGACGACCGAAGCCAAGGCCATGTGCGCCCGCTGCCCCGTCCGCGACGCCCGCACCGACTACGCCATCGCCAACGACTACCGAGACGGCGTCTGGGGGTCGACGAACGCGACCAGCTCGCGCGCGAACGCGCCGCCGCGGCCGTCGCCGACGAGAGCTGACACAGCGAGAGGCCCCCGCCCGAACTCGGGCGGGGGCCTCTCGCTGCGCGGTCAGTCCAGCACGCCGAGCGTCGTATCAGGACGGCAGTGCATGCACGCCTTCACCTGCTGCCGCAGAGCCTCCAGCGCCTGCGCCCGGGTCACCGGACGGCACCGGCCGGATTTCTTCGCCGCCCAGCAGTCACCCACGTGCACCGCATCCACGTTCCGCCGGTTCAGCCCGCACTGCACCAGCCACTCGGCCTCAGCCGGCCGCGCCTCCTCCCCCCGGCGCCGCTCCGCCTCCCGCCGTTCCTCCTCCGCGATCCAGCCGTCGATCTGCCGCAAGCTCGCCGTCGCCTGCTGCACCACCACACGGCGTGCGAAGAGCAGCAGATCGAGGCGAGAAGGCGGGTTATCGGTCACGCGTTCGATTCTAGGCTGTGACGACCCTGTCGTACTGGCGCGCCTCGGTGTCCTGTGTCAATGAATCTTGGGCGTGCGCCATCGAACTTTGACAGATGCGAGTTCGTGTCACCGAAGTTTGAGTGTGCCGCTCAGCTGCCCACACTGAGTCCTGGATGTCGTCTCCGCTCCTCCACGCGAGTCACCAAGGGGGGCCGCTGGGCCGTAGAGCTTCCAGGTCGCCGACGATCGGTGCGCGCGCCTGATGAGTCATCCTGGACGTAGAGGCACGGGTATCCCATAGGCCAAGTGGGGGCACCATGAACCCGCTCAAAATGTGGCTGAGGCGTCTCTTCTCCTATGAGCACCATCGAGATAGCTGCCCGCACACCCGCTACAGGGTGATGGCCCGCTACTGGGGCGGTGGCCCGGACAACAGGATGAGCTATCAGTACGAGGACCGCCATTGCAAGCAGTGCGGGAGCTCCCTACATGTAATGGTCACGAGTGAGTACACCGGCCAGGACATGTAGCCCGGCGGGATCTCGTCACCGTAGGCGCGGTCCGTCGGTGATGACACTGTGGCGCCCACTCGCGGTTAAGTGCCTGGGCGGCGATGGCCTGCAGTTTCGCCGCTCAGACTTCGATGGCAGATGCTCAAGGTTCGGTGACACAGGACATTCGGCGCTCGATCTGGCGATCCATGCCGATTCGAGTGGAGTCGATTTCTCGCCAAGCCTCAACTCCGGCTGCTGGCTGAGGTTTTGTGCGATCACACAATGTCTGAAGGAAACCCTCTAGACCCTCTGACCTGCGAGAACTCCCTGGCGATCCGCGCAGATCGCCCCGCAAGATCGCAACGAGTGGCCGAGGAAAACTCCCACCAAAGCCAGGGCCTGATTTGATCGCCTAACGTCAACGTCAGCGCGCACGAACCGTCCGCCCGAACGAATCCGTGCTCGTCGGCGCTCTGGAAGTTACGTAGCGTAGCAGAGCGTGCATTGACGGTGATCGAACGACCGGATACACCAGATCCCGACAGGCGGCACCCGTAGCACCCTGGCCCGCATCAAGAAAGGTCTGAGCCACCTGCCGGATCACCCGGACCTCACTGAACCCACCGCCCAACACCGGATAGGTCGGTCACCGAGACCGGGCAGACCGAACACTTCCGGCCAACCTAGGAAAGCCTGAAGCGGGCCATTTCCCACCTGCGGATTTGATCAGCTGTCACAGTCCAACACCGATGTCAGAAAATCTCTGACCTGCAACTTTGTCGAAGATCATCGGCGCGGATCCGCGCCAGTTGGCCAACAGAAACCCTTGATGGAGTCAAGGCCAGATCCGATCGCATACCGTCGTACGACATCAGGCCCCCGCACCCCGCGACGACGGCATGGCCTGAAGACTCCCCAACGCACAAGCGGGGGGCCGCCCGGCACAGGCGACCCCCCGCGACGTCCTGCACCCGAAAACCGCGAAGACTCCGGAAGGACACACCCATGGAACCACGAGCCTGGCGCCCCCTGGGCGTCATGTGGACACGCCCCACCCCCGCCATCACCCTCCTCGCCACCGCCCAAGCCTGGATGCTCGACCAGCAGTACGGCATCCGCACCGCCGCCGCCGTCTTCACCACCGTCGTCGTACTCGACTGCATCTGGATCCCCCGCAAGAAGCCGGAACCCCCGAAGGCCCTCGACCGGCGCGGAAGCGGGATGACCCCAGCCGGCCACCACCAGGACGAGCGCAGCCGCAACTAACGTCCACGCGCGCGAGCCCCCTCCCCGCCACAGCGGTAGGGAGGGGGCTCACGCGCGTCCGCTATTCGCTCGCCGGTAGGGCCCGCTATAGGAGCCTCGCGAGCACTGAAGATCCAAAAGGCAGGCCCTGAGCCCTTCCTCTTCCGTTAATCTCCCCGCGCCAAGGTCTCCACGCCCGAAGTCGCGTGCGGACCGACTGTGCGACGCGGCTAGTGACTACGCAGCTCGCGTCGTCTCACGGACTGGAGAACACCATGCCTCGATGGGCCATCGTGAAGGCTGACGGTGAGGCGGAAGCCTTCCGGTACAACATCCATAAGGAGGTGGAAGGGACCGAGGCGCAAGCCCTTGCCGTGATGCTGCGGATCGTCGACACCTGTGCAGAAGCCTTAACCGAAGCAGGACGTCGCCGTGAGAGAAGACGGGTCTTCCGCGTGTCCGAGCGCAGCTACGTCGTGCGCGTCGAAAGCCGATGGTCGAACTACGAGGCCCACTTCACCCTCGCCGAACTCATAGCCGACACCCACGATGACGACCTTCCCAGCAGTGCATCCGGTTCGACGCGGGGGCCGTAAATCCTGGCCGCAGGTTGGCCGCACATGCTGGTCAAAACCGGGATACCGGCGAATCAGGGTGAGACACGGTCATGCCGAAGGGGTGCCGCTCCGGAGAGTGGCACCCCTTCTGACCTGCAAGTCTCTGACCTGCTGCGGTGGGTGTGGGATTTGAACCCACGGTGACATCGCTGCCACGACGGTTTTCAAGACCGTTCCCTTAGGCCGCTCGGGCAACCCACCCCGCGCTGATCGAGATCGGCGCGGGGAACAGGGTAACCGGTTCGTGCGGGCGGGTGGGAGTCAGTTGTCGCCCACTCGGGAGCCGAGGGTGAGGGTGACCGTGTGTTCCGAGCCGCCCCGCTTGTAGGTGATCTCCACCTTGTCACCGGGCTGGTGGGTCCAGATCTCGCCGATCAGGGTCGGGCCGCTGTCGATCACCGAGTCGTCCAGCTTGGTGATGACGTCGCCGGGCTTGAGTCCGGCCTTGGCGGCGGGGCCGCCCGATTCGACCGCGGCGGAGCCTCCCGAGCCGGAGTCCGTGATCTGGGCGCCGTTCGACGAGTCCTCCAGGGACACCGAGGCGCCGATCTTCGCGTACACCGGCTTGCCGGTCTTGATCAGCTGCTGGGCCACGTACTTGGCCTGGTTGATCGGGATGGCGAAGCCGAGGCCGATCGAGCCCGACTGCCCGGTGCTGCCCAGGCCGCCGCTGGAGGCGGACTGGATCGCCGAGTTGATGCCGATCACCGCGCCCGTGGCGTCCAGCAGCGGACCGCCGGAGTTGCCCGGGTTGATGGAGGCGTCGGTCTGCAAGGCGCTCATGTAGGACGCCTTGCTGGAGGCGCTGCCGTCGCTGGAGGCGACCGGGCGGTTCTTGGCGCTGATGATGCCCGTGGTGACGGTGTTGGACAGGCCGAAGGGGGCGCCGATCGCGATCGTCTCGTCGCCGACGGCCACCTTGTCGGAGTCGCCCAGGGGCAGCGGCTTGAGGTCCGACGGCGGGTTCTTGAGCTTGATCACCGCGACGTCGTAGCCCTGCGCGTGGCCGACGACCTCGGCGTCGTACTTCTTGCCGTTCGGGAAGGTCGCGGTCAGCTTGCCGCCGTCGAGGG
This sequence comes from Streptomyces arenae, assembly GCF_022343545.1. Lineage (NCBI taxonomy): Bacteria > Bacillati > Actinomycetota > Actinomycetes > Kitasatosporales > Streptomycetaceae > Streptomyces > Streptomyces arenae. Next base: position 165,603 of record NZ_JAKQYH010000018.1, read on the forward strand.
CGTCGGCCACCACGTGGTTGTTCGTGACGATGTGGCCCTGGGTGTCGAAGACGAACCCGGTGCCGGTGCCGCCGTCGCCGCTGGTGGACTCGGCCTCGATGGTGACCGTGCTGGGCAGCGACTTGTTCGCGACCGCCGCGATGGTGCCGGCGGCGCGCTTGACCTGGGTGACACCGCTGTCGGTGGACGCGGAGACGGTCGTGGAGCCGCTGTCGTCGTTGTTCTTGGCCAGCGTGTAGCCGAGACCGCCGCCGGCACCGCCCGCGACCAGCGCGGCCACCAGGACGGCGGCGATCAGGCCGCCGCGTCCGCTGCCCTTCTTCGGCGCGGGCTGCGGCTGCTGGTACGGGTGGTGCTGCTGGTCGTACGGCGAACCCCAGCCGGCTCCGGCACCCGCTCCGGCGTCCGCGTAGGAAGGGGTCGCGGGCGGCGGGGGCGGCCAGGCGCCCTCGGGTGCCGGCGGTGCGGCCGCGTACGGGTCACCCGCGGCCGGGGCGGGAGCGCCCTGGGGGGCCGGCGGGATCGGTGCGGTCGGCGCGTCCCCCTCGGAAGCGGCAGGCTGCGGGGAGGCAGCGGGAGTCGCCGGCGGCACTGGAGGTGTGGACGGGGCCGGGGGTACCGGGTTGCCCTCGTTCTCGGTGCTCACAGCTTCTCTCCTCGGTCCACGGCTGTTTTTGTCGGTCGCACTCGGTCACGCTCGTTCACGCTTGTTGTCGGTCCGGCGCGATTCAGCTGTGCATGTGCTTTTGTATGCCGTCAGCTTTTCCCACAGGCCGTCAGAGCACCATAAGCGGTGGCTGTGGGTACACGGACAACCTTTACATAGGGCCTGTCCGACAAAAGTTCCCTTTGCTGGCATCGGGGATGCCCCCGGGTACCCCTTGGCGGTGGCACCATGTCGCGGTGACCCACGCACCACAGCATCGCATCCAGGTCGTCGCCCACCGCGGAGCCTCCGAGGACGCCCCCGAGCACACGCTGGCCGCCTACAAGAAGGCCATCGAGGACGGCGCCGACGCCCTGGAGTGCGACGTTCGCCTGACCGCCGACGGACACCTGGTGTGCGTGCACGACCGACGGGTCAACCGTACGTCCAACGGACGGGGCGCGGTCTCGGCCCTGGAACTCGCGGACCTGGCCGCCCTGGACTTCGGCGCGTGGAAGAAGAGCCCGGCCTGGCGGGGGCGGGACGAGGAGCCCGACTGGGAGTTCCGGCCGGAGGACCGCGAGGACACCTCCGTACTGACGCTGGAACGGCTGCTGGAGCTGGTCGCGGACGCCGGGCGGCGGGTGGAGCTGGCGATCGAGACCAAGCACCCCACCCGGTGGGCGGGCCAGGTGGAGGACCGGCTGCTGACACTGCTGAAGCGGTTCGGGCTGGACGCCCCGGCCACGGCGGCCGACTCGCCGGTGCGCGTCATGAGCTTCTCCGCGCGGTCGCTGCACCGGGTACGGGCGGCCTCGCCGACCCTGCCGACGGTCTACCTGCTGCAGTTCCTCTCGCCCCGGCTGCGTGACGGGCGGCTGCCGGCCGGTGTGCGGATCGCGGGCCCCTCCATCCGGATCGTGCGCAACCACCCCTCGTACATCGAGCGGTTGAAGCGCAACGGCCACCAGGTGCACGTGTGGACGGTGAACGAGCCGGAGGACGTGGACCTGTGCGTGGAGCTCGGCATCGACGCGATCATCACCAACCGGCCCGCGGCGGTGCTGCGCCGGCTGGGACGGTGAGCTGAATATGTCTCAGATAAAGAGACACGTAAAGGACGTCTCGCACCTCTTGACCCAGGCGCCCCACTCGCACCATTCTCACTTTCGGCCACACCAATGAAATCAAGCCATACGAAGCCGTGTCTGGGGGACGCGGCGACGACCCGTCACAGGGAGTGCTCCGGCGCGTTCGGTACGTATTCGCTCGTTTCGAATGCGTCACCGGACATTCATTGGCCGGTTTCCGGTTCAGGCCGATGGGGCATCCACACCGTGGCGTGGGGCAAAGGAGGTCTCGGGGGTGGCGTTGGTGGTGGCACAGGAGGTGCCCACGTCGTCGAGCATGGCCGTTCCCCATGGCCCTGCGGGCGTGGGGAAGGCGCGACACCGTATGCGCGACCAGTTGCGCACGGGCGGCCTGTCGGAAGCGGTCATCGATGATGCCGTACTGATCCTTTCCGAGCTTTTGAGCAATGCCTGCAAGCACGGGCGCCCCTTGGGGGACGCCCTGGCCGGAGACGGTGACGTCCGGGCCGCCTGGCGGGTGGACCCACGCGGACGGCTGGTCGTCGAGGTCACGGACGGCGGCGGACCGACCCGGCCGGCCCCCATGACGCCCTCGGTCACGGCACACGGCGGCCGCGGGCTGAACATCATCACCGCGCTCGCCGACGACTGGGGTGTCCGGGACGACGCCCGAGGCGAGGTGACCGTCTGGGTCGTGGTGCACGAGGACGCGCGCGTCCCCCGCACCCGGGACCGCCACGACACCTTCGCCGCACACGTCGCGACACCCGCGGGCCCGGAACTCACCGACCTGGACTTCACGGACGCGTTCGACGACCTGGACTGACCCGGACGCGTTCGGCGCACCGGGAGCCGCATACCCCGGACACGCTCGCCGCACCGGGAGCCACATACCCCGGACGCGTTCGGCGCGACGGACATGCCCGGCAGACCGGACGGGGCCGCCTTCCCCGGCGCCCCGTCCACGATCGGCCCTTTCCGGACCGCTTCCCACCGCGCCTCTGTCCACAGGTTCCCGTGGTCCGGGGCGCGAACGGCTAGGCTCCCGCCAGTACGAGACGAGCCGTAACCGGGAGACACCCAGATGGCCAAGAAGCGACCCCAGACGAAGGCCACGCGGCCGCAGCTCAGCGACGCTGAGATCCCGGTAGTCGGCGCCCGCGAACCCTGCCCGTGCGGCAGCGGCCGGCGCTACAAGGCGTGCCACGGCCGCGCGGCCGCGCACGCGGCGACCGAGCTGGTGCACCGCCCGTTCGAGGGGCTGGCGGGCGAGGGCGACTGGGTCGCGCTGCGCGAGCTGGTGCCCGCCGCCACCGTCGAGCTCACCCTGAAGGACGGCCTCCCCGAGGGCGTCCCGTCGGTCACGCTCGCGACGGTGCTGCCGATGGCCTGGCCGGCCCTGCGCCGCGACGACGGCTCGGTCCTGCTCGGCCTGCAGAACGACACGGCGTCCGGTGACATCAGCCGCGACCTCGCCGACATCCTCCAGCGCGCGCTGGCCGCCGAGCCGGGCACCCCGGTGCAGGGCCGCCGGGCACCCGCCGACGGCCCCCGGTTGCAGGACCTACTCGACCCCGAGGGCGCGTTCGAGCCAGTTGTGCACGAGGGCTTCGAGTTCTGGGTGCCGGACGCGGAGAACGCCACCCCGGACGTGACCGCCTCCCTGGAGCGGGCCAACGCCGCGGCCATCCCGACGGTGAAGCTGACCGGCGTGGACTCCGCCTACTGGTGCGAGACGCCGGAGAAGAACCACCTGCGCTGGGTCATGCCGTATGCCGAGGAGCAGCTTCTGGACGCTCTCGCGCGGCTGCACGCGGCGGGCAGCTCGAGCCTCGGCGAGGGCACCCGGCTGGTCGGTTCCTTCCGTGCCCACGGGCTCACCGTGCCGGTCTGGGACCTGCCGAGCGGGGTCGGCGCGGAGGACGTGGAGAAGCCGGCCGCGGAGTTCGCCGAGCGGCTCACGGCCGCCCTGGCCTCGGACGCACCGCTCACGGCGGACGAGCGGCGGGCCCGTGGCGGGCTCACCAACCGGCAGGTCACGCTCAGCTGACGATCAGCGCGGACGCGGGGCGCGGCTGACCGACCGGTCAGCCGTGCCAGGTCCGTCGGCTCAGGTGACTCCTGTCACAACTTCCCTACGTGGCAAGCAAATACGTGTCCGAATAGCCGAGATCGAATTTGCGAACCGCCGATCTCTTGTTACGGTCTCAGTAGCCCGGTTGCTGGTGCATCCCCCGTCGCCAGCAACCGGGCCTTTTTCATGCCCGCGTCCGGTGTACGGACCACAGTGAAGCGTCAACTTCCGTGAGCTGACTTCGAGTTGCTGCCTGACGACACCGCGGGGCCGGCCTCGGGAACATCCGCGGAACCGATGCCGGTGCCGCCCCCGGAATTGCCGCCGGCACCACCCCGCCGGCCCGCCTCGTAACCGCTGGCGGACGCGCCCCCGGGCTTGTCGCTCACGGAGTTCCCCGCGGAGTCATTCCCGAAGTCGCCCGCGGAGTCACTCCCGGAGTCGCCCGCGGAGTCACTCCCGGAGTTGCCTGCGGAGCCGCTCCGGGAGTCGCTCCCGGAGTTGCTCGCCGAGCGCAGCAGCAGTGGCCCGTCGTCGTCCCGCGCCGCGAACTCCGAGACGGCCGTGTAGGCGTCCAGCGCGCCCCGCGTGTGTTCCCGGGGTGTCTCACAGGTGGCGGGCTCGTCGTCGGCGCCGGCGTCGCAGTGCGTCTGCACGGTGTGGCCGTGCGGGCCCATCAGACTCAGCACGGAGTCCAGGCCGGCCCCGGTGGCGTTGCGGTAGTAGGTGCGCGCCCAGGTGTCCGCGCCCTGGGTCATCACACAGGTCTGCGCCTCGACGCCGTCGGGCGAGGTGAGTTCGGGACCGCAGCGGGCGGCCGTGGCCAGGCCCAGCCCGAGCACCAGAGGGGAGCGGGCGGGCACCGGCAGCTTCGCGTCGTCGCGCCGCCCGGACGGATCGGAGGGGCGTGCGGCGGCGTCGCCCACCTGCCCTGCGGAAGCCACGGTCAGCGGCAGCGCGACCGCGCACACCACGACGCCCGCGAGGGCGAGCAGACGTACGTTCATGTAGCGGAAGATAACGACCACGACGGGACAAGCCACGCGCGCGCGCCCGACATCCTCACAACTCGGGTGCGCTCACACCCGTACGAGTGAGGGCGTCGACCACGGCGTCCACCACGGCCTCCACATCGGGCACCCAGGGCTTGGCCGAGCCGGGCAGTGGAGCCCGCTCCCAGCGGATGGCGCCCTGCCCGGTCTCCGAGGGCGGCAGGGCGAGATAGCCGCCCTCGCCGTGGAAGCGCAGCGAGCCGGGGACGAAGTCCTTGGCGTACAGCAACTCGCCCAACTGCTCCATGGAGTACGGCTTGACGAGCAGCGCCCAGCGGTTGGGCGCCGCCACCACCGGGCCGAGGCGCATGCCGCGGCGGTCGAGGAGGGTGAGCGCGCGGGAGGCGGCGAGCGCGGGCAGGCTGACCGCGCAGGGCGCCTTGCCGCCGGCCGCTCCGGTGGCGAGCACGATCGGGGCCGTCGGCCGGTTGCCCCACCACCAGCGGATCATGCGCTCGTCGGTGGTGGCGGCGAGCAGACCGGGGTCGAAGGGGTGCGCGCCGGGCACCGTGCACTCCGGGTCGGGGCAGGCGCACCGGGCCCGGCCCTGCGGATCCGGGGCCACTCCCGGAAGTACGGGCCACTGCCATTCCGTCGCGAAGGTCAGGGCCGCGCCGAGGAACTCAGGCCCCTTGTCGTTGCGCTTGGACAGGAGCCTGCGTCGCCTTTTGAGGATCTCGCGCATGAGCGCTCGTTCCTTTCCGTTGCACCGCTGGCAACACCGAGGACCACATCACACCATGTGTCGATCACTTCACTGTGCGTACCTGTTGGCGCATCACACCCTTGCGCCGGGCAAGGGGAACCCCAGGGGGTCGAGCGGGGGCCGCACCCGCGTCCCGTACTGCCTCTATCAAAACCACGGACACGGCGCGGGGGTGGCGAAGTCTGGCGTTTTGCCGTTCCGAGTGTTTCTCTCCGCCTCCGCCACGGGAGGATGGGGCACGGTCGTCGGTGGTTAAGACGCCCGGGTCCGTCGCCAGGTTCCGGGTGCTCCCCAACCACCCCTGGCCTTCACCGAGTACGTACCCATCACGACCGTTGTGACGCTCCGTGGAGCAAGGCCAGTCGACCGCAATGAACCGTTGCCCGAGTCAGTTTTAAGCCAACTTTGCTTTTGTGCAAGCCGTCCGGGAGACACCTCCACAAGGTCCCACGGACACCAGGAATCCCAGCAGGACAATGCTGGACATCTCCTTACGAGTGCGTGTACATGTGGAGACACTGCCGGCGGCGCAGAAAGACATGGGGGTTTGCGATGCTTTTGAGCAGTACGCACAGGTCTGAAAGCCGGACGCGATGAACGCCCCGCACCCTCCGAAAGTGGCTGGAATCGATTCAACGGTTCCCACGCCCGCACACACTGTCGCGCCGATTCCCCCCGCCCCGGGCGCACCTTCCGTCCCGAAGGCCCCCGCCGTCCCGGCCCCCGGCACCCTCCTCCAGGACCGGCTGGCCGGCTGGGTCTCCGACCTCACCACCCTCCATGAACTAACCGAACGGTTCGCCCGGACCGACGGACTGGAGCCCGCCCTCCAGGAGCTGCTGCGCGCCGGTGCCGCCCTCGTGGGCGCCCGGCGCGGCCTCGTAGCGCTGGAGCCCGGTGACGGCCTCGGGCCGCGGACCACGATCGGCCTCGGCCTGGGTCCCGCGGACCTCGGCCACCTGGAGACCGTCCCGCGCGGCGCGCTGCCGTACGACAGCGGTACCGCCGGCGAGATCGCGCACCCGGACCTGTTCGCCGAGGACGGCCTCGACCCGCGACACCGGGAGGTCGCCGCCCGCCTCGGTTACGCCGCCAGCTACGCGCTCCCCCTCGCCGCCGACGCGGGCGCCCGTCTCGGCGCGGTCGTCTGGCTCTACGACGAACCGGCCGAACCGAACGAGCGGCGGCGCCACCTCATCGGCCTGTACGTCCGGCACGCCGCCGAGCACCTGGTGCGGCTCCTCGAGGTGCAGCGCACGCGCGCGTGCATGGCGACCATCGCCGAGGAACTGCTGCCGTCCCGGCTGCCCCGGGTGGGCGGCGTCCAGCTGGCCGCCCGGCACCGGACCGGCCCGCGCGGCGGCGGCGACTGGTACGACGCGCTGCCGCTGCCGGACGCCGCCCTCGGTCTCGCGGTCGGCTCGGTGACCGGCTCCGGGCCCAGCGCGGTCGCCGCGATGGGCCGGCTGCGGGCCTCCCTGCGGGCTTACGCGGTGATGGAGGGCGAGGACCCGGTCGCGGTCCTCTCCGACCTCGAACTGCTGCTCAGGCTGACCGAACCGGCCCGTTCCGCCACCGCCCTGTTCGCGTACTGCGAACCCGCGCTGCGCAAGGTCACCCTGGCCGGGGCCGGCCACAGCCCGCCGCTGCTGATCGGTCCGCACCGCACCGAGTTCGCGGAGACCTCGGTGTCCGCGCCGCTCGGGATGCTGGCCTGCTGGGAGGCGCCGAGCGTGGAGATCCAGGCCGCGGCGGGAGAGACGGTTCTGCTGTACACCGACGGGCTGCTGCACCGCACCGGCGACCCCATGGACCGCGCCTTCGCGCGCCTGCACACGGCCGCCGCGAGCATCCCGCGGGCGCTGCGCCACGACCCGGGGGCGGTCGCCGACCACGTGCTGCGCACGGTGCTGCCGGACGGCCTGGACACGGCGGAGAGCGAGGAGGACGTCGTCCTGCTGGCCGCCCGGTTCGACTGACCGGCCAGTCAGCAGACGGAGGCCGACCCCCTTCATACGGCCATGGGTCCCCGGTCCCTGGGACGCCGTTCGGTACGAACGTACGATGGACGGGATCCACAGCAGTGTCGAGGAGGATGAACGTGGCCGACGAGCTCCCGGAGACCCCGGAAAGTGTGCTCGACCATGCCGCTGACGCGGCGGACGAAGAGCCGATCAAGCAGCGCAAGAACGGCCTGTACCCGGGCGTGTCCGACGAGCTCGCCGACAGCATGAAGTCCGGCTGGGCCGACACCGAGCTGCGCGGCCTCGAGCCCGTCGAGCAGGCCGGGCACACCGCCCGCCGCCGCGCGGAGCTGTCCGCCCGCTTCCCGGGCGAGCGCCTGGTGATCCCGGCAGGCAACCTGAAGACCCGCTCGAACGACACGGAGTACCCGTTCCGTGCGTCGGTCGAGTACGTCTACCTCACCGGCAACCAGACCGAGGACGGCGTACTCGTCCTGGAGCCGAAGGGCGACGGCCATGTGGCCACCGTCTACCTGCTGCCCCGCTCCGACCGTGAGAACGGCGAGTTCTGGCTCTCCGGGCAGGGCGAGCTGTGGGTGGGCCGCCGCCACTCCCTGACCGAGTCCGAGACGCTCTACGGCATCCCCGCCGCCGACGTCCGCGAGCTGGCCGACAAGCTGCGCGAGGCGACCGGCCCGGTCCGCGTCGTGCGCGGGTACGACGCCGGCATCGAGGCCGCGCTGACCGACAAGGTCACCGCCGAGCGCGACGAGGAACTGCGCGTCTTCCTCTCCGAGGCCCGCCTGCTCAAGGACGAGTGGGAGATCGGCGAGCTCCAGAAGGCCGTCGACTCGACCGTGCGCGGCTTCGAGGACGTCGTGAAGGTCCTCGACAAGGCCGAGGCCACCAGCGAGCGGTACATCGAGGGCACGTTCTTCCTCCGCGCGCGCGTGGAGGGCAACGACATCGGCTACGGCTCCATCTGCGCAGCCGGCCCGCACGCCTGCACGCTGCACTGGGTCCGCAACGACGGGCCGGTGCGCTCCGGCGAGCTGCTGCTCCTGGACGCCGGCGTCGAGACGCACAGCCTGTACACCGCCGACGTCACACGCACCCTGCCGGTCAACGGCACGTACAGCGAGCTCCAGAAGAAGATCTACGACGCCGTGTACGACGCCCAGGAGGCCGGCATCGCGGCGGTGAAGCCGGGTGCCAAGTACCGCGACTTCCACGATGCCGCACAGCGGGTGCTGGCCGAGCGGCTCGTCGAGTGGGGGCTCGTGGAGGGGCCGGTGGAGCGGGTGCTGGAGCTGGGCCTGCAGCGCCGGTGGACGCTGCACGGGACCGGGCACATGCTCGGCCTGGACGTCCACGACTGTGCCGCCGCGCGGACCGAGACGTACGTGGAGGGCGTCCTGGAGCCGGGGATGGTGCTCACCGTCGAGCCGGGGCTGTACTTCCAGGCCGACGACCTCACCGTGCCGGAGGAGTACCGGGGGATCGGCGTGCGGATCGAGGACGACATCCTCGTGACCGAGGACGGGAACCGGAACCTGTCCGCGGGGCTGCCCCGGCGGTCGGACGAGGTGGAAGCCTGGATGGCCTCTCTGAAGAGCTGACGTGAGATGAATGGCCGGGTACCTGGGTGGGTGCCCGGCCATCGTCGCGTTCTGCGGGTGTGTGGGGGCTGGTCGCGCAGTTCCCCGCGCCCCTAAAGGGGCGCTCCAGACAAGGCGTCCAGAAACAGTGCGCCGGCCAGCAGGCCCGCGCTTCCTCTTGGGCTCCAGCCTCGGTCGTGCAGGTCGGCGTCCAGGGCTGTCAGGGCCTCCGCGCCCGCCTTCGTCGACGTGCCGCCCGCCTCCAGCACTCCCCGCGCGCCCGCCTGTACGTGGCGCAGGCCCAACGGACCTGTTTCGTAGAGGAGTTCGGTGTCCTGGAGGGTGGACATCACGGTGAGGAGGGCGTCCAGGCGGGCCTCGTTCTCGGTGGCGCCCGCCCTGCGGGCCGTCGCCAGTGCCTCCAAAGCCCTGCGCACGTGCGGGAATCCGGCCCTGGCCTCGCCCCGGGCGCCGGCCGCGCCGTACTTCGCGGAGATCGTCGAACCGCGGGAGGGGCGTCTGGGGGCGCCCTTGTCGTTGAACGCGGCGATCCTGCGGGCCGTCGCGGCGATCTCGCGGGCCTTCGCCCGCGGGTCGAGGGCCGCCGCGGCGACCAGTAAGCCGAGGGCCCACAGCGCGCCCTTGTGGCCGCCGCCGGCCAGGCCGACCGAGTGCTCGGTGCACCGGCCGATCGCGCCCAGCTCCGCCCGCAGGGCCGGCGAGGGTTCGCCGGTACGGCGGGCGGAGGCGGCCATCGCCGCGAGGCCGGGCGCGAGCGCCTTGGCCGACCAGCGCAGACTGTCGTGCTCCCGGCGCGTGCTGTGGGCGTCCAGGTCACGCGGGTCGGGCAGCCCCGGCTTCGGGGCCAGGGCCAGCTGCCCGGTGAGCGCGGCCACCGCGGCCAGCGCCAGCGCGTCGTCCTCGCGGCTTGTCATGTTCCTTACCTTAGGAGGAGGCGGAGGCCGAGGGGGAGGCGCTGTCGGTCGGAGCGTCGCTCGGCGGGGTGCCCGTCGGCGCGTCGCTCGGGGCACCGCTCGGCGGCGTACCGCCACCGCCGCTGCCGGCGCCCGTGTTCTCGGCGTCCGGGTCGATGCCCAGGGTCAGCGAGCCCTTGTAGCCCTTCGAGGGGTCCTTCTTGTGCACCGCCTTCAGGGTCAGCAGCCCGCTGGAAGCGCCGCCGCCGTCGTACACCATGTCGTCGGCGAGGACGGTGTAGCTGCCGGTGTGCTTCGAGTAGGGCTCCAGCGCGAAGATCTCCTCGGCGATGTCGTCGTCGAAGAACAGCTGGCCGGTGTAGTTGACGATGCCGCCCTCGTAGGTGCCGTCCTCCTTCTCGCCGCCCGTGTGCACCTTCACGTGGATGTGGCAGGTGCGCGGGGTGTACCAGCCGGGGAAGATCGTCTCGAACTTGACGACCCCGTTGGCGTTGGCGATCTGGTAACCGCGCAGGTAGGTCTGGTCGTTGGCGGAGTCGCCCTCCTCGCTTTCCGCGGGGGCGGAGCCGCCGGGGTTGGCGGTGGTGTAACCGGAGTAGTAGCCCCAGGCGTCGCAGTGCCAGATCTCGACCGCCGCGCCCTTGACCGGGGTGCAGCCGTCGGTGGCGTCGACGACGGTCAGGCGGAGGGTCAGCGGAACGCCGGCCTTGCCCTCGGTGATGTCCTTGCGCACCAAGGCACCATCGAGGTAGTACGGGCCCTCCGTGACGCTGGTCATCAGCGTCATGCACTCACTGCTGGTGGAGCTCGCGGAGGCCGTGGCGTCCGCGTCGGTGCCGTCGGTCGTGTCGGCGAAGGCCGACTGGAAGCCGGCGACCGCGAGGCCGCCGGCCGCCACCGTGCCGCCGGACACCGCGAGGGCGCGGCGGCGGGTGATCGACGTGTCTTTGTGGTTTCCCGTCATGGGCGACGAAGCTAGAAACGCCGTTTGTCAGGGGCATGGGCAAGAGCTGGGAACGACCTGTGAACGCCCAGGAAGCTGAAACCGGCTGGAAGCCGCTGGTCACAGGGCCGGGTCACGGTCGTGCAGGATCCGCTGGAAGAGACGGCTGTCCCGCCACTCGCCATTGATGTGCAGATACTGCGGGGCATCACCGATCGTCTCGAATCCGCATTTCTTCAGCACGCGTTGGGACGTCATGTTGTCGATGAGGGTGGATGCCTCGATCCGGTGCAGTCCGACAACCTCTCTCGCGATCCCGCAGACCCGTTCCAGCGCGGCCGTGGCCAGCCCGCGGCCCTGCTGATCGCCGGCCACCCAATAGCCGACGTAGGAGCTGCAGAAAGGCCCCAGGGAAATTCCGGTAAGAGTGATCGCACCGACGATCCGGCCGGTACCGGCCGACTCCATGAGCAGCGGGAGCAGGACCCCGTCCGCGGCCTGTTTCAGCAGGTCGTCGATGCGTTCGGTCTGCCCCTCGACGGTGAAGAAGGACTCGGGTCTGACCGGCTCCCAGGGTTCGAGATGGCTTCGGTTGACGGTGTATGCGATGCTCAGCGCTCGCGCGTCACCGACGGCAAGCGGACGCAATATCACGTCGGGCAGGACCGGGATTTCTTTAATCATTCTGAGAAACATGCGCGCACCCTAGCGCGCGGGTTATGCGGGGGCGAGAGTCATGCCGAAAGCAGGGAAGGATCTTTCTTCCACTTGAGGATCTTGTCGAAGCTGACCACCGTGCCGCCGCGGCCCGGTTTGCTGCCGATGTGGACGTGGTCGGCGAGTTCCCTGATGAGACAGAGCCCCCTGCCGTGTTCGGCGTCGAGGCGGGCGGGTCTGATGTCCTGGGTGCGGGCGAACCCCGGACCGATGCCCGGACCCGAATCGGCCACCTCGATACGGCACTTCTCGCCGTCCAGGTAGGCGGTGACCCGGTACGCCTCCGAGGTACGGCCGGCCCCGCCGTGCTCGACGGCGTTCGCGCAGGCCTCGCTGAGGGCGACGGAGAGGTCGTAGGAGATGTCGGGATCGACGCCCGCGGTCTCCATGGTGCCGATCAGCAGCCTGCGGGCGAGTGGCACGCTGGCGGCCTCACGCCGCAGATGGAGTGACCACCAGATGCTCATGCTCCAGCCTCCCGGCCGCGGCTCGACATACCGATACCTATTGCCAGCCGTGCGCGGGTGTAAGCACTCCGTTCATGTGAGAACGCCCATCCGGGGGATGCGCCTGGGGAGGTTTCGGTGTATGAGCGGCGGGTTCGGGACAAAATCGATCTTCCGCTTCTCTTTCTTGTTCTCCTGCTGTTCCCCTCTCGTTTCCCGCCCCGAAAGCCCTCCGCCGCCCTGCGCGACGCCTTCCGCTTCGGCCGCGCCCGGCCGGCTCCCGGCCGCCGCCGGACCCCGTCCGACCCCGGCGCCCCGGGCGTCCCGGCCGTCCTCCGCGAGGCCTTCCAGCGTTTCCGGTCGTAACGGAATCTTCCGGACCTGCCGTCAAGGAGGCCCGGGTCCAGTGCGATGATGAGCCCGCCATGACTGCCCCCCGCCCGCGCACCGCGCGTCCCGGAAGCGGACTGCGGCTCCTGCGGGCCGCGGTGTTCGCCGCGCTCTGCGTCGTACTGGCCGCGGCGGGGCACACCCTGGCGTCCTGCGCGACCGTTCCGCTGTGGACGCTCGGCGCGGGTTTCCTGGGCACCCTGGCACTCGTCGCCCCGCTGACCGGGCGGGCCCGCTCGCTGCCGGGGACCGTCGCCCTGCTCGCGGTCCTGCAGACCGTGCTGCACACGCTGTTCGGGCTCGGCCAGCACGGCGGTACGGCGATGGCCGGCGGTTCCGCGATGACCGGCTCCGGGATGTCGTCGGCGACGGCGGCGGGCGACGCGGCGCTGGTCCAGCGGGCCGCCGAGCTGGTGTGCGGGGCCGGGGTGGGGCAGATCAGCCCCGCTCACGCGTACAAGATCCTCACCGCCGCGCACCTCGGCACCTCGGGCTCGGCCCTCGGCACCTCCGGCTCGGCCATGGACATGAGCGGAACGGCGTCGGACGCCGGGTCCTCCGCCCTGATGCTGCCCTCCGTGTCCATGCTGCTCGGTCACCTGCTGGCGGCCGTCGTGGCCGGCTGGCTGCTGCGCCGGAGCGATCTGGCAGTGCTCCGGCTGGTCGACCTGTCGGCGCACGGAGTCGCCGAGGGAGCGCTCGTCCGCTCACTGCGCGGCGCGCTCGCGCTGGCGTGCGCACTGTGCGCCGGGCTCGTCGCGGTGCCCGAGGCGCCCGCGCGAGGCGGTCGCGGCGCCTGGGACGAACCGCCCGCACCGCACACCGTCACCCTCCAGCACTCCCTGCTCCGGCGCGGCCCGCCGGCGGCCGCCGCACTCGTTCTCGCCGCCTGACACGACGCGACCAGAGCACTCCCCCGGAGTTCGTCCGGAGGGGCCTGCCGCCGTCGTGCGGCACGCGCGCGTGCGTGCGCATCCGCCCGCACGCCCCCTCGACGACAGAACTCACTCGGAGTGGAGTGCTCCTGCCATGAAGGCTTCTCGTCTCGCCGCCGTCACCGCCGTCGCGGGTACGGCCGTACTCGCTGTCTCCTCGCCCGCGTTCGCGCACGTCAGTGTGCAGCCCGAGGGCACCGCCGCGAAGGGCGGTTACGCGGTCATCGACTTCAAGGTCCCCAACGAGCGCGACAACGCCTCGACCACCAAGGTCGAGGTCACCTTCCCCGCCGACCACCCGATCGCGTCCGTGATGCCGCAGCCGATGGCCGGCTGGAAGATCGACGTCACCAAGTCCAAGCTGGCCAAGCCGCTGGAGATGCACGGCGAGAAGATCGGCGAGGCGGTCACCAAGGTCACCTGGACCGCCTCCGACGCCAAGGGCATCGAGCCGGGCTACTTCCAGAAGTTCCCGCTCTCCGTGGGCGCGCTTCCGGAGAACACCGACGAACTGGTCTTCAAGGCGCTGCAGACGTACTCCAACAAGGAGGTCGTCCGCTGGATCGAGGTCCAGCAGAAGGGCCAGGAGGAGCCGGAGAACCCGGCCCCGGTCCTCACGCTGTCCGCCGCCACCGACGACCACCACGGCTCCACGACCGCCGAGGACACCGCCGCGGAGACCGCCGCCAAGACCGGGACCACGGCCTCCGGCGACGCCGGTTCGTCCGGCGGCGACACCACCGCCCGCGTCCTCGGCATCGTCGGCATCGTCGTCGGCGCGGCCGGAGTCGCCTACGGCGTACTCGCCGGCCGCCGCCGGTCCACGGGCTCCGAGGCCTGAGTACCACGTCCGTGACGCGCACAGGGGGTCGTGCGAGGCTGTCGGGGCTCCGCGGCCCCGTACGACCCCGGTGCGCGCCGGATCTCTCACATCTGGGACATTTTTCTATGCGCAAGAAGACGTTCGCCGCGGCCGCCCTGCTCGCCGCCGCCACCCTCACCCTCTCCGCCTGCGGCAGCGGCGACGACGCCACATCGCCCGTCACCGTCGTCGCCGGGGACAACTCGAACAAGGCCGCGACCATCCTGGACCAGCCGTTCGAGAAGCCGGACCTGGTCCTCACCGACACCCAGGGCAAGAAGTACGACCTGCGCGCCGAGACCAAGGGCCGGCCCACGCTGATCTACTTCGGCTACACGCACTGCCCCGACGTCTGCCCGCTGACCATGAACAATCTCGCGGTCGCCAAGAAGGCGCTCTCCAAGGCCGACCAGGCGAAGCTGCGGGTCGTGTTCGTCACCACCGACCCGGCCCGTGACACCCCGTCCGAACTCGGCAAGTGGCTCAAGGGCATCGACTCCAGCTTCGTCGGCCTGACCGGCGACTTCGCCACCATCCAGGCCGGCGCCCGGACCCTCGGCATCTCCATCGAGCCGACCCACAAGGACAAGAAGACCGGCAAGGTCGTCTCGGTGCACGGCACCCAGGTCATCGCGTTCTCGCCGAAGACCGACGGCGGTTACGTCCTGTACGGCGAGAACGCCACCGTCGACGACTACACCAAGGACCTCCCCAAGCTGATCAAGGGGGAGAACCCGTGAGGCGCCCGGGTCTGACCGTCCGCCGTCCGGGTCTGACCGTCCGCCGTCCGGCCCTGACCGGAAGGCGGCTTGCGCTGACCGGTGTGGCCGCCACCGGCACCGCTCTGGCGGGCGCGCTGGTCCTGGTGGGCTGCGGCGGCTCGGCCGCCTCGGGGGCCGAGTTGTCGGTGGGCGCCTCCTACATGCCCCAGCCGGTCTCCGCCGACATGGCAGCCGGGTTCCTGACGATCACCAACAAGGGTGGCACGAAGGACGAACTGACCTCCGTCACCAGCGACTCCGCCGGCGAGATCACCATGCACGAGACCAACGGCGGCGCCATGGAGGAGGTCCGCTCCTTCGAGGTGCCCGCACACGGTCAACTCGTGTTCAAAAGCGGTGGCAACCATCTGATGTTCGAGAAGCTGAAGCACCGCCCGGAGCAGGGCGACACGATCACGCTGAAACTCAAGTTCGCCGAATCCGGTCCGCTCACGGTCGAGATGCCGGTGAAGTCCGCCACGTACAACCCGTCGACCGGACACTGAGGGAGGGACCGACCTTGACGCGGACCATCACCCCCCGCCTGCGCACCCTGGTGCTGCTGATCCTCGCCGTCGCCGGCGCACTGCTGGCCGGGGCCGGGCCGGCCTCCGCGCACGCCGCGCTGACCGGCAGCGACCCCGCCCAGGGGGTGGTGGTCCCGAAGGCGCCCGACCAGGTCTCCCTCACGTTCTCCGAGAACGTGTCGCTGAACAGCAACTCGATCCGGGTCCTCGACCCCAAGGGCAAGCGGGTCGACACCGCCAAGCCGGACAACCTGTCCGGGACGACCTACGGGGTCCAGCTCAAGACCGGCCTGGGCAAGGGCACGTACACCGTCGCCTGGCAGGTCGTCTCGGCGGACAGCCACCCCGTCGCCGGCGCCTACACCTTCTCCGTCGGGGCGCCGTCCGCGACCGTCGCCTCGGTCGGGGACCAGGAGGCCGGCGGCGGCTTCGTCGGCTGGCTCTACGGCTTCGGGCGCTACATGTCGTACGCCGGCTACATCGTGCTCGTCGGCGGCGCCGCGTTCGTGCTGGCCTGCTGGCAACGCGGCTCCGGTGTCCGGGCCCTGCAACGGCTCGTCGTCGGCGGCTGGCTGACGCTCACCGCGGCCACCCTGTGGCTGCTGCTCCTGCGCGGCTCCTACACCACCTCCGGCAGCGTCGGCGACATCTTCGACCTGAACCTGCTCGGCCAGGTCCTACAGACCAAGACCGGCGCTGCGCTGGTCTCCCGGCTGCTGCTGCTCGCCGCCGCCGCGCTGTTCATCGCGGTGCTCTTCGGCGCCTACGACAAGCGCGAGGAGGGCGCGGAGAAGCGCGACCTGACCTTCGGACTCGCCATCGGCGGGACCGTCGTGGCCGCCGGGCTCGCGGCGAGCTGGGCCATGGCCGAGCACGCCTCCACCGGACTCCAGCCGGGCATCGCGATGCCGGTCGACGTCGTCCACCTGCTCGCCGTCGCCACCTGGCTCGGCGGCCTCACCGCCCTGCTGGTCGCCCTGTACCGGGCGCCCGCCGACACCCCGGTCGGGTCCGCGGCGGTACGACGCTTCTCCCAGGTCGCCTTCGGGAGCGTGCTGGCACTGGTCGGCACGGGCGTCTACCAGTCCTGGCGCCAGCTCGGCTCCTGGTCGGCGTTCACCGACACCGCGTACGGACAGCTGCTGCTGGTCAAGATCGCGCTCGTGGCGCTGCTCGTCGGCATCGCGTCCATTTCGCGGCGCTGGACGGGCCGGCTCGCGGACACCGCACTGACCGAGACCGGGGAGGAGACCGGGAGGGCCACGGGCGGGGAGGAGACCGCGAAGGTGCCGGCCGGGGCAGAGACCGGAAAGGCGTCGGCCGGGGAGGAGACGGTCAAGGCGTCCGCCGCGACGAAGCAGGCCGAGAAGGAGAGGGTCAAGGCGTCCGCCGCGGCCAAGGAGGCGTCCGGCACGGCCCGCGCCCGGGTCACCGGGCCCGGCGAGGAGGCGTCCGCAGGGAAGGCCGCTCCCGGCGACCACGACACCGACCCCGAGCGCGCCGCGCAGCTGGCCCGGCAGCAGACCGCCAAGGACCTCGCCCGGCAGAAGCGCGTCCGGGACGCCGACCCCAACCGCTTCGGCCTGCGCCGCTCGGTGCTCGCGGAGGCCGGGGTCGCCGTCGCCCTGCTCGCGGTGACGACCGTGCTGACCCAGACCGAGCCGGGCCGGACCGAACTGGACGCCAAGGCCGCCGCCTCGTCGTCCTCGGCGTCCTCGTCGTCTTCGTCGTCCTCCTCGTCGGACTCGTCCTCCGGTGCGCTGACCCTCGACATGTCCTTCGACACCGGCGGCAAGGACGGCAAGGGCGTCGTCCGCGTCGACCTCGACCCCGCGACCGTGGGCAGCAACGAGATGCACGTCTACGTCCAGCGGCCCAACGGACGCGCCTTCGACATCCCCGAGGTGAAGGTCGCCTTCACGCTCGACGCCAAGAAGATCGGGCCGCTTCCCGTGGCACCGGACCACATCACCACCGGGCACTGGGCCGCCAACGGCGTGCAGATCCCCATGGCCGGAGACTGGACGGTCTCCGTGACCGTGCGGACCTCCGACATCGACCAGGTGACCGTCTCCAAGCACGCGCAGATCGGCTGAACCGCACCATGGCTGAACCGTCCCAGTCCCTTCGTACCCCGGTCACCGGGGAAGCCCCCTCGGCCACCGCCACGGGCGGCGTCAGCCGGCGCGCGCTGCTCGGCACGGCCGGGGCCACCGGGCTCGTGCTCGGCGCCGCGGGCGCGGGTGTCGGCTACGCGGCCGCGCCCGCCCAGGCCACCCCGCTCAGCTCGGTGGGCTCCGGCGAGGCGATGTTTCACGGGAAACATCAGCCGGGCATCACCGAGGGTCTTCAGGCGCGCGGCCATCTGGTCGCCTTCGACCTGGCGGCGGGCGCGGGCCGCGCGCAGGCCGCGGCGCTGCTGCGCCGCTGGTCGACGACGGCCGGGCGGCTGATGGCGGGCGAGCCAATGACGCAGGACGACACCGAGGTGGCCCGGGACGCGGGTCCCTCGTCGCTGACGATCACCTTCGGCTTCGGCAACAGCTTCTTCGCCCGCACCGGGCTGGAGAAGCAGCGGCCGTCCGCCCTGGACCCGCTGCCCGACTTCTCCTCCGACCACCTGGACAGGTCGCGCAGCAACGGCGATCTGTGGGTGCAGATCGGCGCCGACGACGCGCTGGTCGCCTTCCACGCCCTGCGCGCCCTCCAGAAGGACGCGGGCAGCGCGGCCCGGGTGCGCTGGCAGATGAACGGCTTCAACCGCACCCCGGGCGCCACCGCCCACCCCATGACGGCCCGCAATCTCATGGGCCAGCTGGACGGCACCCGCAATCCGAAGCCGGCCGACCCGGACTTCGACGAACGGATCTTCGTGCCCTCGTCCGGCGAGCCCGCCTGGATGGCGAACGGCTCCTACGCCGTAGTACGACGGATCCGCATGCTCCTCGACGACTGGGAGAAGCTGTCGCTCGCGGCCCAGGAGAACGTGATCGGGCGGAAGAAGTCGAACGGGGCACCGCTGTCCGGAGGCACCGAGACGACCCCGATGGACCTGGAGAAGTCGCGGTCCGACGGCGAGTACGTGGTGCCGGTCAACGCCCATGCCCGGATCACCCGGCCCGACCAGAACGGGGGCGCGGCCATCCTGCGGCGCCCGTTCTCGTACCACGACGGGATCGACGCGGACGGGACGCCGGACGCGGGGCTGCTCTTCGTCTGCTGGCAGGCGGATCCGCTGCGCGGGTTCGTGCCGTTGCAGCGGAAGCTGGACCGCGGGGACGCGCTGTCGCAGTACATCCGGCACGAGGCGAGCGGGCTGTTCGCGGTGCCGGGTGGCGCGGCCGAAGGGGAGTACGTGGGGCAGCGGCT
Organism: Streptomyces arenae; assembly: GCF_022343545.1. NCBI lineage: Bacteria > Bacillati > Actinomycetota > Actinomycetes > Kitasatosporales > Streptomycetaceae > Streptomyces > Streptomyces arenae. Next base: position 184,619 of record NZ_JAKQYH010000018.1, read on the forward strand.
GCTGGAAGGCTGATCCCTCGGTGCGCTTCCGGGTTTCAAACCACCCGGTCGAGTGGTTCCGGTGAGACAGGTCGGCTTGGCGTTCCTGGGCCCATTAGGGTGAGGGACATGCCAGCGAGCTATGCGTATCTCGGTCCTGAAGGCACCTTCACCGAAGTCGCTCTGCGCACGCTTCCGGAGTCCGCCACCCGGGAGCTCGTCCCCTACGTCTCCGTGCAGTCGGCACTGGACGCCGTACGGAACGGCGAGGCCGAGGCCGCGTTCGTGCCGATCGAGAACTCCGTCGAGGGCGGGGTCACCACGACCCTCGACGAGCTGGTCGCCGGCCAGCCGCTGATGATCTACCGCGAGGTGCTGCTGTCGATCACCTTCGCGCTGCTGGTCCGGCCGGGCACCAAGCTCTCCGAGATCAAGACGGTGACCGCGCATCCGGTCGCCCAGCCGCAGGTCCGCAACTGGCTGCGGGCCCACCTCCCCGAAGCCGTCTGGGAGTCCGCCGCTTCGAACGCGGACGGCGCCCGGCTGGTCCAGGAGGGCCGCTACGACGCCGCGTTCGCCGGTGAGTTCGCGGCCGAGCGGTACGGTCTGGAGGTACTGGAGGCCGGGATCCACGACGCGGAGAACGCGCAGACCCGGTTCGTGCTCGTCGGCCGTCCGGCCCGGCCCGCGGCCCCGACCGGCGCGGACAAGACCTCGATCGTGCTCTGGCAGAACGAGGACCACCCCGGTGGCCTGCGTGACCTGCTCGGCGAGTTCGCCACCCGGGGCATCAACCTGATGCTGCTCCAGTCCCGGCCGACCGGTGCCGGCATCGGCAACTACTGCTTCTGCATCGACGCCGAGGGGCACATCTCCGACCGGCGGGTGGCGGAGGCCCTGATGGGGCTGAAGCGGATCTGCCGCCAGGTGCGGTTCCTGGGCTCCTATCCGCGGGCGGACGTCCGGCCCGGCGAGACCGTGGGCCCGACGCTGCCCGGGACGTCCGACGAGGAGTTCGTGGCCGCCTCGGACTGGGTGGCGCGCTGCCAGGACGGCCGCTTCTAGCCAGTCCCACCTTCGTATCTTCGTTATCCACAGGAGTTATCCACAGGCACTCTTCTCGACCTGGGGACAAGTCGACAGCACCACGTGAGTCTGTCGACAAATCGTCCTACGGGCCGCCGATGCGCCCCCGGTCGCCCGCATCACCCTTCGTCCACTCGTTTCCCATGGTTCATCTTTTGGAGCGATGCCTTTCCACTCGAAAGTGGGTGTTGTCCCGGTTTGAACCGGGAATTCCTCTCTTCACAGGGGTGTTACGGAGTGATCAATTCCGGAGGTCACACCTCATCCACACACCCTGTGGATAACTTTCGCGAGAGCGCGGGCCCCTGTGGACAACCACACCTCCAAGTTCCGCTCTCCACAAGGAAATCGAGTCAACCGCAGCCCGTCGACGTGCCCCGTCCCGGGGAGTGAGACACTTTTTATTGACACGCTCGGCAATTCCGTCATAACGGAACGTATGTAGCGAATCGGAACACGTAGGAATAGTGATTCGTGAGCGGCAACCCCACACCGGTAGCCTTGGCTCCGTGATTGACCTTCGCCTGCTCCGTGAGGACCCCGACCGTGTGCGCGCGTCCCAGCGCGCCCGTGGAGAGGACGTCGCGCTCGTCGACTCCCTCCTGTCTGCCGACGAGCGGCGCAGGTCCTCGGGCGTCCGCTTCGACGAGCTGCGCAACGAACAGAAGTCGCTCGGCAAGCTCATTCCCAAGGCCTCGGGCGACGAGAAGGCCGAACTGCTGACGCGGGCGAGCCAGCTCTCCGCCGACGTCAAGGCCGCGGACGCCGAGCAGCACGAGGCCGACGAGGAGACCAAGCGCCTCGCGCTGCAACTGGGCAACCTCGTCCACCCCGACGTCCCGGTCGGCGGCGAGGAGGACTTCGTCGTCCTGGAGACGCACGGCACCATCCGCGACTTCGGCGCCGAGGGCTTCGAGCCCAAGGACCACCTGGAGCTCGGCGAGGCGCTGGGCGCCATCGACGTGGAACGCGGCGCCAAGGTGTCCGGCTCGCGCTTCTACTACCTGACCGGTGTCGGCGCCCTTCTCGAGCTGGCGCTGGTCAACGCGGCGATCGCGCAGGCCACCGAGGCCGGCTTCGTCCCGATGCTGACCCCCGCGCTGGTCCGCCCGCGCGCCATGGAGGGCACCGGCTTCCTCGGCCAGGCCGCCGAGAACGTGTACCACCTGGAGAAGGACGACTACTACCTGGTCGGCACCTCCGAGGTCCCCCTCGCCGCGTACCACATGGACGAGATCCTGGACGCCGACCAGCTGCCGCTGCGCTACGCGGGCTTCTCGCCCTGCTTCCGCCGTGAGGCGGGCACGTACGGCAAGGACACCCGGGGCATCTTCCGGGTGCACCAGTTCGACAAGGTCGAGATGTTCTCCTACGTCGCCCCCGAGGACGCGGAGAACGAGCACAAGCGGCTCCTGGACTGGGAGAAGCAGTGGCTGACCGGCCTCGAGCTGCCCTTCCAGGTCATCGACGTGGCCTCCGGCGACCTCGGCGCGTCCGCCTCGCGCAAGTACGACTGCGAGGCGTGGATCCCCACCCAGGGCAAGTACCGCGAGCTGACCTCGGCCTCCAACTGCGACAGCTTCCAGGCCCGCCGGCTGTCCGTCCGGATGCGGGACGGCAAGAAGGTGCAGCCGCTCGCGACGCTCAACGGCACGCTGTGCGCCGTACCGCGCACGATCGTGGCGATCCTGGAGAACCACCAGCTGGCCGACGGCTCGGTGCGCGTGCCCGAGGTGCTGCGCCCGTACCTGGGCGGCCGGGAGGTACTGGAGCCGGTGTCCCGGTGACCTTCCCCTACGGGCTCATCGCCACCGACCTCGACGGGACGCTGCTGCGCTCCGACGAGTCGATCTCCGGGCGCACCCGTGACGCGCTCGCCGCGGCCACCGCGGCGGGCGCCGCGCACATCGTCGTCACCGGCCGCGCGGTCCCCTGGACCCGGCACATCCTCGACGACCTCGGCTACGACGGCCTCGCCGTCTGCGGCCAGGGTGCGCAGGTGTACGACGCCGGGTCGCACCGGCTGCTGACCTCCGTGACGCTGGACCGTCAGCTGGCCGGGGTCGCCCTGGCGAAGATCGAGGCCGAGGTGGGCCCGCTGTACCTGGCGGCGAGCCGGGACGGACTCGACGGCGACGTGCTGGTGGGCCCGGGGTACGCGGTGACGGGCCACCTTCCGGCGACCCCGTTCACGGACGCCGCGGACCTGTGGTCGGCACCCCTGAACAAGATCTACATACAGCACCCCGAGCTGTCCGACGACGAGCTGGCCGAGGCGGCACGACAGGCCGCCGGTGGCTTCGTCACCGTCGCCATGGCGGGCCAGGGCATCGTGGAGCTGCTCCCGCTCGGCCTGTCGAAGGCCACGGGCCTGTCGCTGGCCGCGCGCCGGCTCGGCCAGAAGGCGGCCGGCACGATCGCCTTCGGCGACATGCCGAACGACATCCCGATGTTCGCGTGGGCGGCGCGCGGGGTGGCGATGGCCAACGCCCATCAGGAGCTGAAGGCGGTGGCCGACGAGGTGACGTCTTCCAACGAGGAGGACGGGATCGCCGTGGTGCTGGAGCGTCTGCTCGGCTGAGGTCGTCGGTTGCCTGCGAGTGTGTGGGGGCTGGTCGCGCCCACGCGGCGGAGCCGCACATTGATACAGCCCCGCGCCCCTTGCGTGGGACCACTCATGCGTGCTCACAAATTCTGCGGAGGATGCACGAATCGAACGTGCGCGGGCTTTTCAGACCCGACCACGGCTTAGCAAGCCGGTGCCTTACCACTCGGCCAATCCTCCGGGTGGGCGGCCCACGCGAGAGCGACCATCGCGTGCTCGAAGCGGCCGCCCCGGGCAGCTACACGGCGATCCGCCGAAGGCTGCCCTGACGGGAGCGGGACGTACTGTCGTGCATGGACATCGTCCGGCTCCTCTCCCGGCTGGTGGGTGACACAACAACTGTGCCTCCGCGCCGAGTTGGACGCCAGTGATTATCTGAGAGGCGCCCACCGCAAGCGCCCCGCCAGGGGCGCGATGAACTGCGCGACCGGCCCCCACCGGCGCGCAGCCGAAGAACGGCTTACCGGCGCCACCACTTGCGCCGTGCCTTGCTGAAGAACCACCCCGCGGGCGCCTCGTCGGACCGCCACGGCTGTGGCTCCGGCTTCTCCGTGCGCCACCGCGCCGCCAGCATCCGCGCCCGGGCGGACGGCTCCGAGGTCTCGGCCGACCGTATGAAGTCCTCGTTCAGAACGACGCCGTCCCAGTCCTCCGCCATCCCCGTTCCTCTCCACAGAACGTCCCTGTTGCCCAGTCTGCCCGGGCACGGATGAAGTCCCCGTCAACAAGCCGGCCGTCTACTCCTCGCCCGCCAGTGTCAGCGAGCGCAGCTTCTGTCCGGCGTACCAGGTCGCCAGGACGGTCACCACGATCAGCAGCACCGTGGCCGTCGTCAGGGACACGTCCGACGTGACCAGGTCGCCGCCCGTCACCTTGTGGGCGACCGCCAGCGACCACTGCTGGACGCTCAGCGTCCGCGCACCGGGGACCAGGGAGCCGAACAGCGCCTCCCAGACCAGCGCGTAGACCAGCCCGAAGACCACCGCGTGCCGGGACACCGTGCCGAGGAGCAGGAAGAGCGCCGCGTAGGTGATCGACGCGACCAGCGCGGCCACCGTGTAGGCGACGGCGATCTGCTGGCCGTTGCCGTTCAGGATGAAGCCGGCGATCAGGGTCGGCAGGGCGGAGAACACCATCGTCACGGCGATCGCCACGATCAGCTTGGTGAAGATGATCGTCGGCCGTTTGATCGGCTTGGACAGCAGGTACACCACCGAGCCGTCGTCGATCTCGGGTCCGATCGCGCCGGTGCCGGCGATGACGCCGATGAGCGGCACCATGGTGGCCAGGGCGAGCCCGCCGAGCAGGTCGGCGGCCGTCTGGTCGTCGGCTCCGGCGAGGGCGCGGACGACCACGGAGATCACGATCAGCAGCAGGGGCAGCGCGCCCAGGATGAGGGCCCGGCGACGGCCGAGCAGGGCCCGGTAGGTGAGCCGGGCGACTGTGGGGTCGTACATCTTGGGCCTCCTACGCCGCGACCAGGTACGAGAACACGGATTCGAGGGACTCGTCGGACGGCGAGACCGTGAGCAGCCGGATGCCGTGGTCGCGGGCGACCTTGGGCAGCAGCGCGGTGAAACGGCCGAAGTCGACGGCCTGGATGCGCAACGCGCCCTCGGTCACGTCCACTTCGATGCCCGCGGTGGAGGGGTCGGCGATGAGCGCCGCCGCGAGCGCCCGGTCGTCGCTGGAGCGGACCAGGTAGCGGTGCGGGCGGTCGGTCATCAGGCGGCGGATCTTGCGGAAGTCGCCGCTGGCCGCGTGCCGTCCGGCGACCACGACCTCGATGTGCCAGGCCAGTTGCTCGACCTCTTCGAGGATGTGCGAGGAGAACAGGACCGTGCGGCCCTCGTCGCCCATCCTGCGCAGCAGGTCCATCAGCTGCATGCGCTGGCGCGGGTCCATGCCGTTGAAGGGTTCGTCGAGCAGGAGCAGGGACGGGTCGTGGACCAGGGCGGAGGCCATCTTCACGCGCTGACGCATGCCCTTGGAGTACGTCTGGATCTTGCGGTCCTGGGCGTACTCCATCTCGACGGTCGCGAGCGCCTTCTGGGCGGCCTTGGCGCCGAGTCCGTGCAACTCGGCGTTGGCGACGACGAACTCGCGGCCGGTGAGGAAGTCGTACATCGCCTCGCGCTCGGGGACGATGCCGATGTGCTTGTAGATCGCCTCGTTGCGCCAGACCTGCCGGCCGTCGAGGGTGACCGTGCCGGTGGAGGGGGCGAGGAAGCCGCCCATCATGTTGATGAGGGTGGACTTCCCGGCGCCGTTGGGGCCGAGGAGGCCGGTGACTCCGGGGCCGATGGTCATGGTGATGTCGTTGACGGCCACCACGTTGCCGAACCAGCGGGATACGTGGTCGATGGAGAGCGTGGTCACAGTCCCACCTTCTTGTAGCGGCGCAGCAGCAGGCCGTAGGTCGCGGCGACGAGACCGAGGATGACGAGCAGGTACACCGCGCCCTGGCCGTGCGTGGGTCCGTCGCTGCCCGGGAAGGTGTTGGTGCCGCCGAGCAGTCCGCTGCTCAGCCCGCCGATCAGGGTGACCGGCGAGAACAGGCCGATCCACGGGACGGCGCCGGAGCTGCCCTGGGCGTCGGCGATGGCCTGGAGGGTGGAGACCGCGCCGTAGGAGATGGTCAGTACGGCGATCACGGCGGCGATGCCGAAGCCGCGGCGCGGCGTGACCGACGCGATGACCAGGCCGATGCCGGCGAACAGCAGGGACAGCAGGGCCACCGAGACCAGTCCCTGGCCGAACCCCTTGCTCTGGTGGGCGAAGTCCATCTTGCTGAGCAGCGCGCCCAGGTACAGCACGAGCAGCGGGGCACCGGTGAGGATGAACATGGCGGAGGCCAGGGCCGCGAACTTGGCCCGGACGTAGTCGGCGGTCTCGATGGGCCGCGAGAAGTACAGCGGGATGGTCTTGAAGCGCAGGTCGCGGGAGACGGCCTGCGGTGCCTGCGAGGCGACGTACAGGCTGATGACGGCCTGCATGATGATCGCGTACCGGGTGTAGGACACCGGCAGGTCGTGCGCCTTGGTGGCGACGGCGACGGCGACCATGATGGCCGCCGGCACGCACATCACCGCGAACAGGAGCATCGGCAGCACCTTGGACTTGACCGAGCGGCCGAGGCCGTAGGAGCCGCGCAGGGTCTGCGAGTACAGGGAGAGCCGGGCGTAGCCGCGGCCGAGGCGCGGGCCGTCGTAGCCGCGGTAGCCGATGTCGTGGATGCGGGACTGGTCCCCCGCGGGGGTGGCCAGGGGCTGCTCAACCGCCATGGACGGCCGCCTCCTTCCGCTGCTCGTCGCTGCTGGTGAACACTTCGGAGATGTGGTGCCGGCGCTGCTCCATGCGCACCAGGCCGAGGCCGAGGTCGGCGACCACGTCCCGGACCAGGTCGTACGTCTCCTCGCCCTGGGCGGTGAGCAGCAGGATGTGGCCGGCGCCGGGCAGACCTGCGCCCTCGTTGTCGGTCTCCACCCCGCGCGCGGTGAGCGCCTCGCGGACCGCGCGGGTGCCGTCCGGGTGTTCGTCGCTGTCGGTGACCTCGATCGCGAGGGTGGTCGTGGTCTGGGTGAAGTCCGTGGTGGAGCTGGAGCGCAGCAGCTTGCCGCCGTCGACGACGACCACGTGGTCGCAGGTGCGCTCCAGTTCGCCGAGCAGGTGCGAGGTGACCAGGACCGAGATGCCGAAGTCCGTGTGGATACGGCGGATCAGACCGAGCATCTCGTCGCGGCCGACCGGGTCGAGGCCGTTGGTCGGCTCGTCCAGGAAGACCAGCTGCGGGTCGTGCACCAGGGCCTGGGCGAGCTTCACGCGCTGCTTCATGCCGGTCGAGTAGCCGCCGATGGGGCGGTACCGCTCCTCGTAGAGGCCGACATGGCGCAGGGTGTCCGCGGTGCGCTCGCGGGCGGCGGTGGGCGGCAGGCCGGACATCCGGGCCATGTGCACGACGAACTCGGTGGCCGAGACGTCGGGCGGCAGGCAGTCGTGCTCCGGCATGTAGCCCACCCGCTCGCGGATGGCCGCGCCCTTGGTCGCGACGTCGAGGCCGAGCACCTCGGCGCGGCCCTCGGTCGCGGGGGACAGACCCAGCAGGATCTTGATCAGGGTGGACTTGCCGGCGCCGTTGGCTCCGACGAGTCCGGTCACACCGGGTCCGATGTCCACGGACAGCCGGTCGAGCGCGGTCACCCGGGGGAACCGCTTGCTCAGGCTTTCGGTCGCGATCACAGTCACAACGTCGAAGGTAGTGACCTGGACCACGCCCGGTCGTCAGACCCGAGAGCCGTCTTCACATCACCCTCGAGTATTACGGGGCCCTAGGGGATCCCCTTCCTGAGGGCTACACAGAGTTATCCACAGGCCTTGGTGAACCTATTGACGCTGCCTCTAACAACTGTCACATTCACCACTGTCACGTTACGGACGCGTACCGCAGTCGACGAGGACGGGGCGGATGACGACGGCACCGAGAGAAGAACGCACCGCGGAGCCCGAGGACGGAGGACAGGTGACGACACTGGAGGACGCGCGCGAGCGCCGGGTGCACACGGGCGGGATCGACCTGTGCGTGCTGGAGCTGGGAGACCCGTCGGCCCCGACGGTCGTCCTCGTCCACGGCTACCCGGACAGCAAGGAGGTGTGGTCCGAGGTCGCGTCCCGGCTGGCCGCCCGCTTCCACGTGGTGCTGTACGACGTCCGCGGCCACGGCCGCTCCACCGCCCCGAAACCGCTGCGCGGCGGCTTCACCCTCGCCAAGCTGACCGACGACTTCCTGGCGGTGGTGGACGCGGTCAGCCCGGACCGCCCGGTGCACCTGGTCGGCCACGACTGGGGATCGGTGCAGTCCTGGGAGTTCGTCACGGTGGGCCGCACCGAGGGCCGTATCGCCTCCTTCACCTCGATGTCCGGGCCGTCCCTCGACCACTTCGGGCACTGGATGAACGCGCGTGTGAAACGCCCGACGCCCCGCCGGGTGGGCCAGCTCCTGGGCCAGGGCGCCAAGTCCTGGTACGTGTACCTGCTGCACACCCCGGTCGTCCCCGAACTGGCCTGGCGCGGCCCGCTCGGCAGGAGCTGGCCCGGGATCCTCCGACGGGCCGAGGGGCTGCCCACGGGCGACTACCCGACCGCCTCCCTGCGCTCCGACGCCGCGCAGGGAGCATGGCTGTACCGCGACAACGTCCGGCCCCGGCTGCGCCGCCCGCGCGAGGACGCGTACGCGCACGCGCCCGTGCAGCTCATCACGCCCCTCGGCGACGCCTTCCTCTCCGAACGCCTCTACGACGATCTGGAGCACTGGGTTCCGAGGCTCACCCGGCGCACCCTGCCCGACAAGCACTGGATCCCGCGCACCCGCCCGGACCAGGTATCCGCCTGGATCGAGCAGTTCGTGCTGGCCGTCGAGAGCGGGCAGGACACCCAGCCCCCGCGCGCGGACCGTCACGCACAGCGCTTCGGCGGCCAGTTGGTGCTGGTCACGGGGGCGGGCAGCGGCATCGGGCGGGCGACCGCGCTCGCCTTCGCGGAGGCGGGCGCGCGGGTGGTGGCCGTGGACCGGGACGGGGAGGCCGCCGCCCGCACCGCCGAACTGGCCCGGCTGGCCGGCGCGGCGGACGCCTGGGCCGAGACCGCCGACGTCTCCGACGAGCAGGCCATGGAGAAGCTCGCGGAGAAGGTCCACCGCGCGTACGGCGTAGTGGACGTGCTGGTCAACAACGCGGGCATCGGCCTGTCGGGCTCCTTCTTGACGACGACACCGGAGGACTGGCGGCGGGTCCTGGACGTGAACCTGTGGGGCGTGATCCACGGTTGCCGGCTCTTCGGGGCCCGGATGGCCGAACGCGGCCAGGGCGGGCACATCGTGAACGTCGCGTCGGCGGCCGCGTACCAGCCCTCCCGCGCGCTGCCGGCCTACAGCACGTCCAAGGCGGCGGTCCTGATGCTGTCGGAGTGCCTGCGCGCGGAACTCGCGGACCGGCGCATCGGCGTGAGCGCGATCTGCCCCGGCTTCGTCAACACCAACATCACCTCGACCGCCCGCTTCACCGGGGTGAACGAGCAGGAGCAACGGCGTCGGCAGCAGCGGTCCGCGCGGTTGTACGGGATGCGGAACTACCCGCCGGAGAAGGTGGCTTCGGCGATCCTGGACGCGGTGGAGCGGAACCGTCCGATGGTGCCGGTGACGCCGGAGGCGCGGGGGATGCGGGCGCTCTCGCGCCTGGTGCCCGGGATGTCGCGGCGGCTCGCGAGGGTGGAGCCGAGGATGTGAGGAGCCCCGTATGACCGACCTCACCGGCCTCCCGTCCCAGGCCGCCTACCGGATCGAGGACCTGGCGCGCCTCTCCCGGACCTCCGTCCGCACCGTCCGCGCCTACCAGGACAAGGGTCTCCTCCCCCGTCCGGAACGGCGGGGCCGCGCCAACCTGTACTCCGACGCCCACCTGGCCCGGCTCCACCAGATCGCCGACCTCCTCGCCCGCGGTTACACCCTCGCCTCCATCAGGGAACTCCTCGACGCCTGGGACACCGGCCGCGGCCTGGCCGGCGTGCTCGGTCTCGTCACCGAGGCGGAGGGTCCCTGGACCGACGAGGAACCGGCCCGGCTGTCCCGCGCCGAGCTGGCCGCCCGCTTCGGCGGCTCCTCGGACGACGCGGCCGTGGCGGAGGCCGTGGCCCTCGGCGTCCTGGAGCCGGTGGACGACGACCCGGACGCCTTCCTCGTCCCGAGCCCCCAAGAGCTGGCGGTCGCCGCGGAGTTGCACAGAGCCGGGGTGCCGCTGTCCGTGATCGCGGGCCACCTGCGGGAGTTGAGGGTCCAGGTCGAGCACATAGCCGCCCGTTTCCTGGAGTTCACCACCGAGCACGTCTTCGCCCGCTATCTCGACGACCCGGACCTGCGCACCGACGCGAAAGCGGCCGAGGCGGCCGACCTGGTCCGGCGTCTGCGGCCGTTGGCCCAGCAGACCGTGGACGCCGAACTCGCCCGCGCCATGGGCCTGTTCGCGCCCCGCGAGGTACGCAGGCAGCTCGGTGCGGAAGTGCGGTCGACCGCACCTGCCGAGACGCGTTCCGTGGCGCTGCCCGCCGAGACGGTCCAGGCCGTACGAGGCCTTGTTGGTCCCGAACACACTCCGGAGTTCATCGCGCTCGCCGCCGAACGCGAGGTGCGCTCACGTCACTTGGACACTCTGGCCGCACATCACAGGCCTGTTAACGATCTTGACGAAACACCTTGAAACGCCCGCCCGTTGTCCACAGTGCCGCCAATTCCCCTGTGGATAACCACACTTGGCTGTGGACCAAACCCGCGACGAAAAATATCTGCGTGATCCGCGTCTCTCCCGGCACGCTGGTGGCATGAACGACAAGAAGACCGTCAGACAGAACGAAGATCGGCGCACCGTACAGAACGAAGATCGGCGCACCGTGAAGGTGTCGAAATACCTCTCCAAGCACCTGCGCCACCAGCCCGACCGCATCGGACTGACGCTGGACGAGGCCGGCTGGGTCGAGATCGACGCCCTGCTCGCGGCGACCGCGGCCCACGGGTTCCCGGTCAGCCGCGAGGAACTGGACCACGTCGTCGCCGCCAACGACAAGCAGCGCTTCGCGGTCGACGGCACCCGGATCCGCGCCAGCCAGGGCCACAGCGTCGACGTGGACCTCGGACTGCCGCCGGCGACCCCGCCGCCGTACCTCTACCACGGCACCGTCGCACGGAACCTGGACGCGATCCGGACGGCCGGCCTGAAGCCCATGAACCGGCACGACGTGCACCTGTCGGCCGACCGCGAGACGGCGACCCGGGTGGGCGCCCGGCGCGGGCGCCCCGTCGTGCTGTCGGTCGACGCGGGCGCGATGCACCGGGACGGCCATGTCTTCCACCTCAGCGCGAACGGGGTATGGCTGACGCAGGCCGTACCACCCGCCTACCTGCACTTCCCCGAAGCGCACTGACCCCGGCATCATGAGTGGTATGGACCATTCGGGGCACTACCGGGAACACCTGCCGACGACCGAGGCGGCCGTCGGCGCTCTCCACACGATCGCAGCCCAGTACGGGCTGGAGATCGAGGTCACACACGACATCGGCGCCGACCGGACCTCCCGGCGCAGCGCGGCGGGCTTCGGCGTCACCACGGACCCGGACGGTTCGCTGCCGCACGAGGCGTACGCCGAGTTCAGCGGGGTGCCCCGGGTGAGCGTGCGGCTCTTCCCGGAGGACGACGCGCTGATCACGGTCGAGGGCGTCGCGTTCCACGACGTCCCGCGCGACGACGTCCCCGGCTTCCTGCACTCCGTCTTCGGCGGCCTGAGCCACGTCCGGGGCCGCCGCTTCCCGCCCGCGGCCTCCCTCGTCGTGCCGCTGCCCGGGGACCGCACCTACCGGGAGCACCTCGCCGCGCACCTGCTCACCCCCTGGCTGAGCAGCCGCGTACGGTGACCGCTCCCGCGCCGCCGGTGACCGTTTCGTCCCCCGCCGACGCGCCCCCTTAGTCTCGGACCCATGAGTCTGCGTCTGAGCACCGTGATCCTCCCGTACCGCCGCTGGAACGAGGGCGGCTCCGCCGCCTGGACACGCGCCGAGGAACTGGGCTACCACACCGCGTACACCTACGACCACCTGTCCTGGCGCAGCTTCCGGGACGGCCCGTGGTTCGGTGCGATACCGACGCTGACCGCCGCCGCGGCCCGCACCGAGCGGTTGCGGCTGGGCACGCTCGTCACCTCCCCGAACTTCCGGCACCCGGTGACGCTCGCGAAGGAGCTGATCTCCCTCGACGACATCTCCGGCGGCCGGATCACGCTCGGCATCGGCGCGGGCGGCACCGGTTTCGACGCCACCGCACTGGGCCAGGAGCCGTGGACCCCGCGTGAGCGGGCCGACCGGTTCGCCGAGTTCGTGGCGCTGCTCGACCGGCTGCTCACCGAGGACACGGTGACCTACGAGGGCGAGTTCTACTCGGCCGGCGAGGCGCGCGACATCCCGGGCTGTGTACAGCGGCCCCGGCTGCCCTTCGCGGTGGCCGCCACCGGCCCGCGCGGGCTGCGGCTCGCCGCGCGGTACGGCCAGGCCTGGGTGACCACCGGTGACCCCAAGCTGTACGAGACGGGCACGCCCGAGCAGTCCTACGAGGCGCTGCGCGGACAGCTCGGCCGGCTCACCGAGGCCTGCGCGGCTGCCGGACGGGACGTGTCGGAGCTGAACCGGGTCCTGCTCACCGGGTTCACCCCGGACCGCGGCGGTCCGCTGGAGTCGCTGGACGCCTTCGTGGACTTCGCCGGCCGCCACCAGGAGCTGGGCTTCACCGAGTTGGTGATCCACTGGCCGATCCCCGACTCGATGTTCGCCGCCGAGCAGAAGGTCTTCGAGCGGATAGCCATGGAGGCCCCGGCCCAGCTGGGCTGACCATCGGTCCCGGCCGGGGTCCCGGGCCCGGCTGCCAGGACGCTTCGGAGTCGTCTGTGTCTCATCTGTGCACCGTGCCGCACTGCCGTGCGGGCATATGCGCGAGAATGGCCCGGTGRCCTCAGCGACCCGACAGCCCGAGACCCCTGCCTGCGCGACCCCGCCCCGGCTGATCGCCACCGATCTCGACGGCACCCTGCTGCGCGACGACAAGTCGGTCTCCGCACGGACGGTCGCCGCACTGGCGGCCGCCGAGGAGGCGGGAATCGCGGTCTTCTTCGTGACCGGCCGCCCGGCCCGCTGGATGGACGTCGTCAGCGACCACGTCCACGGCCACGGCCTGGCGATCTGCGGCAACGGCGCCGCCGTGGTCGACCTGCACGGCGGCCCCGGCGCCCACCGCTTCGTGAAGGTGCGCGAGCTGGCCAGGGAGAACGCGCTGGACGCCGTACGGCTGCTGCGCGACGCCGCGCCGGGCACGGTGTACGCGATCGAGCAGACGTACGGCTTCCACCAGGAGCCGGCCTACCCCAAGCTGCACATGGAGATACCGGACCACCTGCTGGCCGCCGAGGACATCCTCGCCGTCGACGGTCCGAGTGCCGGCGAGCCCGTGCTCAAGATCCTGGCCTACCACCCCGACCTGGATCCCGACGCCTTCCTCACCCTCGCCCGGCTGGCCGTCGGCGACCGCGCCACCGTCACCCGGTCCAGCCCCAGCGCCCTGCTGGAGATCAGCGGCCCGGGTGTCTCCAAGGCCAGCACGCTCGCCCTGGAGTGCGCCGAGCGCGGTATCTCGCACGAGGAGGTCGTCGCCTTCGGCGACATGCCCAACGACGTCGAGATGCTGACCTGGGCCGGCCAGTCGTACGCGATGGGCAACGCCCACCCCGCCGTCATCGCCGCCGCCTCCGGCCGCACGGTCGCCAACAACGAGGACGGCGTGGCGGTCGTGATCGAACAGCTGCTGGCAGCGCGCGACTGATCCGAACGCCGGTCCGGCCGGTTCCGGAGGGCACTCCGGCCGGTTCCGATGGACGGTCCGGCCGATTCGGGAGGGCGGTCCGGCGGGTCAGGCCGCTCCGACCAACGACTCCGCCGCCGCCTCCCGCTCCGCCATCATCCGCAACGGGCCGGCCACCGCGACCAGTTCCGCGTACGGCCCGCGCTGCACCACCCGTCCCCCGTCGAGCACGATCACCTCGTCCACCGCGGCCAGGCCCGCCAGCCGGTGCGTGATGAGCAGCGTGGTGCGGCCCTCGGTCGCCGCCAGCAGATCCGCGGTGAGCGCGTCCGCCGTGGGCAGGTCGAGGTGTTCGGCGGGCTCGTCCAGGACCAGCACCGGGAAGTCCGCGAGCAACGCCCGGGCGAGCGCCAGCCGCTGGCGCTGCCCGCCGGACAGCCGCGCCCCGTGCTCACCCACCAGGGTGTCGAGCCCCTCGGGCAGCCCGTCCACCCAGTCGAGCAGCCGGGCCCGGTCCAGCGCGTCCCGCAGATCCGCCTCGTCGGCGTCCTTCCGGGCGAGCAGCAGGTTCTCCCGCACAGAGCTGTCGAAGAGGTGCGCGTCCTGGGCGCACAGTCCGACCAGCCGCCGTACGTCGTCGCTGTCCAGGCCGTACGCGTCCACGCCGGCGACCGTGTAGGTGCCCGCGTCCGGGTCGAGGAACCGCAGCAGCACCTGGGCGAGGGTCGTCTTGCCGGAGCCGGAGGCACCGACCACCGCGACCCTGCGCCCCTCGTGCAGGGTGAGGTCGACCCCGGCGAGCGCGTCCCGTGTCTGCCCGTGGTGCCGGGCCGTCAGCCCCTTCAGTACGACGGGGAAGGGCAGGGCGGGCGCCTGGCGCGGCCGCTCCGGCTCACGTACCGGCTCGGGCGCGTCCAGCACCTCGTAGATGCGCTCGGCGCTCTTGCGTACCCGCTGACGGTGCCGGACGGCCGTAGGCAGGCCCAGTACGGCCTCGAAGGCGGCCAGCGGGGTGAGGACGACGACGGCCGTCGCCACCCCGCTCAGCCGCCCGTCGGCGACCCCCTGGGCGCCCAGCAGCGCGGAGGCGGCGACGGTGAGCCCCATCAGCAGGGTGGTCAGGCCGTCCCCGAGCGCGGTGGCGGTGGCGGCCCGCGAGGCGATCCGGGTGAGCGTGCCGTCGGCCCGCCGGGCCGCAGCGCTCCGGGCGGGCAGCGCACCGGCGACGGTCAGTTCGGCGGTGCCGGTGAGCAGGTCGGTCACCCGGGTGGCGAGCAGCCCCCGGGCGGGTGCCAGCCGGTGCTCGGCCCTGCGGGCGACGGCGGAGGTCAGCAGGGGAACCCCCACGCCGGCGGCCAGCAGCCCCGCCGCGAGCGCCGCCCCGGCCTCGGGCAGCAGCCAGGCGGTGAACCCCACCGCGCCGGCGGACACGGCCACGGCGACACCGACGGGCAGCAGCCATCGGAGCCAGTAGTCCTGGAGGGTGTCCACGTCGGCGACCAGCCGGCTGAGCAGATCGCCCCGCCTGGTCGCCCGGAGCCCGGCCGGGGCGAGGCGCTCCAGCCGCCGGTACACGGCGACCCGCGTATCGGCCAGCATCCGCAGCACGGCGTCGTGCGACACGAGGCGCTCGCCGTAGCGGAACACGGCCCGCCCGATCCCGAAGGCCCGGGTGGCCGTCACGGCGACCATCAGGTATAGCACCGGCGGCCGCTGCGAGGCCCGTGAGATCAACCACCCGGAGGTCGCCATCAGACCGACGGCGCTGCCGAGCGCGAGAGCCCCCAGCAGCAGCGCGAGCAGCAGTCGCCCCTGCCGGGCCCGGGAGGCGGCACGTACCCGGCCGAGGACACCGCGCCGGCGCACGGACACCGGATCCACGGAGCCGTCCACGGCTCGCACGGACCGTTCCGTGGCCTCCCCGTCCGGTGAACCGGGTCGGGTGACGGACGGGGTGTGGTTCCGGGGGTCCAGGAGGCTCCGCCTCCCGGAGGCGTCGCCACCGGAGAGCCGTACCACCCGGTCCGCCACCGACAGCAACGCCGGCCGATGCACCACCAGCAGCACGGTGCGCCCCTCGGAGAGCCGCCGTACCGCCGCGACGACTTCCCCCTCGGTCGCCCCGTCCAGTGCGGCCGTCGGCTCGTCCAGCAACAGCACGGGCCGGTCGGCCAGAAACGCCCGTGCCAGGGCCAGCCGCTGCCGCTGCCCCGCGGACAGGCCCGCCCCGTCCTCGCCGAGGACCGTCTCCGCTCCGTCCGGCAGCGCGTCCACGAACTCCAGCGCCCCCGCGTCCCGCAACGCCTCCCGCACCGCGTCGTCGTCCGCGTCGGGACGCGCGAGCCGTACGTTCTCGGCGATCGTCCCGGCGTACAGGTGGGGCCGCTGCGGCACCCACGCGATCCGCGACCGCCACTTCTCCAGGTCGACGTCGGCGAGATCCGCGCCCCCGGCCCGTACCCGCCCCTCGGCCGGCCGCACGAACCCCAGCAGCACGTTCAGCAGGGTCGACTTGCCCACCCCGCTGGGGCCGACCAGCGCGACGGTCTCCCCGGGTTCGACCGTGAACGAGACGTCGGTGACCGCGTCCGCCGACCGGCCCGGATAGCGGACCGTCACCCCTTCGAAGGCGAGGGAAGCCTGGGCAGGCACCTCACCGGCGCCCGATACCGGTACCGGCGTCTCCAGCACCGCGAAGATCTCCTCGGCCGCCGCGAGCCCCTCCGCCGCCGCGTGGAACTGCGCGCCCACCTGGCGCAGCGGAAGGTATGCCTCGGGCGCCAGCACCAGGATGACCAGCCCGGTGTACAGATCCATGTCGCCGTGCACCAGCCGCATCCCGATGGTCACGGCGACGAGCGCCACCGACAGCGTGGCGAGCAGTTCCAGCGCGAAGGACGAGAGGAACGCGATCCGCAGGGTCCGCATGGTCGCCTGCCGGTACTCGCCGGTGATCCGGCGGATCGACTCGGCCTGCGCCTTGGCCCGGCCGAACACCTTCAGCGTGGGCAGTCCGGCGACCACGTCCAGGAAGTGGCCGGACAACCGGGACAGCAGGCGCCACTGGCGGTCGGTCCGGGACTGCGTGGCCCAGCCGATCAGGACCATGAAGAGCGGGATCAGCGGCAGCGTCCCGACGATGATCGCCGCCGACACCCAGTCCTCCGTGACGATCCGCGCCAGCACCGCGACCGGCACCACCACCGCGAGCCCCAGCTGCGGCAGGTAGCGCGAGAAGTAGTCGTCGAGCGCGTCGACACCGCGCGTGGCGAGGGTCACCAGCGACCCGGTCCGCCGGCCGCTCAGCCAGTCCGGACCGAGGGCGACCGCCCGGTCGAGAAGCTGTTCTCGCAGGTCGGACTTGACCGCCGCGCTGGCCCGGTGCGCGGCGAGCTCGGTGAGCCAGGAGACCAGTGCCCGGCCGACGGCGACGGCGGCCAACAGCAACAGAGGAGTGCGGAGTTCGAAGACCGGGTGGCCGTGCTGGAAGGCTCCGACCACCACTTCCGCGATGAGCATGGCCTGGGCGATGACCAGTGCGGCACCGACGGCACCGAGTCCGACCACGGCCACCAGGAAGAGGCGGGTGGCGTGCGTGTAGCGCAGCAGACGGGGATCGATTGGTTTCACGTGAAACATGCCCTTCGGCCCGGATGGGGTGTTTCACGTGAAACACCCCGTCCTCGGACTCAGTGCGCGGCTTCGGTCGCGATGTGCTGCGTACCGATCCGCTTGCGGAAGACCCAGTAGGTCCAGCCCTGGTAGAGCATCACCAGGGGCGTGGCGATCACCGCCAGCCAGGTCATGATCTTCAGGGTGTACGGGCTCGACGAGGCGTTGGTGACCGTGAGACTCCAGTCCCCGTTGAGCGACGACGGCATGACGTTCGGGAAGAGCGAGAGGAAGAGCATCGCCACAGCGGCCACGATGGTCACACCGGACAGAGCGAAGGCCCAGCCCTCGCGGCCTCGCAGGTTCGCCCCGAGAGCGGCGAGCAGCGCGGCCACGGCCACGACGACGGCCACCAGGCTCTTGCCGTCACCACTGTCGATCTGGGTCCACAGCAGGAAGACCAGTGCGACCACGGCGGTGAGCAGCCCGACCTTGGTCGCCAGCTTCCGTGCCCGGACCCGTATGTCACCGACGGTCTTGAGCGCGGTGAACACCGCCCCGTGGAAGGTGAACAGGGTCAGCGTCACCAGCCCGCCGAGCAGCGCGTACGGGTTGAGGAGGTTCCAGAGGGTGCCGACGTACTCGAAGTTCCGGTCGATCTTCACGCCGTGGACGATGTTCCCGAAGGCCACGCCCCACAGGAACGCCGGGATCAGCGAGGTCCAGAAGATCGCGGTCTCCCAGTTGCGCTGCCAGTTCTCCTCAGGCCGCTTCGCCCGGTACTCGAAGGCGACTCCCCGGACGATCAGGCAGACCAGGATGACCAGCAGCGGCAGGTAGAAGCCGGAGAAGAGGGTGGCGTACCACTCGGGGAAGGCGGCGAAGGTCGCGCCGCCCGCGGTGAGCAGCCACACTTCGTTGCCGTCCCAGACGGGGCCGATCGTGTTGATCAGCACCCGCTTCTCCAGCCGGTCGCGGGCGAGCAGCTTGGTGAGGATGCCGACTCCGAAGTCGAAGCCCTCCAGGAAGAAGTAGCCGGTCCACAGGACGGCGATCAGGACGAACCAGACGTCGTGAAGTTCCATGACTGCGTCTCCCTCGGCCTAGTACGAGAAGGCCATCGGCTTGTCGGCGTCACGGGCCTCGCCGCCGATCTTCGTGGGCGGGTTCAGGTCGGCCTCGGTGAGCTCGGGCGGGCCGGCCTTGATGTACTTCACCAGGAGCTTGACCTCGACCACGGCGAGGACGGCGTAGAGCGCGGTGAAGGTGAGCATCGAGATGAGGACCTCGGTCTGGGAGACACCGGGGGAGACCGCGTCACGGGTCTGCAGGACGCCGTAGACGACCCACGGCTGACGTCCCATCTCGGTGAAGATCCAGCCCCAGGAGTTGGCGATCAGCGGGAAGCCCAGGGTCCAGATCGCCACCAGCCAGTACAGCCTGCCGAGCTTCGGGCTGAGGGCCTTGTTCCTGAAGAGGACCAGGTTCGGCACCTCGTCCTCGCCCACCCTCAGATGCTGCGGCAGCATGAACTTCTTGCGGGTCAGCCAGAGTCCGGCCAGGCCGATGGCGAAGGACGCCATCCCGAACCCGATCATCCAGCGGAACGCCCAGAAGGTGACGGGGATGATCGGCCGGTAGTCGCCGGCGCCGTACTTCTGCTGCTCGGCCTTGTTGGTGTCGTTGATGCCGGGCACGTACGAGTTGAAGTCGTCGTCGGCGAGGAAGGACAGCACGCCCGGGACGGAGAATTCGACGGTGTTGTGGCCCTTGCTCACATCGCCGTAGGCGAAGATCGAGAACGGCGCCGAGTTCTGGCCGTCCCACAGGGCCTCGGCGGCGGCCATCTTCATCGGCTGCTGCTTGAACATGACCTTGCCGAGCGTGTCACCGCTGACCGCGGTGAGCAGACCGCCGATCACCACGGTGATCAGACCGAGCCGCAGCGAGGTCTTCATCACACTGATGTGCTTCTTGCGGAACAGGTGGAAGGCGGCGATGCCGACCATGAAGGCGCCGCCGGTCAGGAAGCAGGCGCTCAGCGTGTGGAAGGCCTGGGCCAGGGCGGTGTTCTGGGTGAGCACGGCCCAGAAGTCGGTGAGCTCGGCCCGCCCCTTCGCCTTGTCGATCTTGTAGCCGACGGGGTGCTGCATCCACGAGTTGGCCGCGAGGATGAAGTACGCCGACAGGATGGTGCCGATGGAGACCATCCATATGCAGGCCAGGTGGATCCTCTTGGGCAGCTTGTCCCAGCCGAAGATCCAGAGCCCGATGAAGGTGGACTCGAAGAAGAACGCGATCAGCGCCTCGAAGGCGAGCGGAGCGCCGAAGATGTCGCCGACGAACCGCGAGTAGTCCGACCAGTTCATACCGAACTGGAACTCCTGCACGATGCCGGTGACCACGCCCATCGCGATGTTGATCAGGAAGAGCTTGCCCCAGAACTTGGTCGCCCGGAGGTACTTCTCCTTCTCCGTGCGCACCCAGGCCGTCTGGAGGCCGGCCGTGAGCGCGGCCAGCGAGATCGTCAGCGGGACGAACAGGAAGTGGTAGACGGTGGTGATGCCGAACTGCCAGCGCGCCAGTGTCTCCGGCGCCAAAGCCAGGTCCACGTCGTCAGTCTCCTTACGTCGCCGAGGTACAGCGGCATTCGCCCCCTTTGTCACGTGCATCACGCGACAAACAGGCGACGCTTGTGAATGCATTCACATTCACAAGCCATTATGACGCACTGATTGTCGGAACCTGAAGGGGGGTGGCGCATGAGCCGTTCGGCACCCCGCTGACGCACGTGCGGGGCCGCCCGGCCCTTGATCGGCCTCGCGACCCCGCACCCGTGGACACCGCCAGGGGTCAGAGCTCCTTGCGGAAGCCCTCCGCCACCTTGAGGAAGATGTCGTTCGCCTCGTTCTCGCCGATCGTGACCCGCACACCCTCGCCCGGGAACGGCCGGACCACCACGCCGTGCTCCTCGCAGGCGCCCGCGAAGGCCGTCGTGCGCTCCCCCAGCCGCAGCCACACGAAGTTGGCCTGGCTCTCGGGCACCGTCCAGCCCTGGGCGCGCAGCGCACCGACCACCCGCTGCCGCTCGCACACCAGCGAGCCCACCCGGCCGAGCAGCTCGTCCTCGGCCCGCAGCGAGGCGATCGCCGCCTCCTGCGCGAGCTGGCTCACACCGAACGGCACGGCCGTCTTGCGCAACGCCGCCGCCACCGGCTCATGGGCGATCGCGAAGCCCACGCGCAGCCCGGCGAGACCGTACGCCTTGGAGAAGGTCCGCAGGACACAGACGTTCGGCCGCTCACGGTAGATCTCGACGCCGTCGGGCACCTCAGGGTCGCGGATGAACTCCCGGTACGCCTCGTCGAGGACCACCAGCACGTCACTCGGCACCCGGTCGAGGAATCGTTCCAGCTGCGCACGGTTCACGACCGTGCCGGTCGGGTTGTTCGGGTTGCAGACGAAGACCAGGCGGGTGCGGTCGGTGACGGCGTCCGCCATCGCGTCCAGGTCGTGCACGTCACCGGGGGTGAGCGGCACCTGCACCGAGCGGGCACCGCTGATCTGCGTGATGATCGGGTAGGCCTCGAAGGACCGCCAGGCGTAGATCACCTCGTCGCCGGGACCGCTGGTGGCCTGGATCAGCTGCTGGGCGACACCGACCGAGCCGGTGCCGGTGGCCAGATGCCCGAGCGGGACCCCGAAGCGGTCCGACAGTTCGTTCATCAGCCCGGTGCAGGCCATGTCCGGGTACCGGTTGAAGGCGGTGGCGGCCGCGGTGACGGACTCCATCACGCCCGGCAGCGGCGGATACGGGTTCTCGTTGGAGGAGAGCTTGTACGCGACCGGCCCGTCGGCCGCGGCCGGCTTGCCCGGCTTGTAGGTGGGGATACCCTCCAGCTCGGCGCGCAGCTTGGGGCTCGTCTCGCTCACCGCAGTCCTCCTCGCGACCACCGGCGGACCGTCCGCACCGCCGGCATCCAATACTGCTCACCTTATGAGGATTCGGCGCCACTGCGTACAGTCGCGGAGCGCGCGAGAGGCCGCGCGGGACGCGTCGGGAACCGGCCGTGGTCAACCCCATAGGTCCCACAGGCATCACGGGCATCACTGTACGAAGGCGCATTTATCGGGGGCGCGCCCTACATATATCTACGCGCCGGTGGCTCACGCCGTAGCGCGCATCACCCGTGCAGGTGAGTTGAGACCTCTTCGAAACATCGGGCACTTGGCAGGCCCATCCGTGCCGACAAGTCACGTCTCGCCATTGGATCGTTCAACTGACTTTCTTTCTAAGGTAGTTGACCCTTTTTGACCTTGCAGAAACGTGCCTGTCAACGCGTGCATATGCGTCCGCACTACCCCACCGCATGAGCCCTACTATCGGCTCGCCATGACAGCAGCAGGGAAGCACCAGGTGAGCCGCGCGGAAACCTCTCGGCGAGGCAGCCGGCCGGGCCGGGCGGGCATCAGAGACGTGGCCGCCGCCGCCGGAGTCTCCATCACGACCGTCTCCGACGCCCTGAACGGCAAGGGCCGGCTTCCGGATGCCACCCGGCGCCATGTCCGCGAGGTGGCCGACCGGCTGGGGTACCGCCCCTCCGCCGCCGCCCGCACCCTCCGTACCGGCAAGTCGGGACTCATCGGCCTGACCGTGACGACGTACGGGGATGAACCTTTCACCTTCACCGAGTTCGCGTACTTCGCCGAGATGGCCCGGGCCGCCACCTCGGCCGCGCTCGCCCGCGGCTACGCCCTGGTCATCCTGCCCGCGACCTCACGCCACGACGTCTGGTCCAACGTCGCCCTGGACGGCACCGTCGTCATCGACCCCTCCGACCAGGACCCGGTGGTCAGCGAGCTGGTCCGGCAGGGGCTGCCGGTCGTCTCCGACGGCCGCCCGGCCGGTTCGCTGCCGGTCACGGCCTGGGTGGACAACGACCACGAGGCCGCCGTACTCGGCATCCTCGACCATCTCGCCGCCGCGGGCGCCCGCCGGATCGGCCTGCTCACCGGCACCACGACGGACACCTACACGCACCTGTCGACCACCGCCTACCTGCGCTGGTGCGAGCGCGTCGGCCAGGATCCGGTCTACGAGGCCTACCCGGCGCACGACCCGTGTGCGGGCGCCGTCGCCGCCGACCGGCTGCTCGCCCGCCCGGACCGGCCCGACGCCGTCTACGGCCTGTTCGACCCCAACGGCACCGACCTGCTCGCCGCCGCCCGCCGCTACGGGCTGCGGGTCCCCGACGACCTGCTGCTGGTGTGCTGCAGCGAGTCCACCGTGTACGCCAACACCGAGCCGCCCATCACCACGCTCTCGCTGAAGCCGCGCCGGATCGGCACGGCGGTGGTGCAGCTCCTCATCGACGCCATCGAGGGCGTCGAGTCGGACCAGCCGGTCGAACAGGTGATACCGACCGAACTGATCGTGCGTACCTCCTCCCAGCGACGGGCGCCACGCACCACGGTGAGCCCGCCGCGGGCACCGGAGGAGGAGTAGCACGGACACACGGAGGGGCCCCCGGCCGCCTGCCCGCCACCGCCGGGCGGGGGCCGGCAGGTGAACGGCCGACGGTCGAAGCCCTGCCCAACCGGGGCGAAAGCGGCACCGAACCGGAGGCCGGTCCCGATTCACCACCCCTGGGTCATCACACGGCGCGACCGGCATTCCTATGATGGGCCCACGACACCGCGGGCCGCTGCGACCAGGCAGTCCGAACCGGTGCAGTTGCGGCGCGATGGTGGAGGGGTCTGATGACTCAGGGGGCCGGTCAGGGACCCGAGGCGGAACGGACGGCGACGTTGCGCGACTTCCGGGTGCCCGCGTACGTCAACGAGACCGGTCCGTACGCCCACAGCACCCATCCCGCCGAGGCCGCCCCGCCGCTCGACGAGCCGTACCCCGAGGACTACCCGGAGGGGTACACCCCGACCGAGCGCGACCTGCCCGTGATCAACCGCGGCGACACGCTCCAGATGCCGGTCGAACCGGCCGCCGCCCCGGCCGCGCAGCCCGCGGACGGCCCCGGCCCGCTGTACGTCGTCGGAGACGTGCACGGCTACTTCGACGAACTGCTCACCGCGCTGCGCGAGCAGGGCCTGGTCGACGCCGACGGCCGCTGGTGCGCGGGCACCGCCCGCCTGTGGTTCCTCGGCGACTTCACCGACCGCGGCCCGGACGGCATCGGCGTCATCGACCTCGTGATGCGGCTGTCCGCCGAGGCCGCGGCGGCCGGCGGTTACTGCAAGGCCCTCATGGGCAACCACGAGCTGCTGCTGCTCGGCGCCAAGAGGTTCGGCGACACCCCCGTCCACTCCGGGGCGGGCACCGCCACCTTCCAGGCGGCCTGGCTGCTCAACGGCGGCCAGAAGACCGACATGGACCGGCTCCAGGACCACCACCTCCAGTGGATGGCGCGCCTGGACGCGGTGGAGGAGGTCGACGGCTATCTGCTGGTCCACTCCGACACCACCGCCTACCTCGACTACGGCGACTCGATCGAGGCGGTCAACGACACGATCCGCGAGACCATCACCCGCAATGACGCGGACGAGGTCTGGGACCTGTTCCGTAAGTTCACCAAGCGCTTCTCCTTCCGCGACGAGGGGGGTGCAGACGCCGTCCGTTCCCTTCTCGATACGTACGGCGGCACCCGCATCGTTCACGGACACAGCCCGATTCCCTATCTGCTGGGCGAAGTCGGCTCCGAGGACGACGAAGAGGGCACCAGGCCCGTTGTGGAAGGTCCGCACATCTACGCGGACGGCCTCGCCATCGCCATGGACGGCGGAGTGACCATGGCCGGAAAGCTGCTGGTGAGGCAACTCCCTCTGGACGTCTGAGCGTTCTGTACGCTGTTCTGTCCCTCCGGCGTCACACGCGGGCCACCCCCAATTTCGGGCAACCCCCTGTCACCGCGTGCCTTAACGGCTCTACCATCGGTTTATCCGTAGCAGGCTCCCCTCCGTTTCTGCCCGACGGTTCGCCGGCGTGCGAGCCACAAGCCCTACGGAGCATCGGGGGATGCACATGAACAGCGTTCCGCAGCACCTGCACAGCGAGGACCGCCAGGAATACGAGCGGATCCTCGATGAGGCGCTGCGCTCCGCCCCTTACCGTCCCGAACTGGCCCCCATGGGCCGGCATTTGAACTCCGAACAGCTGCGCACCATGGCGCTCAACGCCACCGCACTGATCACGGCGGCCGCGGCGACCGAGTACCAGCACTACGTGAAGGTCCGCGAGGAACTGCGCAATCCCGCGCGGTCCACCCCTGCCCCCGCCCAGCAGTCCGACTCCGCCGAGCCGGCCGTGGGCGGCGCGCTGGGGCTCGCCGCCACCCTCGGCGAGGCCGCCGAGACCACCGGCGCGGGCGGCTTCGCCCTCGCCCTGGTCCTGGCGCCGGTGCTCGCGGGCACCGCCGCCGCGATCTTCCTGCTCGTCGGATACGTCCTGAAGATGCTGGACCCGGCCCCGGCGTTCGCCCAGACCATGCTCACCGCCGGCTGGGTGTTCGGCGCCGTGACCGCGGCCGCCATCCTCATGGCGGGCGCGGGGCTGCTGCTCACCGCACTGCGCAACAGCCCCTCGCTGGAGGCCGGAGCCTACGGCGAACCCGGCGGGGAGGTGGCCAAGGCCCGGGATGCCTGGCGGGACGCCCTGCTGGAGCGTGGCATCCTGCCCTTCCTGCGGGAAGCGCTGGCCACCGACGCGGGCCCGGCCGAACTGCACCGCACGGCCCCGTCGGGCCCGGCGGGCCGGATGCCGCGCCTCGGCTACGACCGCCCCGCCTTCAGCACCGACGACGGCGCGACGCCCGCGTCCCGCCCGAGCTTCAGCAGCCCGGACTACACCAGCCCGGACTTCGGAGGCCCGGAACACCAGCCGGAATAGCCCGGTCTGCGCCCCCACCCGGGGGCGCGGACCGGACACCCGACCGAGCCGAACAGGCCCCTGAGATCGCCGGCAAGCAGAAAAGCGTCAGAGGATGCCCGCCTGGCCGGCGGCAGTGAACCCCGTTCTCAGTCCGCGATCGGCAGGTACACCCTGTTCCCGCTGGCCGCGAACTCCTTCGACTTCTGGAGCATCCCCTCCGCGACCTCCTCGGGTGACGCCCCCTCGGCAGCCGCGCCGCCGAACCGCTCCGTGATGCTCTGACTGATCTTCATCGAGCAGAACTTCGGCCCGCACATGGAGCAGAAGTGGGCCGTCTTCGCCGGCTCCGCCGGAAGGGTCTCGTCGTGGAACGCACGGGCCGTGTCCGGGTCCAGGGCGAGGTTGAACTGGTCCTCCCACCGGAACTCGAAGCGCGCGTCGGACAGCGCGTCGTCCCACTCCTGCGCACCCGGGTGGCCCTTGGCGAGGTCCGCCGCGTGGGCCGCGATCTTGTAGGTGATGACACCGGTCTTGACGTCGTCCCGGTTGGGCAGGCCGAGGTGCTCCTTGGGGGTCACGTAGCAGAGCATCGCCGTACCCCACCAGGCGATCATCGCGGCACCGATGCCGGAGGTGATGTGGTCGTACGCCGGCGCGACGTCCGTGGTCAGCGGGCCGAGCGTATAGAACGGAGCTTCATCGCAGATCTCCTGCTGAAGGTCGATGTTCTCCTTGATCTTGTGCATCGGGACATGGCCCGGGCCTTCGATCATGGTCTGTACGTTGAAACGCTTGGCGATCCGGTTGAGTTCCCCGAGCGTCCGCAACTCCGCGAACTGGGCCTCGTCGTTGGCGTCCGCGATGGAGCCGGGCCGCAGGCCGTCGCCCAGCGAGTACGTGACGTCGTAGGCGGCGAGGATCTCGCAGAGTTCCTCGAAGTTCTCGTACAGGAACGATTCCTTGTGGTGGGCGAGGCACCAGGCCGCCATGATCGAGCCGCCGCGCGAGACGATACCGGTCTTGCGGTTCGCCGTGAGCGGGACGAACGGCAGCCGGACACCCGCGTGGACGGTCATGTAGTCCACGCCCTGCTCGGCCTGTTCGACGACGGTGTCCTTGTAGATCTCCCAGGTCAGTTCCTCCGCCCGGCCGTCGACCTTCTCCAGCGCCTGGTAGAGCGGCACCGTGCCGATGGGGACGGGGGAGTTGCGCAGCACCCACTCACGGGTGGTGTGGATGTTGCGACCGGTGGAGAGGTCCATGACCGTGTCGGCGCCCCAGCGGGTCGCCCACGTCATCTTCTCCACCTCCTCCTCGATCGAGGAGGTCACCGCCGAGTTGCCGATGTTGGCGTTGACCTTCACCAGGAACCGCTTGCCGATGATCATCGGCTCGATCTCCGGGTGGTTGACGTTGGCCGGCAGCACGGCCCGCCCCGCCGCGATCTCCTCACGGACGACCTCCGGCGTGACGTTCTCCCGGATGGCCACGTACTCCATCTCGGGCGTGATCTCACCCCGGCGCGCGTACGCGAGCTGGGTGACCGCCTCACCGGTCCGGCCGCGGCGCGGCTGACGGGGGCGGCCCGGGAACACCGCGTCCAGGTTGCGCAGACCGCCGCGCGGTGAGGTGTGCTTGATCCCGTCGTCCTCGGGACGGACGGGACGGCCCGCGTACTCCTCGGTGTCGCCGCGGCCGATGATCCAGTTCTCCCGCAGCGGGGGCAGGCCCCTGCGGACGTCGGTCTCGACGAGCGGATCGGTGTACGGGCCCGAGGTGTCGTAGAGCGTGACCGACTCCCCGTTGGTGAGGTGCACCTGACGGACCGGCACTCGCAGGTCGGGGCGGGAGCCCTCGACATACCCCTTGTGCCAGCCGATGGACTCTCCGGCCCTCTCGGACGTTTCGCCCGCAATGGGCTGTTCGTCCTGGCTGAGGGCAGGCGTGCGTGCGTCCTTGTTGGTCATGAGACCTACTCCCTACGCCGGCATTACCCGGTAACAGGTTCGGCGGTCGACGCAGCGGCTTCCGTGGGGCGGCGCTTCCTGTGAAACATCACTCGTTCCACGTGAAACATCGCGAATACGGAGGTCAGCGCCCTCTCAGCCCGGTGCTCCGAGCTCCCGCGTGTGCAAAGGTGCCTCCACGCTAGCGTCAATTCGGGCGCGGTGAACAGGGGGCCCCTGCCGTTCTTGCGATGATCTGGCGGTGACCACGACACAGCAGTCCTCCTATCCGCCCCCTGACCCAAGGCGCGCCAACGGCGCGCCCCGTGGCGGCGGACCCGGCCAAGGGGGCCATGGTGGCGGTGCCGCCCATGACCAGGAACACGGCCACGATCAGGGGCACGGTCACGGGCACGACCAGGGGCACGGTCACGGGCAGGGACAGGGTCATGGCCATGGGGAAGGTCATGGTCACGGCCATGGGCAGGTCCCTGGGCCGGGGCATGGAGGGCCCGGGCATCAGGAACAGGGTCCCGGTCACGGGCACGGTCACGGTGGTTCCGGTGGCGGGCACGGGCACTCGCACAGCCACGGTCCCGCCGCACCCGTCTCGAAGCATCTGCGCAAGGTCATCGCGGCGATCCTCATCCCCTTCACCGCCGCGGTCGTGGTCGGTCTGGTGGTGCTGTGGCCCGGTGGGGCCCCGCCGCACGAGCGCACCGGCGTCGGTTTCGACCGGCAGACGCAGGCGGCCACGGTCGTCAAGGTCGTCTCGGTCAGCTGCAAGTCCGTCAATGCCTCCGGGGGCGGCACGACGGGCGACGCCTCCACCGGGGACGGGACCTCCGCGGCGGAGGAGGACGGCGGCACCTGCAAGAAGGCCACGGTCCGGGTCGACACCGGCAAGGACAAGGGCCGCACCTTCACCGAGATCGTGCAGCCCGACCAGTCACGGCAGTTGCACCAGGGCGAGAAGGTCGTCGTCGCGTACGAGCCCTCGGCGCCCAAGGACCTGCAGTACTCGGTCACCGACGTGGACCGGAAGTTCCCCATGGCGTTGCTGGCCGGGATCTTCGCGTTCGCCGTCGTGGTGGTGGGCCGGCTGCGCGGTGTGATGGCGCTGGTGGCGCTGGCCGTCAGCTTCATGGTGCTGACCCTGTTCATCCTGCCGGCGATTTTGCAGGGCTCGAATCCGTTGCTGGTGGCGGTGGTCGGGTCAAGCGCGATCATGCTGATCGCCCTGTACATGTGCCACGGCCTGTCGGCGCGTACCTCGGTGGCGGTGCTCGGCACACTGGTCTCGCTGTGCCTGATCGGCCTTCTCGGTTCGGAGTTCATCGACTGGGCCGCGCTCACCGGCAACACCGACGACAACACCGGCCTCATCCATGGTCTGTACCCGTCGATCGACATGAGCGGTCTGCTGCTGGCCGGCGTCATCATCGGCTCGCTGGGTGTCCTGGACGACGTGACGGTGACCCAGACGTCGGCCGTCTGGGAACTGCACGAGGCCAACCCGACGATGGGCTGGCGCGGGCTGTACCGGGCGGGCATCCGTATCGGCCGCGACCACATCGCCTCCGTCGTCAACACCCTCGTGCTGGCCTACGCGGGCGCGGCGCTGCCGCTGCTACTGCTCTTCTCGATCGCGCAGAGCAGCGTGACGACGGTCGCCAACAGCGAGTTGGTGGCCGAGGAGATCGTGCGCACCCTGGTCGGCTCGATCGGCCTGGTCGCTTCCGTGCCGGTCACCACGCTGCTGGCAGCCCTGGTGGTGTCGGCCGACCGGCCGGGCACGGCGGCGGTCGCGGCGGGGGACGCTTCGGCGCGTGGCGGCCGCGGGCGACGCCGGAAGCACTGAGGGGCACCGGGGACCCACCGAAGAGCGCTTCCAGGGCTTCCCAGGGCTCGGCGAGGGCCGACAGGGGCCCACAGGGGCTCGCAGAAGCGTTCCTGCCAGTCCTCGCCCGGCTCGGGCCGTGCGGCTCGCCCCCGGTGCCGTAACGCTTCAGCCGGTGCTCTGCTCCTCGGCGAGGATGCGGTCCAGGGCCTCGTCCAGATGGGCGTCGAAATCGGCGAGCGCGCCTTCCTGGCCGAGCGGCACCAGCTTGTCCGTACGGTCGAGGAAAGCCACCAACGGGGGCGCCGAGGACCGGAACATCGCCTGGTCACCACCGACCTGAAGCCGGATCAGCACCTCGCCCAGCACCTCGGTGTCGGCGGGCGCGATGTGCACGTCGCCCTCGCCGCACGGCCGGCCCACCCCGTCGATCAGCAGCTCACGGCCGAAGGCCCAGGTCACCGGTGCGTCCCCGGGCAGATGGAAGGTGAGCCGTACGGCATACGGATCACAGGTCTCGTAGCGCAACTCCACGGGGATGCGGAAGGAGAGCTCCTCCGAGACGAGAAAGCTCATCATGACTTCTGCTTGTACGGACTCGCGCATCGTCTACCCCGTCATATGACGCCGACTGGCCGGGATTTACCCCTTCAATGATGGTCAAATCTTGCTCAACGTACACGAGAGATCACAAGGAGTGAGTTTTCAGATACTGATAGCGATGGCCAGGGAGCCCAGATGACGTCCGACCTCGGCTTGCAACTCCCGCACCGCGGGCAGCAGTCGGTCGGCCTGGTGCAGGGGGAGGGAGATGGCCATCGTGGCGGCCGTGGCGCCGACCGTGATGGGAATCGCCGCGCACACCGTCCCGAGCGCGTACTCCTGGCGCTCCACCACCGGCTCCATCCGCCGGGTGCGCTCCAGCCGGCGCAGCAGCGCGTGGCTGTCACGCACCGTGTACGGAGTGAGCGCCTGGACGGGGTACCGGTCGAGATGGTCGCGGCGGGCGTCCTCGTCCAGTTGGGAGAGCAGACAGCGGCCGATGGCGTGGGCGTGGCCGGTCTCACGGAAGTCCGCCCACTCCTCGACCGCCGGGCTGCCCGGGGAGTCGGA
This sequence comes from Streptomyces arenae, assembly GCF_022343545.1. Classification (NCBI taxonomy): domain Bacteria; kingdom Bacillati; phylum Actinomycetota; class Actinomycetes; order Kitasatosporales; family Streptomycetaceae; genus Streptomyces; species Streptomyces arenae. The sequence goes on from NZ_JAKQYH010000018.1 coordinate 215,067, forward strand.
GACGCACCTGACCTCGATCTCGCCGTCCCGGTACATCGCGTAGTAGACCGGCACGCCGATGGAATCGCGCCAGCGGGCGAGGGTGTCGACAACCGCGCTGCGACGTTTCTGCTGCGCTCCGCTGCTGCTCAGCCGTTCGGCGGCCTCGCCGAGGAAGAACAGCCCTTTGTCGCGGTGCAGATAGCCCTCGTGCACGAGGGTGCGCAGCAGGTGGTAGGCGGTGGGCAGGGCGAGCCCGGTCTCGCGGGCCAGTTGCTTGGCGGGCGCGCCGTGTTCGTGTCCGGCGACGCACTCCAGCAGGCGCATGGCGCGTTGCACGGAGCCGATGAGGGTGGCCGAGTGCGGCTGTGCGGAGTCGGCCTGGGCGGGCGGCCGCTGCACGGGGGGTGTGCTGGAACTGCGTTGGGCGGGGGGTGGGCGGTGTTCCGTGGGTGCAGAGGTGGCGTCAAGCGTGGCCAAGAGTCGCTCCCGGAGCGCGAGGGGGTCAGCGACTCTAACCGTCTGTCGCCGCCTCCGGTCGGCCCGTTGGGGGAAACTTCCCTCGCCCGAGGGAACCGGCGATTCCTGTTACCGGTCACCGATTCCCTCGGTCCTCACCAGTCGCTCTTCGACGTGGAGTTCGACATGAACTTCCGCACGATGTAGATCAGTCCGCCGACCAGCGCCACGAAGATCAGCAGCTTGAAGAGCAGGTAGGCCAGGAAACCGACGATCGCGCCGATCAGACCGCCGAACACCACCAGCGCGATGACCGGCACCGCGATCCACTTCACCCACCACGGCAGACCCGTGAAGATCTCTCGCATTGCCCAGTCCTCAGCTTTCTCGTGCGCTCGGCACGTATGTCTCGTGCGTCCCGCACGATGCGATGTCCTGCACTCGATGCTAGAGCCGCGAGGGGGCCGTTCGGGGGTCCCGGATCCCTTGTCCTCCCCTGATCCGCCCCCTAGGGAACCCCGAGAGCCGGCGTCAGGCCTCAGGCGGAGAGAAGACGACCAGGACCCGCAGGTCCTCGCTGATGTGATGGAACTTGTGGGCCACCCCGGCCGGCACGTACACCACGCTGCCCCGCGCGACCTGGGTGGTCTCCAGGCCGACGGTGATGGAGGCGCGTCCGCTGACGACGAAGTAGACCTCGTCCTGGTTGTGCGGCTGCTGTGGGTCCCGCTCGCCCGCGTCCAGGGCGTAGAGGCCGACCGACATGTTCCGCTCACGCAGGAACTGCAGGTAGGCACCGTCGTTGGCGGCGCGCTCCGCCTCCAGTTCGTCCAGCCGGAATGCCTTCATCGCCGTTGTCGCCCTCGCCTCTCTACGTGCGTTCGATCTCGTCTGTCACGATCAGACACATGAAGAATTTCGTAGTCAAGACGATCGCCAACGCGGGCGCCCTGGCGGTCGCCGTATGGCTGCTCGACAAGATCACCCTCACCGGCGACAGCACCACCAAGAAGGTCTGGACGCTGATCCTGGTCGCCCTGGTCTTCGGCCTGGTGAACTTCGTGGTCAAGCCGATCGTGCAGATCCTGACCTTCCCGTTGTTCATCCTCACGCTCGGCCTGATCACCCTGGTGGTCAACGCGCTGATGCTGCTGCTGACGTCGTGGGTGTGCGACAAGCTCGACCTGAGCTTCCACGTGGAGGGGTTCTGGACGGCCGTGCTGGGCGGCCTGATCATCTCGATCGTGTCCTGGGCCCTGAACATGATCCTTCCCGACTCGGACTGAGCGCCCGATGACCTACCGCGTCTGCTTCGTCTGCACCGGCAACATCTGCCGTTCCCCGATGGCCGAAGCCGTCTTCCGTGCCCGCGCCGCCGAGGCCGGGCTCGACGACCGGGTGGCGGCCGACAGCGCCGGTACCGGCGGCTGGCACGAGGGCGACGGGGCCGACCCCCGTGCCGTCCGCGTCCTCGAGGAGCACGGTTACGACAGCGCCCACACCGCCCGCCAGTTCCAGGCGTCCTGGTTCACCCGCCTCGACCTGGTGATCGCGCTCGACTCCGGGCACCTCAAGGCCCTGCGCCGCCTGGCCCCCACCGAGGAGGACGCGCGCAAGATCCGGCTGCTGCGCTCCTACGACCCTGCGGCGGGCGACGACCTCGACGTACCGGATCCGTACTACGGCGCTCTGGACGGCTTCGAGGAGTGTCTTGAGATGGTGGAGAGGGCGAGCGAGGGGCTGCTCGCCGCCGTACGCGACGAAGTGGAGGGAACGGCCGTATGAGCGACTCGGGCTTCGACGCCGGTTCCGTGCAGGGCGAGGGCACGCGCGCGGTGCGCGCGGGACTGCCCGAGCCGGTCAAGAACGAGCCGACCCTGCCCGGGCCGGTGTTCGCCGCGCACTTCCACCTGCCGGGCGAGGTGAGCGGCCCGTACGCCTACGGGCGGGACGAGAACCCGACCTGGACGCACCTCGAGCGGGCCGTCGGGGAGCTGGAGGCGCCCGGCGAGGACGTCGAGACGCTGGTGTTCGCCTCCGGCGTGGCCGCGATCTCGGCGGTGCTCTTCTCCCAGCTGCGTGCCGGGGACACGGTCGTCCTGCCCTCCGACGGCTACCAGGTGCTGCCCCTGATCCGCGCCCAGCTGGAGGCGTACGGCATCGAGGTGCGCACCGCGCCGACCGCCGGCGACGCCCAGCTCGACGTCCTGGACGGGGCGAGGCTGCTTCTGATCGAGTCCCCCTGCAACCCGGGGCTCGACGTGTGCGACATCCGCCGGCTCGCGGGGGCGGCGCACGCGCGCGGTGCCCTCGTCGCCGTCGACAACACCCTCGCCACCCCGCTCGGCCAGCGGCCGCTGGCGCTGGGCGCCGACTTCTCCGTCGCCAGCGGCACCAAGCAGCTCACCGGGCACGGGGATGTCCTGCTGGGGTACGTCGTCGGGCGGGACGCGGAGGCCATGGCCGCCGTACGCCGCTGGCGCAAGATCATCGGTGCGATCGCCGGTCCGATGGAGGCCTGGCTGGCGCACCGCTCCCTCGCGACTCTCCAGTTGCGGGTGGACCGGCAGAACGCGACCGCCCTGCTGCTCGCCGAGACGCTGCGCGCGCGGCCCGAGGTGACCGGGCTGCGCCATCCGGGGCTGACCGACGATCCCGCGTACAAGATCGCCTCGCAGCAGATGCGCCGCTACGGCTCGGTGATCTCGTTCACGCTGCCCTCGCGCGCGCGTGCCGAGCGGTTCCTCCAGTCCCTTCGGCTGGTCGACGACGCGACGAGCTTCGGCGGGGTGCGCTCCACGGCCGAGCGGCGCCGGCGCTGGGGTGGGGACGACGTGCCGGAGGGCTTCATCCGGCTGTCGGTGGGAGCCGAGGACCCCGAGGACCTGGTGGCCGATGTGCTGCGCGCACTCGACGAGTCGGCCCGGTGACCGGATTACGGACACCGGCGCGGTTCCGGCTACGCATGACGGACGGTCCGAGCCTCCCCCCTCGTGGCTCGGACCGCCCCGGTTCTCGCGCGCCAAGAACCGCGCGACCAAGGCTAGTTGACTCTGCGTCAGTGTCCAATCACTGTAGCGGCAGAGACCTATCGACTTATTTATAGTTGTGGACCTGTCCAGAGCCGGGAGACGAGGCAGGGCGAACGGGAGGGCGTGCGATGGATCTGGCCTTGCTGCGCACCTTCGTGACCGTGCACCGGGCCGGCTCCTTCACCCGTGCCGCCGCCCTGCTCGGCCTCTCGCAGCCGGCCGTGACCTCCCAGATCCGGACCCTGGAACGGCAGCTGGGCCGCCCGCTCTTCCTGCGCCAGGCCCGTGGTGTGACTCCCACGACCATCGGTGACGAACTCGCCCACAAGGCCGCTCCGCACCTCGACGCCCTCGTGGAGATCACGGAGCGCGGCCTCGAAGACGACCTCTCGGTCCGCACCCTGCATCTGGCCGGCCCGCCCGAGTTCACCGCCGAACGCGCTCTGCCCGCCCTCACGGAGCTCGCCGGCGAGGACGGCCAGGGCTTCGCGCTGCGCGCCTCCTTCGGAAACGCCGAGGAGACCCTGGAGGGACTGTCCGCCGGACACCACGACCTGGCCATCAGTACGATCCGGCCACGCGGCGCGCTGCTCACCGCCACCGCGCTCTGCGACGAGGAGCATGTGCTGGTCGCCGCTCCGCGCTGGGCCGAGGAGATCGGCACCGGGACGGTGGGAGACAAGGGTGCGCCCGCCCTGGAGTACCTGCCCGTGGTCGAGGTCCATGAGTCGCTGCCCTTCGTCTCCCGCTACTGGGGTTCCGTCTTCGACGCCCGGCCGGCCGCCTCCGGCACGGTCGTGGTGCCGGATCTGCGCGCGGTCCTCGCGTGCACGATCGCGGGCGCCGGCCTCGCCGTCCTGCCCCGCTATCTGTGCGCGGCCGCCCTGGAACGCGGTGAGGTGACGGCCCTGCACGATCCCGCGGTGCCTCCCCTGCGGACGTACTTCCTGGTGGTGCGCACCGGCACACTCGCCATGCCCCATGTGGCGCGGGCGCACGAATGGCTCCGGCACGCGGCGGTGGGCTGGGCCTGAGCGGGTTTCCCGGGTTCACGGGTACGGCGACCCGATGGCGCCCCACGATGTTTCACGTGGAACCAGCTGGGCCACATTTCTCCCATGACCGTCCGACCCGTGGTCAAGCGCACCGCTCGTGCCGTTCTCCTCGACGGCGATGACCTGATTCTGATCAAGCGCACCAAGCCCGGTGTCGATCCCTACTGGGTCACCCCCGGTGGCGGGGTCGAACCGGAGGACAGCACCGTCGTCGACGCCCTGCACCGCGAGGTGGACGAGGAGCTCGGCGCCAAGATCACCGACGTCGTGCCCTGCTTCGTGGACACCGTGGAACACATAGGGGACAGCGGCAGCGCGACCGGTGTGAAGGTGCAGCACTTCTTCGTCTGCCGGCTGGAGTCCATGGACCCCGCGCTGCGGCACGGCCCCGAGATCGAGGAGCCCGCGGGCGAGTACGAGATCGTCCGGGTCCCCTTCACCCGGGTCGGGATCGCCTCCGTGCACCTCGTACCGCTGTCGCTGCGGCACTACCTGGACGGCAACATCGAGGGTGTCCGGGCCATGCACGCCCCCGACCTCGGGTGACGGCTCAGGGGATGACGAACGGTTCCTCGACCGAGTCGTGCCGTATCCGGTGGGCGGGGACGCCGGCCTCCCGGAGGGCGTGGACGCCGTTGCGGATCATGCCGGGCGGGCCCGAGACATAGGCGTCGTACCCGTGCCACGGGCCGTGCCCGCGTAGGGCGTCGGGCAGCTGGACGCGTGCCTGCCGGTCGACGACCGCGCGCACCGCGAGCCAGGGATGGTTCTGCTCGAGCCTGAGCAGGGTGTCGATGTCGTACAGGTCCTGGTCGGTCCGGGCGCCGTAGAACACCTCGACCGGGCGGTGGGAGCCGCGTTCGGCGACGTCCTCGACCAGCGCCCTGATGGGTGCGATGCCGGTACCGCCACCCAGGCAGAGGAGTCCGTGGTCCTTGGTGTGGTCGACGGTCATCGAGCCGACGGGCGGCCCGAGGCGGACCACGTCACCGGGGCGGGCGCGGTGCACCAGGGCGTTGGAGACCCAGCCCGCCGGGACGGCCTTCACATGGAACGTGAGCAGTCCGTCCGGGCGGGGCGCGGAGGCGAAGGAGTAGTGCCGCCAGACCCGCGGCCACCAGGGAGTCTCCATGCCTGCGTACTGCCCGGCGAGGAAGGGGTACGGCTGGTCCGGGCGGAGCGTGAGCACCGCGACGTCCGCGGTCCTGAGCTCGTGCCTGACGACCTGTGCGTGCCACCAGGCCGGCGCCCGCAGCGCGTCCGTGGCCGCGGCGTCGATCATCACCTGGGACATCGTCGTGTACGTCCGTACCCAGGCCGCCTCCGTGCCGGGGTCCCAGCTGGTCGAGGCGTACCTGCTCAGCGCGCCGATGAGGCACTCGCCGACGGCCGGGTAGTGCTCCGCGTGGGTGCCGTACCTGCGGTGCCCGCGGCCCAGGTTCCGGAGGTACTCGGCCAGGACGGGCGGGTTGTCGATGTGCTCGGCGGCCGTGAGCAGCGCCTTCAGCAGCCGGTCGCGCTGGGTGTCCATGGCGGCCGGGAAGAGCGAACGCAGCTCGGGATGGCGGACGAAGAGCAGCGCGTAGAAGTACGAGGTGACCTTGTCCGCGATCGGACGTATCTCCGCCATGGTGGCGCGCACGCGGACCGCGTCCGGAGAGGCGTCCTGCCGCGGCGGGACGTGGTGCCCGGGTGCCTCCCGCACGTCATCCGGCACCACGACCGGCGACCCGGCGGAGGGGTCGCCCGGAGGGCTGCCGTGGAGCGGTGTGAACCAGCCGCCTCCGCCTGCCCCGTCGTCGCCCGTCGACGTGGTGGTCGGAGCGTCCATGGTGTGCCTCACCTCGAACATCTTGCGGTCGGTCTGCGCACCTCACTCGGAAGGTGCTTGCGTTCCCCCGTCGACGGCCGGCCCCTCCTGGTCAGGCCCGAGGCCGGCAGGGCCCCATTGAACCCGTGGTCCCCACGTCTACGGACAAGTAAGGCGAGAGTGTGACATGAGCCGCATTTGATCCCGGTGGACACCCCGCCGCCACCCTGGACCGGACTCGACACTACCGGCCACCGCCCGGCGCACAAGTACCCTCCGCATCCCTCCCCAATCAGGCAACGGGCGTACCACCGCTTCCCTCAACTACCTTTACTCACAGGCCAATTCGTAGGCATCCCACAGATCCAGACCCGTATAGGAGTACGTCGCGAGACCGGCCAGATGTCCGTCCGCGTTGACCGCCACGGACACCGGAACCGCGGCGAACAAGTCCCTGTCCGACATCGAATCGCCGTATGCGACACAGTCCGCACGATCGACCCCGAACTGCTCACACAGACGGTCCGCGATGATCATCTTGGCCGCTGCCGTGAGTATTCCGGCCGGGTTCACCGGTTCCACGAACGGCACCGCCGGAAAGCGTGATCCGAAGGCCGCGTGGGCTCCCCAGTCCAGCAAGCGCTCCACGAAGAACGAGGGCGAGAGCGAGATCACCGCGCAGTAGTCCCCCGTGTTCCTGATCTCGGCCCAGACGTCCCGGATGCGGGCCAGCCACGGCGCACCGTCGAATGCGGCCGCCACATGCGCTTCGGTGAGTTCGGCCCAGAGGGCGTGCACCGCCGCCGCATAGTCCGGCGGGTCGATCAGACCTGCGACGATCGCCCGGTCGAGCTCCGTCGTCTGGGCTTCCAGGCCGAGTTGACGGGATATCTCGACGGGTGCGGAGGTGCCGTGCAGCAGAGTGCCGTCGAGATCGAAAAGGTGGAGTCGCGTCATGGGCCGAGGCTAGTCGCACACAGCCGACGGCCGTCCTGCGTTGTTTCACGTGAAACACCCGGTATCTGTCCAGGGTCTGTGCTCGGGGCTACGGCATGGCCAAAAGCACGTGCGTCTCCCTTGAAACAGGTGGACGCGGGGGGCGCCGGTCGGCCAGCCTGACCTGCGTGCCAACACCTTCCGTCACCGCTCTGCCCATTCGCCGACTGACGCCACGCGATCTCACCGCCTGCGCGGACCTGTCCGAGGACCGGGGGTGGCCTCGCGAGGAACACAAGTGGCGCCTCCTGCTGACGGCCGGACAGGGATACGGCATCGACGACCCCGGCGGTGGCCTGGTCGCCGCCTGCGTCGTGACGGAGTACGGCCCGGGAGAACGCCCTGATCTCGGTGCGATCGGCATGGTCCTGGTCGCCGAACGGCATGCCCGTCAGGGCATCGGGCGCCGCCTCATGCGGCACGTTCTCTCGGTGATGGTGACGACCCCCCTGACCCTGTACGCGACGCCGTACGGCCGTCCGCTCTACGAGGAGCTGGGGTTCAAGACCACAGGGCGCTCGGAAATGCTGGCCGGGCACTTCACTCCGGGCGGACCGGAACCCCGGGTGACGACCCGGGCGGCCACGGCCGAGGATCTGGGCGCCGTCCTCCGGCTGGACGCGGAGGTGTTCGGCACCGATCGCACCCCGCTCGTCACACGGCTGCCCGCGTTCTCGGATCAGCTGCGCGTGGCCGTGGACGGAGACCGGATCGTGGGTTACGCGGCCGCCTGGCCGAACATGGACACCCATGTCGTCGGACCGCTGATCGCGCGTGACACGGAGACGGCGAAGTCCCTCATCGCCTCGCTCGCCGCGCACACCGACCGGCGGCTGCGAACCGATGTCGACGCCCGGCACGAAGAGCTGCTGGCGTGGGCGAAGGAGCGCGGACTGGCCTCGGTCGCCATGAACGCCGTCATGACGTACGGCATCACGGAGCTGCCGGGCGACTGGACACGGCGGTTCGCGCCGCTGACAGTGGCGGCCGGCTGAGAGCTTCTCCGTACAGCGAACGCCGGCTCCCAAGGGAACCGGCGTTCTGTACTGGGCCGTGGTGCCGTCCGGCCGTGCGTGCGGTCAGACCAGTGCCTTCACGGCGGTGATGGCGAAGCCGTGGTCCTGGTCGGGAGCACCGCCGCCGACGCCGATCGCGCCGATCAGCCTGCCGTCGCGCTGGACCGGGACACCGCCGGCGATGAAGAGCAGCGGCCGGTCGAGCGCCGTCGGCAGGGTGTGGAAGAGACCGCCGGGCTGAACGGCGTCGACGAGGTCGGCGGTCGCGGTGTTCAGCTGAAGCGCGGTGTACGCCTTGCGGGTGCTGGTCTCGCCGGAGATCAGCACCGCGCGGTCGTCCCGGCGGAAGGCCAGCAGATGCCCTCCGGCGTCCAGGACGGTGACGCTGACGGTGACACCGGCGGTCTCGGCGGCACGCCGGGCCTCGGCGATCAGCAGCTCGGCGTCCTGGATGGTGAGCGGGGCGATGGTGGTGGTGCTCATGAGGTGGTTCTCCAAGGGGTGTCGCTGAGGTGGAAACGGAGTGGGTCGCGTGCGGCGCCGGACCGGGACTCAGTGGTGGGCCGGAACTCAGTGGTGGACCGTGAGTCAGTGGTGGACCGGCTCGTGCTGCCGGGCGGGTGCGCCGTCGGCGGTCACGGCGGCCGGGGCGGTGTCGCGGCGCTCCAGCGCGGCCGACAGGAAAGCGAGGACGAGGGCGGCCGCGGCGAGGGCGGCGCCGACCCAGTTCGGGGAGGTGTAGCCGTAACCGGCGGCGATGACGATGCCGCCGAGCCAGGCGGAGAGCGCGTTGCCGAGGTTGAAGGCGCCGATGTTCACGGCCGAGGCCAGGGTGGGTGCGCCGTGTGCCTGGTCGAGGACGCGCTTCTGGAGCGGCGGCACGGTGGCGAAGCCCAGGGCACCGATCAGGGCCACGGTCACGGCGGCCGCGATCTTGTTGTGCGCGGTCAGCGTGAAGAGGGCGAGGACGACGGCGAGGGCGCCCAGGGACACGTACAGCATGGGCATCAGGGCGCGGTCGGCGAACCTGCCGCCGACGAGGTTGCCGCCGACCATGCCGAGGCCGAAGAGGACGAGTAGCCAGGTGACGGAGCCGTCCGCGAAGCCGGCGACATGGGTCATCATCGGGGCGATGTAGGTGATGGCCGCGAAGACACCGCCGAAACCGAGCACGGTCATCGCCATGGCGAGCAGAACCTGGGCGTTCTTGAAGGCGGCCAGTTCGTGCCGCAGGTGCACGCCCGCCGGCTTGGGCAGTTCGGGCACCAGCTTGGCGATACCCGCCAGGCCGACGACACCGAGAGCGGCGACGACTGCGAACGTGACGCGCCAGCCGACGTGCTGGCCCACGAGGGTGCCTAGGGGGACGCCGATCACGTTGGCGACGGTGAGGCCGGTGAACATCATCGCGATGGCACCTGCCTTCTTGCTCGGGGCGACCAGTTCGGCAGCCACCACCGAGCCGATGCCGAAGAACGCGCCGTGGGCGAGGGAGGCGACCACGCGGCCGATCAGCATGACGGCGAAGACGGGGGCCACGGCCGACAGCAGGTTGCCGGCGATGAACAGTCCCATCAGCAGCATCAGCATCCGCTTGCGCGGGACCTTGGTGCCGAGGACGGTCATCAGCGGGGCACCGATCACCACACCGAGGGCATAGCCGGTCACCAGGAGCCCGGCTGTGGGGATGGAGACCCCGAAGTCGCCCGCGACCTCGGGCAGCAGGCCCATGATCACGAACTCGGTCGTTCCGATTCCGAAGGCCCCGATCGCGAGGGCCAGAAGCGCGAGAGGCATGGGGATAGAACCTTCCCAGACGATTGCAGGTGCGCTTAACGTGCGTCCACAATAGTTGCAGACGCTGGCTATATGCAACCGAGGGATATTGCGAACCTGCTCTATCCTGGGTTCACCCGCTCCGGGACGGAGGAAACGCCCCCATGACTGCCACGGACCCCGCACTGACCGCCCTCGCCCAGGGCTGGTGCGCCCTCTCCTTGCTGCACGGGAGGATCGAGGCCCATATCGAACGCGCTCTTCAGGCGAAGCACGACCTGAGCGTGCGCGAGTACTCCCTGCTCGACGTCCTCAGCAGACAGCACGACGACGAGGGCGGACATCTCCAGATGAAGCAGGTCGCCGACGCGGTCGTACTCAGCCAGAGCGCGACCACCCGGCTGGTGACCCGGCTGGAGGACCGCGGCCTCCTGGAGCGCTACCTCTGCCCGACCGACCGGCGGGGCATCTACACCAACGTCACCGAAGCCGGGCTGCGCCTGCTCGAAGAGGCCCGCCCCACCAATGACACAGCGCTGCGCGAAGCCCTCGACGCGGCGGCCAGGAACCCGGAACTGGCTCCCCTGGTCCAGGTCGTGGAGTCGCTGAGCGTGCCCGCATAGGCTGCGGCCATGGGTGATCTAGAGATACGCGCCGCCGAAGCCGACGACATCCCGGCCGTTGTCGGCATGCTCGCCGACGACCCGCTCGGCGCCGCGCGGGAGTCGCCGGACGACCTCGCGCCCTACCTGAGCGCACTGGAGCGCCTCAGCGCCGACCCCAACCAGCACCTGGTCGTCGCCGTACGCGAGGGCCGTGTCGTCGGCACACTCCAGCTCACGATCATTCCCGGTCTGTCACGGCGCGGCGCCACCCGCTCGGTCATCGAGGGGGTACGGATCCACGCCGACGAACGCGGCAGCGGACTGGGCAGCCGTTTCATCGAGTGGGCGATCGAAGAATCCCGCCGTCAGGGCTGCCGGTTGGTGCAGCTGACGTCGGACGGTTCACGCACCGACGCCCACCGTTTCTACGAACGGCTCGGTTTCACCGCCTCGCACGTGGGCTTCAAGCTGGAGATCTGAGCATCGCGGAGGCACGGACGATGTCGCCGAGAACGGACCGGGGTGGTGTTTCACGTGAAACACCACCCCGGTCCGTTCTCGGCTAGCCGATTCCCCGCCACCCCTCCGGGTCCACCCCACCGGGCACGGAGGACGTCTCGTCGTACGGCTGACGCGTGAACACGAACGATCCGAGGTCCAGGTGGTCGAGCGTGCCGTCCGGCCGCCGCAGGGGCCGTAGAAGCTCTCCGGCGTAGTAGCCCTCCAGGCCGGTCCAGGTGCCGTCGCCGTTGGCCCGGAAACGGGCCCGCCGGCCGGTGCCCGAGAGCGGGCCCAGCGAGACCAGACCGTCGGCCGCCACCCGCAGCACGAAGGGGTGCGTGCCCCAGTACCACTGCCCCGCCAACTCCAGCACGGCCGGATCGACTTGGCCCAGCGGCCGCCAGGGCTCGGGGATGCGCGGCTCGGCCTCCGCGACGATACGGACGAGGTCGGCACCGACGGCGGAGACCAGCGGGCCGGAGGTGCAGTTCGTCAGCACCACGGCCGCCACGTCGTCGTCCACGCTGATGGTGAGGCTGGCCAGGAAGCCGGGCAGCGAGCCGCCGTGCCCGACGAGCAGCCTGCCGTCACGGCGCTGGATCTGCAGGCCGAGACCGTAGGTGCTGCCGTCCAGTACGTCGGCGGGCTCGGCGGGCGCCGCCGGGGTCCGCATCTCACGCAGGGACTCGGCGCTCAGCACCCGGTCGTCGCCGGCCACCAGGAAGACGGCGAAGCGGGCCAGGTCTCCGGTGGTCGACCAGAGTTGCCCCGCGGGCGCCATCCGGCCGAGGTCCTCCAGCGGCTCCGGGAGCATGACGTCGGCCCAGGGATGCACCGCCCAGCCACCCGCGTGCGGCGCCTGCGGCTCTCCGCTCGTGCGGTCGAGGCCCAGGGGCTCCAGCACCTCCCGCCGCAGGACCTCCTCCCAGGGGGCACCGCGGAGTTCCTCGACCAGCGCGCCGAGCAGGGTGTAGCCGGGGTTGGAGTAGTGGTGCCGGCGCCCGACGGGATGCAGGAAGGGCTGCTCGCCGAGGACGTCGCTCAGCTCCGGCCGCAGCGAGCCCGGGGTCCGCTCCCACCAGGGCGCCGGTGACTCGGCCGCCAACCCGGCGGTGTGCGCCAGGAGTTCGGCGATCGTCGCCTCCCCCGCCCCGGTGCCGGGCAGGTGCTTCTCCAGCGGGTCACCGAGGTCCAGCAGCCCTTCGTCACGCAGCCGGAGCACCAGGACGGCGGTGAACGTCTTGGTGATGGAGCCGATCCGGTACTGCACGTTCTCGTCGGGACCGTGCCCGTCCACCGAGGTCCGCGCCCCGTGCCAGACGGCCCGGCCGCCTCGTACGACCGCGGCCACCAGCGACGGGGCCCTGCCTTCGGCCTGCGCCACGGCGATCCGATGCAGCAGGGCCCGCCGGGTGGCGGGGAGCAGCTCTTCCTGGAATGTCGTCATGCGCCCAGTCCACCCGGTGCACGGACCGGCGTCGAGTTCATTTCACGGCACGGGCCCGTCGGCCCCTCAGTCGAACCCACCGGCAACGATCAGGTCCCTGCCATGTCCACGAAGCGGGAGTAGTGGCCCTGGAAGGCCACGGTGATCGTCGCGGTCGGGCCGTTACGGTGCTTGCCGACGATGATGTCCGCCTCGCCCGCGCGCGGCGACTCCTTCTCGTAGGCGTCCTCACGGTGGAGCAGGATGACCATGTCGGCGTCCTGCTCGATGGAGCCGGACTCACGCAGGTCGGACACCATCGGCTTCTTGTCCGTGCGCTGCTCGGGACCACGGTTCAGCTGGGAGAGCGCGATCACCGGGACCTCCAGCTCCTTCGCCAGCAGCTTGAGGTTACGGGACATGTCCGAGACCTCCTGCTGACGGCTCTCGGAGCGCTTGCCGCCGGACTGCATCAGCTGGAGGTAGTCGATGATCACGAGCTTGATGTCGTTGCGCTGCTTGAGCCGACGGCACTTGGCGCGGATCTCCATCATCGACAGGTTCGGCGAGTCGTCGATGTATAGCGGCGCGGCGGAGACATCCGGCATCCGGCGGGCGAGCCGGGTCCAGTCGTCGTCGGTCATGGTGCCGGAGCGCATGTGGTGCAGGGCCACCCGGGCCTCGGCGGACAGCAGGCGCATCGCGATCTCGTTGCGGCCCATCTCGAGGGAGAAGATGACGCTGGGCAGGTTGTTCTTGATCGACGCGGCCCTCGCGAAGTCCAGGGCGAGGGTGGACTTGCCCATCGCGGGACGGGCGGCGATGACGATCATCTGTCCCGGGTGCAGCCCGTTGGTGAGCGAGTCCAGGTCCGTGAAGCCGGTGGGTACACCAGTCATCTCGCCGGTGCGGGAGCCGATCGCCTCGATCTCGTCGAGGGCGCCCTCCATGATGTCGCCGAGCGGCAGGTAGTCCTCGCTGGTCCGCTGCTCGGTGACGGCGTAGATCTCGGCCTGGGCACTGTTGACGATCTCGTCGATGTCGCCGTCGGCCGCGTATCCCATCTGCGTGATGCGCGTACCGGCCTCGACCAGGCGGCGCAGCACCGCCCGTTCGTGGACGATCTCCGCGTAGTACTCGGCGTTCGCCGCCGTCGGCACCGTCTGGACGAGGGTGTGCAGGTACGCGGCACCGCCGACCTTGTTGATCTCGCCGCGCTTGGTCAGCTCGGCCGCGATGGTGATGGGGTCGGCCGGCTCGCCCTTGGCGTAGACGTCGAGGATCGCCTGGTAGATCGTCTCGTGTGCGGGCTTGTAGAAGTCGTGGCCCTTGAGGATCTCGACGACGTCGGCGATGGCGTCCTTGGAGAGCAGCATGCCGCCGAGCACGGACTGCTCGGCGTCCAGGTCCTGCGGGGGGATCCGCTCGAAGGTGGCGCCCGAGCCCTCCCAGTCGCCGCTGTCCCGGCCCCGGTCGTGCCGGTCGTCCCGGCCGCGGCCGCCCTCGCCGCGTCGGCGGGAGGCGGGCAGACGATCACTGGGACCGGCGTCGGCCCACGGATCGTCCAAGGGCTCGGAAATGCTCACCGAGCCACCTCCTCCCGTCCGCCCGGCGGACCTCGCCATGCCCTCTTTTCTACGGCACGGCACTGACAACTAGGTCGCCCCATTCCGGTTCTGACCACGTCGGTTTCGTGAGGTTTCCGGGGCCGTGACAAGGAGCGGGTGCCGGACCACGTTAGGCCCGCGGGCACCGTCAGCCAATCTGGTTATCCACAGGCCATGTGGACGACCGCCCGTATGCTGTGGAGAACCCCCCAAAACCTGTGCACGACGCGGTGGACAGCCCTGTGAACAAGCCCTCGATCCTTCCGAGCAACCTGCCCTGACCTGCCCCTTTCCCGTCCACCGGCTGTGCAGAAGAAAAACTTTCCCAGTCGGACCAAGATCGCTTCGAACAGCGCGCGAAAGCGTGGCGCACACAACTGTCAGTAAGGGGCAGTGCTCGATTGCATCTCTTACCTGTGGACGATTAGATTAGCGTCCATGCCTCAGGCTCCCGCGATCCCCCAGGCCACCCGTCGGCAGCACGACCGAGAGATCGTCGCCCTCGCCGTCCCGGCCTTCGGTGCGCTCGTCGCCGAGCCGCTTTTCGTGATGGCGGACAGCGCGATCGTCGGCCATCTCGGCACCGCACAACTCGCCGGCCTCGGGGTCGCCTCAGCCCTCCTCACCACCGCGGTGAGCGTCTTCGTCTTCCTGGCCTACGCCACCACGGCCGCGGTCGCCCGCCGGGTCGGCTCCGGTGATCTCCCAGCCGCCATCCGCCAGGGCATGGACGGCATCTGGCTGGCACTGCTGCTCGGCGCCGCGGTGATCGCCCTGGTCCTGCCCCTCGCCCCCGGCATCGTGGACGTCTTCGGCGCCTCAGCCACTGCGGCTCCCTACGCGACCACCTACCTGCGGATCTCCTCGCTCGGTATCCCGGCCATGCTGGTCGTTCTCGCCGCCACCGGTGTCCTGCGCGGCCTCCAGGACACCCGGACCCCGCTGTACGTCGCCGTCGCGGGCTTCGTCGCCAACGCCGGACTCAACGTGGCACTCGTCTACGGCGCCGGACTGGGCATCGCCGGCTCCGCCTGGGGCACAGTCATCGCCCAGTGCGCCATGGCAGCCGTCTATCTGACCGTCGTCGTGCGCGGCGCCCGCAAGCACGGGGCTTCTCTGCGCCCCGATGCCGCCGGCATCCGGACCTCGGCGCAGGCCGGCCTGCCCCTGCTCGTCCGGACGCTCTCGCTGCGGGCCATCCTGATGATCGCCACAGCCGTGGCGGCCCGGCTGGGTGACGCCGACATCGCGGCCCACCAGATCGTGTTGTCCCTGTGGAGCCTGCTGGCCTTCGCCCTGGACGCGATCGCCATCGCCGGACAGGCCATCATCGGCCGCTACCTCGGTGCGGAGGACGCCGCCGGTGCCCGCGCGGCCTGCCGGCGCATGGTCCAGTGGGGCATCGCCGCCGGTGTGGTGCTGGGTCTGCTGGTGGTGGCCGCCCGGCCGCTGTTCCTCCCGCTCTTCACGAGCGATCCCACCGTCAAAGAGACCGCACTGCCCGCGCTCCTCATCGTCGCGCTCTCACAGCCGATCTCCGGTGTGGTCTTCGTCCTGGACGGCGTTCTGATGGGCGCCGGAGACGGTCCGTACCTCGCTGGGGCCATGGTCGTCACCCTCGCCGTCTTCACGCCCGTGGCGCTTTTGGTCCCCGCCCTCGGCGGTGGGCTCACCGCCCTCTGGGCAGCCATGACGTTGATGATGGCCGTACGGCTGACGACCCTGTGGCTTCGGGCACGCTCAGGCCGCTGGATCGTCACGGGCGCGACGCGCTGAGCGGCACGCCCCATCGCCTGTTTCACGTGAAACAGCCCAAGCTGTCGCGTTTCACGTGAAACAAAAGGGGCCGCACCCATGACGGGTGCGGCCCCTTTCAGCTACCGCTCAAGCAGAGCGCAGCGTCAGGCCGCGACGACCTCGATGTTGACCTTGGCGGCAACCTCGGGGTGCAGACGGACGGACGTCTCGTGGGCGCCCAGCGTCTTGATCGCCGAGGCGACCTCGATGCGACGCTTGTCGACCTCGGGGCCACCGGCAGCCTTGATCGCCGAAGCGATGTCGGCCTGGGTGACGGAACCGAAGAGGCGACCGGCGTCGCCGGCACGGACGGCCAGACGGACCTTGACGCCCTCGAGCTGGGCCTTCACCTGGTTGGCCTGCTCGATGGTCTGGATCTCGTGGATCTTGCGAGCACGACGGATCTGCTCGACGTCCTTCTCGCCACCCTTGGTCCAGCGGATCGCGAACTTCCGCGGGATCAGGTAGTTGCGGGCGTAGCCGTCCTTGACGTCGACGACGTCGCCGGCGGCACCGAGGCCAGAGACCTCATGGGTCAGGATGATCTTCATTAGTCGGTCACCCTTCCCTTAGCGCGCAGTGGAGGTGTAGGGCAGCAGCGCCATCTCACGGCTGTTCTTGACGGCCGTGGCGACGTCACGCTGGTGCTGCGTGCAGTTGCCGGTCACGCGGCGGGCACGGATCTTGCCGCGGTCGGAAATGAACTTCCGCAGCATGTTCGTGTCCTTGTAGTCCACGTACTGGACCTTGTCCTTGCAGAAAGCGCAGACCTTCTTCTTAGGCTTGCGCACAGGCGGCTTCGCCATGGTGTTTCTCCTGTGTGATCAAGAAGTTTGGGGTGTGCCCCGCGCCTCGGCCCGAGGGCCTAGAAGGGGGGCTCGTCCGAGTAGCCGCCGCCGCTGCCGCCGCTGCCGCCGGAGCCACCGCCCCAGCCGCCGCCACCCTGGTTGCCGCCACCGGCGGGAGCGCTGGAGGCCCAGGGGTCGTCGTTGGGAGCGCCGCCCTGCTGGCCGCCGCCGGAGCCACCGCCCCAGCCGCCGCCACCCTGGCCGCCACCGCCGCCGTAACCGCCCTGGCCACCGCGGCCACCGCCACCGGCGGCGGTCTTGGTGACCTTGGCCGTGGCGTTCCGCAGGCTGGCGCCGACTTCCTCGACGTCCAGCTCGTAGACCGTGCGCTTGACACCCTCACGGTCCTCGTAGGACCGCTGCTTCAGCCGGCCCTGCACGATGACGCGCATGCCTCGCTGGAGCGACTCGGCGACGTTCTCCGCCGCCTGCCGCCAGACCGAGCAGGTGAGGAAGAGGCTCTCGCCGTCCTTCCACTCGTTCGTCTGGCGGTCGAAGGTGCGGGGAGTGGACGCGACGCGGAACTTCGCGACCGCCGCACCGGACGGGGTGAAGCGCAGCTCGGGGTCGTCGACAAGATTGCCGACGACCGTGATGACGGTCTCGCCTGCCATGGGGGAACCTCTCGGCGGGTTTGCTGCTGGCTGCTTGCTGCTACTCGAATCCCGAGATCAGCTGAGCGGGAAGCTCAGTGGGTCTCGGGGCGGAGGACCTTGGTCCGGAGGACCGACTCGTTCAGGTTCATCTGGCGGTCGAGCTCCTTCACGACCGCAGGCTCGGCCTGCAGGTCGATGACCGAGTAGATGCCCTCAGGCTTCTTCTTGATCTCGTACGAGAGACGACGACGGCCCCAGGTGTCGACCTTCTCCACCTTGCCGTTGCCCTCACGGACGACGGAGAGGAAGTTCTCGATCAGGGGGGCGACAGCGCGCTCCTCCAGATCGGGGTCGAGGATGACCATCACCTCGTAGTGACGCATGTGGAACCCACCTCCTTTGGACTCAGCGGCCACGGTCGTTCCGTGGCAGGAGGGTTGTGATGCGTACGCAACGGTATCGGCGGCCACTGACATTCGGAGGGTTCCCGGGGGATCCCCTGTCACGGCCTGGGCAGACACCGGTGCAGACGGTACAGACTACCTGCACACCCGCTTCCGGTTGAAATCCGGGCGCCCGGGCACGCAATCTGTACACATCGGGTGTGTATGGCGCTACGATGCGCCGCCTTCCGCAGGAGGTGCCCTATGGCACAGGCATTGCGACCCAACACCGCCGGATCCCTGTTCGCGACGGACGGCAAGAGCCATCCGCTCCAGGACTCACTGATGGCAGTGACCCTGGTGCTCGGACTGATCGCCTTCATCACGTGCTTCTTCCACGGCCTCCACCTGCTCAGCTCCTGGGCCGGTCTGATCGGCATCTTCACCGGCCTGTACGGGCAGTGGGTCTCGATCACCACACGCGAGCGCTTCGGTGTGATCCTGGGTCTCGGTGCCTCGGGCATCGGCTTCTTCATCGGGATGGCGAACGGCGGGCTGTTCGGCTAGCCCTCGGCACCCTCCGCACCACAGCGGGACGTCCCGGCCGCGCACGGCCGGGACGTTGGTGCCGTACGCCCAGTCGGGCCGCGGGCGAGGCGCAGTAGGCTTCGGCGCGAGAGCCGGAGCCCCTGTACCCATGGGGACACACCAGCCCGAGGAGCGCCCCGACATGAGCCTGACCCTGAGGACCATCAGCCGCGAACAGCATCTGGCGTACATCCAGAGCCTGCCGGCGGCTAGCCACATGCAGGTCCCGGCCTGGGCCGATGTCAAGGCGGAGTGGCGTTCGGAGAACCTCGGCTGGTTCGACGAGCGCACCGGTGAGATGGTCGGTGCCGGTCTGGTCCTGTACCGCCAGCTGCCCAAGATCAAGCGCTATCTGGCGTACCTGCCCGAAGGCCCGGTCATCAACTGGTTCGCGCCGAATCTGGACGACTGGATCCAGCCGATGCTGGCCCACCTCAAGCACCAGGGCGCGTTCTCGGTGAAGATGGGCCCGCCGGTGATCATCCGGCGCTGGGAGGCCAACTCCATCAAGGCCGGCATCCAGAACCCGGACGTGAAGCGGCTGCGTGACATCGAGGCCGACTTCATCGAGCCGCGCGCCTTCGAGGTGGCCGACAAGCTCCGCCGGATGGGCTGGCAGCAGGGTGAGGACGGCGGCGCCGGCTTCGGCGACGTCCAGCCGCGCTACGTCTACCAGGTGCCCCTGGCGAACCGCTCCCTGGAAGAGGTCCACAGGAACTTCAACCAGCTGTGGCGGCGCAACATCAAGAAGGCCGAGAAGGCCGGCGTCGAGGTCGTCCAGGGCGGCTACCAGGACCTGGCGGAATGGCAGCGGCTGTACGAGATCACGGCCGTTCGCGACCACTTCCGGCCGCGCCCGCTGTCGTACTTCCAGCGCATGTGGACGGCCCTGAACACCGAGGACCCCAACCGGATGCGGCTGTACTTCGCCCGGCACAACGGGGTGAACCTGTCCGCGGCGACCATGCTGATCGTCGGCGGGCACGTCTGGTACTCCTACGGCGCCTCCGACAACATCGGCCGTGAGGTGCGGCCGTCGAACGCCATGCAGTGGCGGATGCTGCGGGACGCCTACGCGCTCGGCGCCACCGTCTACGACCTGCGCGGTATCTCGGACTCGCTGGACGAGACGGACCACCTCTTCGGTCTGATCCAGTTCAAGGTGGGCACCGGTGGACAGGCGGCCGAGTACCTGGGCGAGTGGGACTTCCCGCTCAACAAGCTGCTCCACAAGGCGCTCGACATCTACATGTCGCGCCGCTGACGTCACGCTCCGTGCTTCTATAGCCCTGACACAACGCAGTCCTCAGGCACCCAGCCATCCAGAAAGGTCCCAGGTCCGGCCATGGCGCTCACGCTCTACGTCGACACCGCGCGCTGGCGGGCGCACCACAAGCACGTGCAGGAGCAGTTCCCGGGCCTGGTCCCGGTCTGCAAGGGCAACGGCTACGGCTTCGGGCACGAACGCCTGGCGGAGGAGGCCACGCGGCTGGGCTCGGACGTCCTCGCCGTGGGCACGACGTACGAGGCCGCACGCATCAAGGACTGGTTCGGCGGGGACCTGCTGGTGCTGACGCCGTACCGGCGCGGTGAGGAGCCGGTGCCGCTCCCCGACCGGGTCATCCGCTCGGTCTCGTCGATCGACGGCGTGTACGGCCTGGTGGGCGCCCGGGTGGTCATCGAGGTGATGTCCACCATGAAGCGGCACGGCATCAGCGAGCAGGACCTGCCGCAGCTGCACTCCGCCATAGAGAACGTCCGCCTGGAGGGCTTCGCCATCCATCTGCCGCTGGACCGCACCGACGGCTCGGACGCCGTCGAGGAGGTCATCGGCTGGATGGACCGGCTGCGCGCGGCCAGGCTGCCGCTGCACACGATGTTCGTCAGCCACCTCAAGGCCGACGAACTGGCCAGGCTGCAGCAGCAGTTCCCGCAGACCCGGTTCCGGGCGCGGATCGGCACGCGGCTGTGGCTGGGGGACCACGACGCCACGGAGTACCGCGGGGCGGTCCTGGACGTCACCCGCGTCGCCAAGGGCGACCGGTTCGGCTACCGCCAGCAGAAGTCGGCCTCGGACGGCTTCCTGGTGGTCGTGGCGGGCGGTACGTCGCACGGGGTGGGCCTGGAGGCGCCGAAGGCCCTGCACGGGGTCATGCCGCGCGCCAAGGGCGTCGCACGGGCCGGCCTCGCCACGGTGAACCGGAACCTCTCCCCGTTCGTCTGGGGCGGCAAGCAGCGCTGGTTCGCGGAGCCGCCGCACATGCAGGTGTCGATCCTCTTCGTGCCCTCCGACGCGCCGGAGCCGCAGGTCGGCGAGGAGCTGGTGGCCCATCTGCGGCACACCACCACCCAGTTCGACCGCATCGTGGACCGCTGACGCGGGTCAGGCGCACCGACCGGACGCCGGAAGGGCCGTACACGGGACTCCGTGTACGGCCCTTCTCATGCACAGTCCTTCTCATGCACGGCCGTTCTCAGCCGCGGACCGGCTGTTCGCTCAGAGCGAACCGGTCTCGGAGGATCGGCTTCCCCATTCCACCTGGGGCCCCTCGAAGGGGGCCGCGTGGGCTGCGGGGCGGCCGGCCGCCCCGAGCACGAAGACGTCCTCCGCTCCGTCCAGCACACCGCCCGAGGGGTCGTCGTCACCGGCGCGGCGCACCACGTCCCGCTCGGGCATGAGGATGTCGCGCACGACCATGGCGCACAGGTAGAGCGTGCCCAGCAGGTGCACGGCGATGGCCCAGTGGTAGCCGTCGGTCGGCAGCCCCTTGTGGGCGTCTCCGCTGGTCGTGTAGGCGAGGTACATCCAGATCCCCACGAAGTACGCCACCTCGCACGCCTGCCAGATCAGGAAGTCCCGCCACTTGGGCCGGGCGAGGACGGCCAGCGGGACCAGCCACAGGACGTACTGCGGGGAGTAGACCTTGTTGGTGAGGATGAAGGCCGCCACCACCAGGAAGGCCAGCTGGGCGAACCGCGGCCGTCGCGGTGCGGTCAGGGCCAGGGCGGCGATGCCCAGGAAGCAGAGCAGCACCAGGGCCATGGCCGCGTTGTTCACGAAGTCGGTGCTGGGCGGGCTGGTCGTGTTCTGTGCCCAGATCAGCCAGAACGAACCGAAGTCCACGCCCCGTTCCTGGCTGAACGTGTAGAACTTCGACCAGCCGTCGAAAGCGAAGATCATCACCGGCAGGTTCACGACGAGCCAGGAGACCACCGCGCCACCCGTCGCGATGAAGAACTCCCGCCATTTGCCGGCGCGCCAGCACAGCAGGAACAGCGGCCCCAGCAGGAACACGGGATACAGCTTGGCGGCCGTGGCAAGGCCCAGGAGGACGCCGAAGGCGAGGGGGCGGCTCCGGGACCACATCAGCATCGCCGCGGCCGTCAGAGCGACCGCCAGGAGGTCCCAGTTGATGGTCGCGGTCAGCGCGAAGGCCGGTGCCAGGGCGACCAGCAGACCGTCCCAGGGGCGCCGGCGATGCGTACGCACCACGCACACCGCGATGACGGCGGCGCAGATCATCAGCATTCCGGCGTTGACGAACCAGTACACCTGCTCCTGGAGCTGGATGCTGCCGCTGCCCGGCGTGAGCCATGCGGCCACCTCCATGAACACGCCGGTCAGCACCGGGTATTCGAGGTAGTCCATGTCACCGGGGAGCTTGTCGAAGTACGGCACCAGACCGTCGGCGAAACCGCGCCCCTGGTAGAGGTGCGGAATGTCCGAGTAGCAGGCGTGGGTGTACTGGGAACTGGCGCCGAAGAACCAGGCGCCGTTGTAGCAGGGCGCCTTCTGGACCAGGCCCAGGGCGAACATGCCGACCGCGACGAGGACCACGACTCGTAGGGGCGTCCACCAGGACGTCCCGAGCAGGGCACGCCGGCCGATGGGGCCGCCGATCAGCTCACTCCCGGCCGCGGCGACCGCGTCTTCCCTGGTCGGCCGCACCGGCTCCGGCTCACGCACGCCCGCGGGCGTCGTCTCTGCACTGGGCATGGGGCCCATCCTGCCGTACCTCTCTAGGAATACGCCGAGGGCCGCCGCACCTCGCTGGGTACGGCGGCCCATGTTTCACGTGAAACACACTTCGGCGGGCGAAAAGGTCACCAACCGGTCAGTCCGCGCGGCTAGCCGCTCGATCCGCCGAAGAGGTTCCCTCCTCCGTTGGCATTGCCTCTGGTGTTGCCCTGACCGGTCGTCTCGGTGGCTGTCGGCGAGGAGGTGGTTCCCGAGGTGCTTCCGGTGTCACCGCCGTCGGTCGAGCAGTTCCAGGCGAACTGGCAGGTCTCCGTCGGACTGGGCGAGGGCGAGGTGAACGTCTCGCTGGGCGTGGCGCTGGGCGTCTCGCTGGGCGTCTCGCTCGGCGTGATGCTCGGGCTCGGCGTCGGCGAGGGCATCCCCAGCTCGTCGGCGATCTGACCGATCTTGGTGGCGTCCGGGAACCCGGGGTCGTTCTTGCCCTTCAGCGCGGACTTCATGTACTCGGTCCACACCGAGGTCGGGATGTCACCACCGTGGATGGACGGCACGCCTGCGGTGCCGTTCATGGAGAGCAGCTCGGCGTCCTTCGGGTTCTCACGGAACATCGCCACCGACGTCGACAGCTGCTGGGTGTAACCGACGAACCAGGCCGACTTGTTGCTGTCGGTGGTACCGGTCTTGCCCGCCGCCGCACGGCCCAGGGCCTTGGCGTTGGTACCCGTACCGTTCTGGATGACGTTCTGCAGGACGTCCGTGACGTTGTTCGCGACGTTCTCGTCCATCGCCCTGGTCAGCTTGGGCTTGCTGAAGCCGGGCAGCTCCTGTCCGTCCTGCTTGACCGCGGTCACGGAGTACGGGTCCACGTGTTCACCGGAGGCCGCGAAGGTCGCGTACGCGTCGGCCATGCGGATGGCACTGGGGGTGGACGTACCGATGGCGAACGACGGGTTCAGGTTCTGCGACATGCTGTCCGGCAGAATCCCGGACGCCTGGGCCATGTCCCGTACCTTCGTCATCCCGACATCCACGCCGAGCTGCACGAACGGGGTGTTGATCGACTGCTCCATCGCCTTGCGCAGGGTGATGTAGCCCCAGGGGTACTCGCTCTCGTTCCGCTGACGGAAGATCGAGTTGTCCTTGTTCAGGTAGTACGTGCCGTCCGGCCTGCGCACCTTGAGGTTGTCGTCGCCGTTGTACTTGCTCAGCGGCGACACCCCGACACCGTCGGTCTTGTACGTCCCGTCCGCCATGGCCGCCGCCAGTACGAACGGCTTCCACGTCGAACCCACGGGGACACCGGAGGTGTCGGCGTTGTTGGTGAAGTGGTTGTTCTCGTAGCCGGCGCCGCCGTACAGGGCGACGATCGCACCGTCCTTGGGCACCACCGAGGCGGCACCGAACTGGACGTACTTGTCCTTCTCGCGGGTCTTCGGGTTCAGACGCGCCTTCTGGATCTTCTGCACGGCCGCGCTCAGCGCGTTGACCTTGTCCTTGTCGAAGGTCGTGTAGATCTGGAAGCCGCCCTGGTCGAACTGCGTCTCGGTGATGCTGGAGTGCGCGAGGACGTACTTCTTGGCCGTGTCGGCAAGGTAGCTGATCTGGCCGGTCATGCCCTTGATCGCCTTGCGGCCCTGGGGCAGCGGGTACTTCTTGACGGCTTCCTGGTACTCGGCGTCGGTGAGGTGCTGGTCCTTGTGCATCTCCTCGAGGATCCAGGCCCAGCGGTCGTGGGAGCGCTTGTAGTTGGCGTCCTTGGTGGCCGAGGGGTCGATGTCCGGGTTGCCCGCGGGGTCGTAGTACGTCGCGCCCTTGAGCAGCGCGGCCAGGACCGCGCACTGGCTCGGCTTGAGGTCCTTCGCGTCGACGCCGTAGTAGGTCTGGGCGGCGGCCTGGATGCCGTAGGCGCCACGGCCGAAGTACGAGGTGTTCAGGTAGCCCTGGAGGATCTGGGGCTTGGTGAGCTTCGTGCCCACCTTGATGGAGATGAACATCTCCTTGAACTTGCGGGTGACCGTCTGGTCCTGGCTGAGGTAGGTGTTCTTCACGAACTGCTGAGTGATCGTCGAACCACCCTGCGTCTGACCACCCCGGGCCATGTTGACCAGAGCACGGGCGATACCCATGGGGTCGACACCCGAGTCCGAGTAGAAGCTCTTGTTCTCGGCCGAGATCACCGCGTTCTGCATGGCCTTGGGGATCTGGTCGATGGTGACGTTCTGCCGGTTCGCACCGGTGCCCGTCGCGACCATCTGCTGGCCGTTGGCCCAGTAATAGACGTTGTTCTGGGACTTGGCGGCGGTGTTCTCGTCGGGCACGCCCACCATGGCGTAGCCGACACCCACCAGCGCGACCAGACTGCCCAGGAAGGTCAGGCACAGCCCGGAGACGAGCCGCCAGGAAGGCACCCAGCGGCGCCAGCCGAACCGGTTCGCCCTCGGGTAGTCGATGAGGCGCTTCTTGCCGGGCGCGGTTGACGCCCGTCCTCTGCCACGCCCCGGCCCGGCAGGACCACCCGGACCGTAGCTTCCGTTGTCGGGCCCTCTGCGGCGGCCTCCTGTGGTTCTCTGCGCCGCCCGGCGGGCCTCGGCCCGGCTGCCGTAGGGGCGCTCTTCACCTCCCGGGCCCTGGGAGTCCGACCCATAGGAAGGTGACCCATAGGAGTCGGAAGGAGACCCGGTGGCGCCTCGCGGTGCCGCACGGCGGCCGGAGGACGGGCCGGACTGACCGCGTCGGGCCGCGGCACGTCCGCCTCCGCCTCCCTGCGGCTGCGGCGGTTTGCGACGGTGCTCGCTCATCGAACGATTACTCCTCGGGCAGGCGCACCCTTGCGCGCCTGGAAACGGCGGCTGGTTTCCGGTCCCCCCGAAGTACGGATGTGGTCGGTCCTGCATTCACCCGTACTGCACCAGGGACGTCGACGCCCCCCAGGCATCTCTTGGTTCCCGGTGGTCTGCATGCCGCACAGACTACGCACCGCTAAAACCCACCGAGCCCCGAAGTTCACCCCAAATCAGGCAAGTTGCCTCCTACGAAACGGTGATGTGATCCCGTTCACCGTCGCTCCTCTTGTCGCACGAGGGAGGCCGATCTATCGTCATGATGTATCGAGTCGATACATCAGAGCGAGATAAGCGACCTGCGGACGAGTGGAGGCGAACATGAGCCGGCGTTCCGGCATCCTTGAGTTCGCCGTGCTCGGCCTGCTCCGTGAGTCGCCGATGCACGGCTATGAGCTGCGGAAACGGCTCAACACCTCGCTGGGCGTGTTCCGTGCGTTCAGCTACGGAACGCTCTACCCCTGCCTCAAGACGCTGGTCACCAACGGCTGGTTGATCGAGGAACCGGGGAACACCGGCGAGGATCCGCTCGCCGTCCCGCTCTCCGGCCGCCGCGCGAAAATCGTCTACCGGTTGACGGCGGAAGGTAAGGAGCACTTCGAGGAGCTCCTCTCCCAGACCGGCCCCGACGCGTACGAGGACGAACACTTCGCGGCGCGGTTCGCCTTCTTCGGGCAGACCTCGCGCGACGTACGCATGCGCGTGCTGGAGGGCCGCCGCAGCCGGCTGGAGGAACGCCTGGAGAAGATGCGCGCCTCGCTGGCACGCACCCGGGAACGCCTCGACGACTACACGCTTGAGCTCCAGCGCCACGGGATGGAGTCCGTGGAGCGCGAAGTGCGCTGGCTGAACGAGCTCATCGAGAGCGAGCGGGCCGGACGGGACCTGAAGGGGCCCGCCTCCGGGGGGTCCGCTCAGCAGAACACCACCAATGGAACGCCGGGCAACCTGCCCCGGTCCGAGGACACCCCTCGGCCGGATTTGCCTGGCGACACCGCCACGTGAGTCCCGTGCAGGGCCTCACTCGTACACACAGGGAGCAACCGGAATGGGTTCGGTTCGCGTAGCCATCGTCGGCGTGGGCAACTGCGCCGCCTCGCTGGTGCAGGGAGTCGAGTACTACAAGGACGCCGACCCGGCGTCCAAGGTCCCCGGCCTGATGCACGTCCAGTTCGGCGACTACCACGTCAAGGACATCGAGTTCGTCGCCGCGTTCGACGTGGACGCCAAGAAGGTCGGTCTCGACCTGGCGGACGCCATCGGCGCCTCCGAGAACAACACCATCAAGATCTGCGACGTCCCGAACACCGGTGTGAAGGTACGGCGCGGCCACACCCTGGACGGTCTCGGTAAGTACTACCGCGAGACCATCGAGGAGTCCTCGGCCGAGCCCGTGGACGTCGTGAAGATCCTCAAGAAGAAGCAGGTCGACGTTCTCGTCTGCTACCTGCCGGTCGGCTCCGAGGAAGCGGCGAAGTTCTACGCCCAGTGCGCCATCGACGCCAAGGTCGCCTTCGTCAACGCCCTCCCGGTCTTCATCGCCGGCACCAAGGAGTGGGCCGACAAGTTCACCGAGGCCGGTGTCCCGATCGTCGGTGACGACATCAAGTCGCAGGTCGGCGCCACCATCACGCACCGCGTCATGGCGAAGCTCTTCGAGGACCGGGGCGTCGTCCTGGACCGCACGATGCAGCTGAACGTCGGCGGCAACATGGACTTCAAGAACATGCTGGAGCGCGACCGCCTGGAGTCCAAGAAGATCTCCAAGACGCAGGCCGTCACCTCCCAGATCCCCGACCGGGACCTCGGCGAGAAGAACGTCCACATCGGCCCGTCCGACTACGTCGCCTGGCTCGACGACCGCAAGTGGGCCTACGTCCGCCTGGAGGGCCGCGCCTTCGGTGACGTCCCGCTGAACCTGGAGTACAAGCTCGAGGTCTGGGACTCCCCGAACTCCGCGGGTGTCATCATCGATGCCCTGCGCGCCGCG
Source organism: Streptomyces arenae (assembly GCF_022343545.1). Classification (NCBI taxonomy): domain Bacteria; kingdom Bacillati; phylum Actinomycetota; class Actinomycetes; order Kitasatosporales; family Streptomycetaceae; genus Streptomyces; species Streptomyces arenae. The sequence continues at coordinate 242,350 of NZ_JAKQYH010000018.1, forward strand.
AAGATCGCCAAGGACCGCGGTATCGGCGGCCCGATCCTCTCCGCGTCGAGCTACTTCATGAAGTCCCCGCCGGTCCAGTACTTCGACGACGAGGCCCGCGAGAACGTGGAGAAGTTCATCCGCGGCGACGTCGAGCGGTAGCTCGACCCAGCGCTCAGCGCTGACGTCTCCGTAGCTCGCAAAAAACGCTCCTGCCAGGGCTCCGAGGGTCCCCGGGTCACCAGACCCGGGGACCCTTCCCGTGGGTGCGCCCCCATATGTGAGGCTGTGCCCCATGCCCGTCGTCCCTGACCTGCGTGTCCTGCTGCGCCTGCGGGACTTCCGCCGCCTGCTGGCCGTACGGCTGCTCTCCCAGGGAGCCGACGGCGTCTACCAGGTCGCGCTCGCCGCCTACGTCGTCTTCTCGCCGGAGAAACAGACCTCACCGGGCGCGATCGCCTCGGCCATGGCGGTCCTGCTGCTCCCCTACTCCCTGGTCGGCCCCTTCGCCGGTGTCCTGCTGGACCGCTGGCGCCGCCGCCAGGTCTTCCTCTACGGCAATCTGCTGCGCGCGCTGCTGGCCGCGATCACCGCGGTCCTGATGGCCGGACAGGTGCCCGACTGGCTCTTCTACGTCTCCGCCCTGTGCGTCACGGCCGTCAACCGCTTCGTCCTTTCGGGTCTGTCAGCCGCGCTCCCGCGAGTGGTCGACACCGACCGGCTGGTGCTGGCCAACTCCCTGTCCCCGACCGCCGGCACCCTCGCCGCGACCGCCGGTGGCGGACTGGCCTTCGCCGTTCGGCTCATCGCCTCGGACTCCGACGCGGCGGTGGTGCTGCTGGGCGCCGCCCTGTATCTCTGCGCGGCCCTCGCCTCCCTGACCATGGCACCGGAACTCCTCGGCCCCGACCGGCATCCGGCTCAGCCCAGCCTGGCGGCGGCCGTGCTCACCACCGCACGCGACCTGCGGGAGGCGATACGGCATCTCGCGGCACCCCGGCGACGCGAGGCCGCCTGGGCTCTGTTCACCATGACGGTGATGCGCTTCTGCTACGGCGCGCTGCTCGTCCTGGTGCTGATGCTGTGCCGCTACGCCCTCTCCTCCGACCCGGACGACGGCCTCGCCCTGCTGGGACTGGCGCTGGGCGTCTCCGGTGCCGGCTTCTTCGCGGCCGCCGTGGTGACGCCGGCGGCCGCCGGGCGGCTGGGCGCCGGCCGCTGGATCGTCGTGTGCGCCGCGTCCGCCGCCGTGCTGGAACCCGCGCTGGGCCTCCCGTTCACGACTGTCCCCATGCTCGTCGCCGCCTTCGTGCTGGGACTGATCACCCAGGGAGCGAAGATCGCCACGGACACCATCGTGCAGTCCTCGGTCGAGGACGGCTTCCGCGGCCGCATCTTCTCCGTGTACGACGTCCTCTTCAACGTCGCATTCGTCGGGGCCGCCGGTGTCGCCGCCCTGATGCTGCCACCGGACGGCCGCTCCGCGACCCTCGTCATCACGGTCGCGTTCATCTACGCGGCGGTGGCGGTAGCCATGGCCCGCGCCGAAGCGAAGCAAGGGGCAGAGCGCGAACCGAGGCGGTGAGGAGGAACGGCTCGGGGGCGATGTTTCACGTGAAACATCGCCCCCGTCGCTTCCCGGACGGTTCGTGTTTCACGTGAAACATGACCCCGGGCCGGGCACTCAGCCCTGCTCGGCCCACCACTCCTTGAGGGCGGCCACCGCGTCGTCGTGCTCCATCGGCCCGTGTTCCAGCCTCAGCTCCAGCAGGTGCTTATAGGCCTGACCCACCTCCGGACCGGGGCGGATCCCCAGGATCTCCATGATCTGGTTGCCGTCCAGGTCCGGACGGATCGCGTCGAGCTCCTCCTTCTCCTGGAGCTCGGCGATCCGGTCCTCCAGGCCGTCATAAGCACGGGAGAGCGCCACGGCCTTCCGCTTGTTGCGGGTGGTGCAGTCGGACCGGGTCAGCTTGTGAAGGCGGTCGAGCAGCGGGCCCGCGTCACGGACGTACCGGCGGACCGCCGAGTCCGTCCATTCCCCGGTGCCGTAGCCGTGGAAGCGCAGGTGGAGCTCGACCAGTCGCGAGACGTCCTTCACGAGGTCGTTGGAGTACTTCAACGCGGTCATGCGCTTCTTGGTCATCTTCGCGCCGACCACCTCATGGTGGTGGAACGAGACCCGACCGTCCTGCTCGAAGCGGCGCGTACGCGGCTTCCCGATGTCGTGCAGCAGGGCGGCGAGACGCAGGACGAGGTCGGGGCCGTCCTCCTCCAGCGCCATCGCCTGTTCCAGGACGATCAGCGTGTGGTCGTAGACGTCCTTGTGCCGGTGGTGCTCGTCGCTCTCCAGTCGCAGCGCGGGCAGCTCGGGCAGCACCTGCTCCGCGAGCCCGGTCTCGACGAGCAGCGTCAGCCCCTTGCGGGGGTGGGCGGAGAGGATCAGCTTGTTCAGCTCGTCCCGGACCCGCTCGGCCGAGACGATCTCCAGACGGCCGGCCATGTCCGTCATCGCCGCCACGACCTCGGGGGCCACCTCGAAGTCGAGCTGGGCCGCGAACCGGGCGGCGCGCATCATCCGCAGCGGGTCGTCCGAGAAGGACTCCTCGGGCGTGCCCGGGGTGCGCAGCACCCGTGCGGCAAGGTCCTCCCGGCCCCCGTGGGGATCGATGAACACCTTCTCCGGCAGCGCCACCGCCATCGCGTTGACCGTGAAGTCACGCCGGACGAGATCCTCCTCGATGGAGTCCCCGTACGACACCTCGGGCTTGCGCGAGGTGCGGTCATAGGCCTCGGAGCGGTAAGTGGTCACCTCGATCTGGAAGGACCGGACGGTGTCGCCGACGCGGGCGTCCTTCTGCGCGCCGACCGTGCCGAAGGCGATCCCGACTTCCCAGACGGCGTCCGCCCAGGGCCGGACGATCTTCAGTACGTCCTCGGGGCGGGCGTCGGTGGTGAAGTCCAGGTCGTTGCCGAGCCGGCCCAGCAGCGCGTCCCGGACCGAGCCGCCGACCAGGGCGAGGGAGAACCCGGCCTCCTGGAATCGGCGGGCGAGGTCGTCGGCGACGGGCGCCACCCGCAGCAGCTCGCTCACCGCGCGCTGCTGCGCCTGGCTCAGGGCAGAGGAAGTGTCTTCATTGGCGTTCGGCACAACAGCACAGGGTACGTGCCCCGGGCCGCCCGAAGCGCCTCCATATTCCCGCCGCACTCCCCGCAGAGCGTCCATACACGGTGACGGAGCGGTCCCTTCCATACCGGTGCAAGCACTGCGCTCGCTGCTTACCGGACCCTTTCCGCGATACTGGATATAGGGGACGGGCCGATACTCTTCTCCGATCTTGTGAAGCGGACCGCGGCACTTCAGCTCAGCGCGCCTCGTTACCATGCGTGGACGCACATTCCGACGACCACTGACGACGACGAGGGACGGACGAGCGCGTGGCCGAGGCGGCAGACTTCCAGGGGACGCCCTCACCTGCCCGCCGCTGGCTGCGGCGCACCGGGGCACTGCTCGCGGCCGCGCCTCTGCTGGCCGCACTGATGCAGCTGCCGACCGCGGCCCCGGCCCAGGCGGCCGGGTCGAACGCGGTGTCCGTGGCCCTGGACTCGCTGAGCCCCAGCGCCCCCACCGACGGGGACACCCTGACGGTCTCCGGCACGGTGACCAACAACGGCAAGCAGGCCGTCACGGACGCCCGCGTCGATCTGCGGGTGGGTTCCCTGCTCAGCACCCGGTCGGCGATCGACACGGCCGCCCGGCAGTCCGACGAGCTCCAGTCGGGCCTCGGCACCGAGATCGGCGGCAAGTACAGCGAAAACTTCGACTCGCTGGCCCCGGGCGTCGCCGAGCACTTCAGCATCTCCGTGCCGGTCGACAAGCTCGACCTGGGACAGGACGGCGTGTACCCGTTCGGGGTCACGCTGTCCGGCAAGACGTCGGCACAGCAGTGGGACCAGGTGCTCGGCATCCAGCAGACGTTCCTGCCGTGGCAGTCCTCCGAAGCCGACACGAAGACCAGGACGACGTACCTCTGGCCGCTGATCTCCACCGTCCACATGACGGCGAAGACGGGAGCGGGCGAGCTGCAGACCCCGGTCTTCCTCAACGACGACCTGGCCAAGGAGATCTCGCCCGGCGGCCGGCTGGCCCAGATGCTGGCGCTCGGCAAGGACCTGGACGTCACGTGGGTGCTCGACCCGGATCTGCTGGCCTCCGTGGACGCGATGACCCGCGGCTACCGGATCCAGGGCGCCGGTGACACCACCACGGTCGGCACCCATCAGGCGGTGGCCAAGCAGTTCCTGGCCGACCTGCAGAGCGCGGTGGCCGACAAGGAGGTCGTGGCGCTCCCCTTCGCCGACCCGGACCTCGCCTCCCTCGCCCACAACGGCACCACCGTGACCGGTTCGCTGAGCCACCTCAAGGACGCCACCGACGTCGCGGCCACCACGGTGGAGACCGTGCTCCATGTCACACCGAACACCGACTTCGCCTGGCCCGTGAACGGCGCCGTCGACCCGTCGATCATCAAGGTCGCCACCTCTGCGGGCGCCGACAAGGTGATCGCCCGCAGTGACAGCCTCCAGGAGACCGGAGGGCTGTCCTACACGCCCTCGGCGGCCCGCCCGATCGGCGGTGGCACGACGGCCGTGGTCGCGGACGCCCGGCTGTCCACGGCGTTCGAGGGCGATCTGACGCAGGCCGACGCGGCGACGCTCGCGGTGCAGCGGTTCCTGGCCCAGAGCCTGGCGCTGAACACCCAGACCGACGAGCAGCGCAGCATCGTCGTCGCCCCGCAGCGGACGCCGTCGGCGAGCCAGGCACAGGCGATGGCCACGGCCATCACCGCGCTCCAGGACAGCAACTGGTCGCAGCCCCAGGACCTCACGGCGGCCGCCAAGGACAAGCCCGATCCCGGTGCGACCACGAAGATCCCGTCGTCGTCCGCCTACCCCTCCTCGCTGCGCAGGCAGGAACTGCCCCGGACGGCCTTCGAGCAGATCGCCCGCACCCAGGACAAGCTCGACAACTTCCAGGTGATCCTCAGCAACCAGTCCCGGGTGGTGACCCCGTTCGGACGGGCCATAAACCGGGAGATGTCCACGTCGTGGCGGGGCCGCGGGACCGAGGCGGACAGCTTCCGCACGGGCGTGGAGTCCTGGCTCGACGACCTCATCGGCCAGGTCAAGCTCATCGACAAGTCCGAGACCAAGCTCTCCGGGCGCAGCGCCACCATCCCGGTCACCGTCCAGAACAACCTGGTCCAGGGCGTCGACCACCTCGTCCTGCGACTGACCTCCACGATGCCCACCCGGCTGGAGATCGGGGGCAAGCCCTACTACGAGCAGCGCGTCGAGGTCTCCGGCGGCCACAGCCAGTCCGTGAAGTTCTCCACCTCGGCCAACGCCAACGGCCGGGTCGAGGTCACCGCCCAGCTCTACACCGAGGACGGCCAGGAGTACGGCTCGCCCGTCCGGTTCGACGTGAAGGTCACCGAGGTCACGCCCACCGTGATGCTGGTCATCGGCGGCGGTGTGCTGCTGCTGGTGCTCGCCGGCTTCCGGATGTACACCCACCGCAAGCGGACGGCTACCCGCCAGGCCGAGGACGGCGACGGGCCGGACCCGGCCGGCGAGGACGCCCCGGACACCCCGGAGGACGAGGGCCCCGAGAGCACCGCCGGACCGGGGAACCCCGACACACGGGGCGATCGTCTCCCCGAGGAGTCCGGCCACCGGTCAGGGGCAGACGAGCCGGAGCAGCCGAGTGACCCGACACCGGACACCGCACCGGAAAGCGCCGACCCGTCCGGGACGGGTGAGAGAGTGGACCGTTGAGCGATGTCGTGGCCGGTGTGGCCCGGGACGATGAGGTGGGGTAACCATGAACGCGCCGTACGACGGTGAACGCGGCCAGGGCGCGGCCGGCTCGGGCTACCCCGAGCCACCGCCGGAGCCCGGCCAGGTCCCGCCGCAGCACGCGGCTGACATGTACCTCCAGGACGCCTACGACCAGGACCCCTACCGGGCACAGGACCTCTCCGCCCAGGACCCGGTCGCCGAGGCGCTCTACGACCGTGCCGCCCACCCCCCGCCGCCGCCGGGCACCTACCCCCAGCAGCCGCTCTACGGACAGCCCGCCCAGTCGCCGTACGCCCCCGACCCCCAGGTGTGGGCCCAGACCCCGGCACCGGAGCCGGAGGGCCAGAACCAGTACCTGCCGTACGGCGACAACCCCCGCACGACCCAGTTCGTGGGCGTGGACGACCTGGTCTCGCACTCCGGTGAGGAACGCCACGAGCCGGACGCCTTCGCCCACCTCTTCCGGGACCAGCAGCAGAGCGGCTACCGGGATCCGCAGCAGGGCGGCACACAGCTGCCGTCCGGGCCCGCGTCGGTGCCCGGTCCGGCGGCCGCGCCGGGCGGCCCCGGACCCCAGTACCAGGCGCCGGTCCCTCCGGCCACCGACCAGACCCTGAACCTCGGTGCCGCGCCCGTCGCGGCGGCAGAGGCCCCCGCCCCGGCCCCGGCTTCCGCCGCTCCCGCGAAGAAGGGCGGGAAGGCAGCGGGGCTGCTCAAGTCGAGTGCCGTGATGGCGGCGGGCACCATGGTCTCCCGGCTCACCGGATTCGTCCGCTCCGCGCTGATCGTCTCCGCGCTGGGCTTCGGCCTGCTCGGCGACACCTTCCAGGTCGCCTACCAGCTGCCCACGATGATCTACATCCTGACCGTCGGCGGCGGCCTGAACTCGGTCTTCGTCCCCCAACTGGTACGCGCCATGAAGGAGGACGAGGACGGTGGCGAAGCGTTCGCCAACCGACTGCTGACCCTGGTGATGGTGGCGCTGGGCCTGCTCACCGCGGCCACCATCGCGGGCGCGCCCTTCCTCATCCGCCTGCTGTCCGACTCCGTGGCGAGCGACCCGGCGGCCAACGACGTCAGCATCACCTTCGTCCGCTACTTCCTGCCCTCGATCTTCTTCATGGGCATCCACGTGGTGATGGGGCAGATCCTGAACGCGCGGGGCAAGTTCGGCGCGATGATGTGGACACCGGTCCTCAACAACATCGTCATCATCGTCAGTCTCAGCCTGTTCATCTGGGTGTACGGCACGGCCGCCCACTCCGGCATGAAGGTCACGAGCATCCCGCCGGAGGGCCAGCGACTGCTCGGCATCGGTGTGCTGCTCGGCCTGGTGGTCCAGGCCCTCGCGATGATCCCCTACCTGCACGAGACCGGCTTCCGGATGCGGCTGCGCTTCGACTGGCGGGGCCACGGCCTCGGCAAGGCCGCCACCCTCGCCAAGTGGACCGTGCTGTTCGTCCTCGCCAACCAGGCGGGCGCGCTCGTCGTCTCCCAGCTGTCGACCGCGGCCGGCAAGCACTCCCCGGTCAAGGGCACCGGCCTCACCGCCTACGCCAACGCCCAGCTGATCTGGGGTCTGCCGCAGGCGATCATCACGGTGTCCCTGATGGCCGCCCTCCTGCCGCGGATCTCCCGCTCGGCCGCGGAGAACGACACGGGCGCCGTCCGCGACGACATCTCCCAGGGCCTCAGGACGACCGCGGTCGCGATCGTCCCCATCTCCTTCGGCTTCCTGGCACTCGGCATCCCGATGTGCACGTTGATCTTCGGTTCCGGCGGCACCAACGACGCCACCAACATGGGGTACATGCTGATGGCCTTCGCCCTCGGCCTGATCCCCTACTCGGTGCAGTACGTCGTCCTGCGCGCCTTCTACGCGTACGAGGACACCCGCACCCCCTTCTACAACACGGTGATCGTCGCCGCGGTCAACGCGGGCGCCTCGGTCGCCTGTTACGTTCTGCTCCCGGCCCGCTGGGCGGTGGCCGGCATGGCCGCCTCGTACGGCCTGGCCTACGCGATCGGCGTGGGGGTGGCCTGGCGGCGGCTGCGCAAGCGGCTCGGTGGGGACCTGGACGGCTCCCGCGTGACCCGTACGTACGCCAGGCTCTGCCTCGCCTCCGTGCCGGCGGCAGCCCTCAGTGGTGCGGCCTGCTACGGCATCAGCCACACTCTGGGGCAGGGTGTGATCGGTTCCTTCGCCGCGCTGCTGGTCGGCGGAGCCGTCCTGCTCGGCGTCTTCTACGTGGCCGCGCGGCGCATGCGCATCGAGGAGCTCAACTCCCTCGTGGGTATGGTGCGCGGGCGTCTGGGGCGCTGAGTCAGGGGTAAGCGCACAACCATCGTTCGCCGCCGCGTGTCGTGCATAGCGGGGGACTGTGGGCACAATTGGTTTCGGCGTCGAACAGCGTGCAACGGATGGGGAGGCAGGGAACGACGGTGGCGGAACGGAGCACGGCTGCCGTCGACGTGGCAGACAACAGCGGTGACAAGCCGCTGACCGCCAAGGCGGACCAGTCCACGGCCGACGGGGTGGCCCAGAACCCGGAGCGGGACACGGAAAGCGACGAGGCCCAGGGGAGCGGTACAGCCGCGGACCCCGGGAAGAAGACCTCACCTCCCGAACTGCACAGCGGTCACAAACTCGCCAGACGCTACCGTCTCGAGGAGTGCGTCACCCGTCTGGACGGATTCAGCAGCTGGCGTGCGGTCGACGAGAAACTCCGGCGTGCCGTCGGTGTCCACATCCTGCCCGCGGACCACGCGCGCAGCCGGGCGGTGCTGGCCGCGGCCCGCTCCGCCGCGCTGCTCGGCGATCCCCGGTTCGTGCAGGTACTGGACGCCGTCGAGGAGAACGACCTCGTCTACGTCGTGCACGAGTGGCTGCCCGACGCCACCGAGCTGTCCGCGCTGCTCGCGGCCGGTCCGCTGGAACCGCACGACGCCTACCAGATGGTGAGTCAGATCGCCTCCGCGATGGCGGCGTCGCACCGCGAGGGCCTGGCCCATCTCCGGCTCAATCCGAACGCGGTGCTGCGTACCTCCACCGGCCAGTGGCGCGTCCGCGGGCTCGCCGTGAACGCGGCGCTGCGGGGCATCAGTTCCGATACGCCCCAGCGCACCGACACCGAGGCGATCGGCGCCCTGCTGTACGCGGCGCTGACCCAGCGCTGGCCCTACGAGAGCGACGCCTACGGCCTGGCCGGACTGCCCAAGGACGTCGGCCTGATCGCACCCGACCAGGTGCGCGCCGGAGTCCACCGCGGCCTGTCCGAACTCGCCATGCGCGCTCTGGTCAACGACGGCGCCACCGCATCCCGTCACGAGTCGGCGTGCACCACGCCCGAGGAGCTGGTGAAGGCGATCGGTGAGATGCCCCGCATCCGCCCGCCGGAGCCGACGTTCACGGGACCGCCCGAGTACCAGCGCACCACCTACCAGCAGGGCACCTACGGCCGCCCCACGCCCCCCGGCGCGACGCAGCCCATCCAGCCCCCGCCGCCCCCGCTCCAGAGCCGCACCGGCAAGGCCCTGAAGTGGGCCGTCTCGGCCCTTCTCATCGCCGCCCTGGGCCTGGGCAGTTGGCAGCTCGCGGAAGCCCTGATGGACCAGGGCGACAAGTCCGACGGCAACACCACCACGCAGACGACGGACGACGGCGACAAGAACAGCGCCAGCCCCGCGCCCGTCACCGCGATAAAGATCCAGAACGCCCAGGAGTACGTGGCCGACGGAGGCGCACAGCATCCGGGCGATGTGAAGCTGACCTACGACGGCAGCGCCTCCACCTTCTGGCGGACCAAGAGCTTCACGGACGGACCGGAACTCGCGCCCTACAAGGCCGGCGTGGGCATCGTCTACGACCTCGGCTCGGCCAAGGAACTCGCCACGGGGACCATCTCCCTTCGCTACGCTGGCGATCACACGACGGTCGCGCTGTACGCCGCCGACTCGCTGAGCCCGGGGTCGATCGGCTCGATGACGAAGATCGGCGGTGTCACCACTACCGGCAACACCGCCACGGTGAAGGTCAGCAAGAAGGTGAAGAGCCAGTACGTCCTCGTATGGCTCACCGCCATGCCGTATTCGGGCAACGACTCGAGCGCCTATGCCGGGGCCGGTTACAAGCAGGCCATCACCGAAGTGAAGTTCACGGGCTGACGTTCACCGGGGGCACCGAAGGCGGAGGGGGCAGATGGCGGAAGGCGCCGGATACGGCGGAGTGAGCGACCAGGATCTGCTCGCTCGGCATGTGGAGGGCGACCCCGATGCCTTCGGTGAGATCGTACGGCGGCACCGGGACCGCCTCTGGGCGGTCGCCCTGCGGACCCTGGGGGACCGCGAGGAGGCCGCTGACGCCGTCCAGGACGCCCTGGTGTCCGCCTACCGGGCCGCCCACACCTTCCGGGGCCAGTCGGCCGTCACGACCTGGCTGCACCGGATCACGGTGAACGCCTGCCTGGACCGCGCCCGCAAGGTCGCCTCCCGCAAGACCTCGCCGGTCGACGACACCGAGCGGCTGGAGCAACTGCTGGAGCCGCATGAATCGGCCTCCGCTCCGGCCGAGCGCAACGACCTGCACCGCCAGCTCCTGGAAGCCCTCGGCACGCTGCCGCACGACCAGCGCGCCGCCCTCGTCCTGGTCGACATGCAGGGCTACCCGGTCGCGGAGGCGGCCCGGATCCTCGACGTGCCCACAGGGACGGTGAAGAGCCGCTGCGCTCGCGGCAGAGCCAGACTCCTGCCGCTGCTCACCCATCTCCGGCCGGAAAGCACCGGTGACGAGAACAACCCGGACGCGGCACGGAACCGGGCGGAGGGGACATCCGTCCCACCGGCAGCGGGGCCTCAGAACGGAGACCCACGGAACACCGGGCCGAACGACTCGGCCACAGTGAAGGGCGGAGGTGGACGAGCGTGACGTCGACGACGGACACGACCGGGCACCCGGACGTCTCGGAGATCTCCGATCTCACCGAAGGCCTGCTCCCGCCCGCCCGGACCGCGGAAGTACGACAGCACCTGGACACGTGCGAGCTCTGCGCCGATGTCCATGCCTCGCTCGAGGAGATCCAGAGCTTGCTCGGCGCCATTCCCGGCCCGGTGCGTATGCCGGACGACGTGGCGAGCCGGATCGACGCGGCGCTCGCCGCCGAGGCCCTGCTCAGCGCCACGGCTCCTGAGGCCCATGTTTCACGTGAAACATCGCCCCGTCAGGCGTCGGTCCCCGAGAACCGTCCCGCCGGGCGGCCGAGCGCCTCGACCGGCCCCGGCCGGGGGGACCACAAGGAGCGCAGCCAGAAGGACCGGATGGACCGTGGACGTGGCCGGCGTCGCCGGACCGTCGTCCTCGGCACCGTGTTCACCGCCGCCGTCCTGGGGGCCGGCGCGTTCTTCCTCCAGTCACTCGGAGGCGACGGAACGACGACCGCGCAGGGAACGCCCACCAGCTCCGCGGGGACCTTCTCCAAGGGCACCCTCCAGCAGCAGGTCAACGATCTGCTCGACGCCAAGAAGAACCTGCCACGAGGCTCCCAGAAGCCCTTCGGTGTCGAGTCGCAGCCTTCGGAGTCGGCCACCACGGCCACCCCGTACACCACCCGGATCGACCCCTCGGAGTCGGTACCCGAGTGTGTCCGCCAGGGCATCGGCCAGACCGGCGACGTCATCGGTGCGAAGGAGGGGACGTACCAGGGGAAGAGCGCCTACCTCCTCGTTCTCCCCGACTCCTCCGACGCCTCCCGGGTGACGGCCTTCGTCGTCGACGCCACCTGTGTCGGCAAGGCGCCCGCGTCTCCTGGCAAGGTCCTGCTGACGGAGTCCCTGACCCGCCCCTGAGCTTTCTCCGTCACGGCTCCCGTGCCTTGACGCATCTCTTGTCCCAACGCGGAAATCCGTACGGTGTGGGCTGCCCGTGTGCCCGGACACACCGGGAATGCGGGCCCCGTAGGATCCGTTGGGTGGGGTGAGAGGTTCCGAGGGAAGCTCCCACCGGTCGACTGACACAGACCAGAGACGAGGAATCAAGCCGTGAGCGACGTCCGTAACGTGATCATCATCGGCTCCGGGCCCGCCGGCTACACGGCGGCGCTCTACACCGCGCGCGCGTCGTTGAAACCCCTCGTGTTCGAGGGTGCCGTCACCGCGGGCGGTGCGCTGATGAACACCACCGAGGTGGAGAACTTCCCGGGCTTCCGCGACGGCATCATGGGTCCCGACCTCATGGACAACATGCGGGCGCAGGCCGAGCGCTTCGGCGCCGAGCTGGTTCCGGACGACGTCGTCTCCGTCGACCTGACCGGTGAGATCAAGACCGTCACGGACACCGCCGGCACGGTCCACAAGGCCAAGGCCGTCATCGTCACCACCGGCTCCCAGCACCGCAAGCTCGGCCTGCCCAACGAGGACGCGCTCTCCGGCCGCGGAGTCTCCTGGTGCGCCACCTGTGACGGGTTCTTCTTCAAGGACCAGGACATCGCCGTGATCGGCGGCGGTGACACCGCGATGGAGGAGGCGACCTTCCTCTCCCGGTTCGCCAGGTCCGTGACGATCGTCCATCGCCGGGACACCCTGCGTGCCTCCAAGGCGATGCAGGAGCGCGCCTTCGCCGACCCGAAGATCAAGTTCGCCTGGGACAGCGAGATCGCCGAGGTCCAGGGCGAGCAGAAGCTGGCCGGACTCAAGCTGCGCAACGTCAAGACCGGCGAGCTCTCCGACCTGCCGGTGACCGGCCTGTTCATCGCGATCGGCCACGACCCGCGCACCGAGCTCTTCAAGGGCCAGCTCGACCTCGACGAGGAGGGCTACCTCAAGGTCGCCGCGCCCTCGACGCACACCAACATCACGGGTGTGTTCGCCGCCGGTGACGTGGTCGACCACACCTACCGCCAGGCGATCACCGCGGCCGGCACCGGCTGCTCCGCCGCTCTCGACGCCGAGCGTTTCCTCGCCGCCCTCGCGGACGAGGAGAAGGCCGAGCCCGAGAAGACCACCGTCTGATCATCCCCCTTCCGCCCCACCGCACCATCAAGAAAAAGGAGCCCGCCGTGGCCGGCACCCTGAAGCATGTGACCGACGCCGACTTCGAAGAGGTCGTCCTCAAGAGCGACAAGCCCGTCCTGGTGGACTTCTGGGCCGAGTGGTGCGGCCCGTGCCGCCAGATCGCCCCGTCGCTCGAGGCGATCGCCGCCGAGCACGGCGAGAAGATCGAGATTGTCAAGCTGAACATCGACGAGAACCCGAACACGGCGGCCAAGTACGGCGTCATGTCGATCCCGACCCTGAACGTGTACCAGGGCGGCGAGGTCGCCAAGACCATCGTCGGTGCCAAGCCGAAGGCCGCGCTCGTGCGTGACCTTGAGGTCTTCATCGCCGAGTGATGTTTCACGTGAAACACGAATGGGCCAACCCCTCGGGGTTGGCCCATTCGCTTTGGAGCGGCCGCTTCAGAGCGGCCGGAGCGCCGGTTCCTTCTGTACCGCCCCCAGCAGCCGGTCGAGCGCCAGCTCCACGTCCTCCTTCCAGGAGAGCGTGGTCCGCAGCTCCAACCGCAGCCGGGGATGCACGGGATGCTGACGCACCGTCTTGAAGCCCACGGCGAGCAGATGCTCGGCCGGCAGCAGACAGGCCGGCTCCTGGTAGCGGGCGTCGCCGAACGCCTCGATCGCCTTGAAACCGCGCCGCAGCAGATCCTTGGCGACCGTCTGGACCATCACCCGGCCGAGTCCCTGCCCCTGGTAGCCGGGCATGATGAAGCCGGTGATGAGCTGCACGGCGTCCGGCGAGACCGGGCTCGTGGGAAACGCCGTGGAGCGCGGGACATAGGCCGGCGGGGCGTAGAGCACAAAGCCCACCGGGACGTCGTCGACATAGACCACGCGGCCGCAGGAACCCCAGTCGAGCAGTACGGCGGAGATCCAGGATTCCTTCTCCAGCGCGGGCGTGCCCGCCTTCACCGCTGCTTCGCCGCTGACGGGATCCAGTTCCCAGAAGACGCACGAGCGACAGCGCTGGGGAAGGTCCTGAAGGTTGTCCAGCGTGAGCGGTACGAGCCGACGCCCCATGAAGGCTGTTCCTCGCTTCCTTCGCCCGCGGCGTCGCGAGCGGCTGTCAGAGCGCTGCGTTCCCTGAGGAGACTGCCGACAAATCCTACGGTCGCGCCCAGTCCCAGGCCCGCGCCCACCAGTCCGGTGCGGCTCATCGATCGCATGGCCCCCGCCTCCCACTCAGAGGTGCTGCCAGCTGTCGGATGGATGCGCCATACCGAACGCATCGTATCCACACAGCGATTCCATCGATACCGCCTGAAAGCAAAGAGCGGATCGTGTTCCGGTAGGCACCGGACACGATCCGCTCTCTGAACGACCAGGTCTCGACAGAACGCCGACCGGACGGAAAACACCCGCGAGGGTCAGTCCTCGGGCTCCTCCCCGGTGCCCGCGGTGTCGCCGTCCTGGAGCCCGTGGTGGAGGACCGGCCCCTCGCCCGGGGCGAGCGTGCCGAGGATCCGCTCCAGATCCTCCATCGACGCGAACTCGACGGTGATCTTGCCCTTCTTCTGACCGAGGTCGACCTTCACCCGTGTCTCGAACCGGTCCGAAAGCCGAGTGGCGAGATCGGTCAGCGCCGGAGAGACCCGGGCGCCGGCCCGCGGACCCTTGGCCCGGGTCGTCGTCTGGGGCCGCGAGCCCATCAGGGTCACGATCTCCTCGACGGCCCGCACCGAGAGACCCTCGGCGACGATCCGGTGAGCCAGCCGGTCCTGCTCCTCCGAGTCGTCGACGGAGAGCAGCGCCCGGGCGTGACCGGCCGACAGGACTCCCGCGGCGACCCTGCGCTGAACCGACGGCGACAGCTTCAGGAGCCGCAGCGTGTTGGAGACCTGCGGACGCGAGCGCCCGATCCGGTCGGCCAGCTGGTCATGCGTGCAGTTGAAGTCCTTCAGCAACTGGTCGTAGGCGGCCGCCTCTTCCAGCGGGTTCAGCTGGGCACGGTGAAGGTTCTCCAGCAGCGCGTCCAGCAGGAGCTTCTCGTCGTCCGTCGCCCGGACGATCGCCGGGATCGCCTCCAGGCCGGCCTCACGGCAGGCCCGCCAGCGCCGCTCACCCATGATGAGCTCATAGCGCGCCGGACCCAACTGCCGTACGACCACGGGCTGGAGGAGACCGACCTCCTGGATGGAGGTGACCAGCTCCTGCAGGGCGTCCTCGTCGAACACCTCACGCGGCTGACGCGGGTTCGGGGTGATCTCGTCGAGGGGGATCTCCGCGAAGTGGGCACCCATCGGAGGCGCGAGAGCCTCCGGGGCTGTGCCGAACACCGAGGGCTCCTCGGTCTCCTGCACCACAGGGGGCAGGGTGGTCACCTTGGCGGCCGCGACCCCGCGGTCGGTCAGCCCCGGCGCCGCGGCAGGGGATGCGGCTGCGCCGCCCTCCACCGCGGTCTGCGCGGGGGTACGTTCGGTCGGGGCGGCAGGGATCAGTGCGCCCAGACCACGGCCCAGGCCAATCCTCCGTCGGTCGCTCACTGAATCCCCTCCACCATGTTCGGGTTGGTCCCTGCGCCGATATGGGCCTGCGTCGGGTCATAGCTGACCCCCGCGCCCCTCAGCGCGATCTCTCGTGCCGCCTCAAGATAGGAGAGGGCACCGCTCGATCCAGGATCGTAGGTCAGTACCGTCTGCCCGTAGCTCGGCGCCTCGGAGATACGGACCGAGCGGGGAATGCTCGTCCGCAGCACCTCGTCGCCGAAGTGGCTGCGCACCTCGTCCGCGACCTGGGAAGCGAGACGCGTCCGGCCGTCGTACATGGTGAGCAGGATGGTCGACACATGAAGGTTGGGGTTGAGGTGCCCCCGTACCAGGTCGACATTGCGCAGCAGCTGCCCCAGCCCCTCCAGCGCGTAGTACTCGCACTGGATCGGAATGAGGACCTCGGCGCCCGCGACGAGCGCGTTGACCGTCAGCAGCCCGAGCGAGGGCGGGCAGTCGATGAGGATGTAGTCCAGCGGCTGCTCGTAGGCCAGGATCGCCCGCTGAAGCCGGCTCTCCCGTGCCACCAGGGACACCAGCTCGATCTCCGCACCGGCGAGATCGATCGTGGCGGGAGCGCAGAAGAGACCTTCGACGTCCACCACCGGCTGGACCACCTCGGCCAGCGGCTTGCTCTCGACCAACACATCGTAGATGGACGGAACTTCGGCGTGGTGGTCGATCCCGAGCGCCGTGGAGGCATTGCCCTGAGGGTCGAGGTCGATCACGAGGACGCGACCGCCGTGCAGGGCCAGTGACGCGGCAAGGTTGACGGTGGTCGTCGTCTTGCCCACGCCCCCCTTCTGGTTGGCGACCACGATGACTCTGGTCTGCTCCGGACGTGGCAGACCTTCGCCGGCGCGGCCCAGTGCCTCCACCGCGAGTTGGGCAGCACGACCGATGGGAGTGTCGTCCATCGGAGGCGGTGTTTCACGTGAAACATCCGCCCCCAGCGACTCGGTACGGGGACCGGGGACCGGATCGGTCATCGGTCCCGCGATGTTGGCGTCGGACCGCAAGGATTCACTCTCCTCGACTTCAGGCTCGCAATGAACAGAGCCTCCCATGTCTTCGGGGTCGTGAACCAGTGAGGCCTGTTGTTCTGTGGAGAAATCCACCTCTGTGGACAACTCCGTGCCCCGCGGGGAGGACGGAGTGTCACCAGCGGGGCCCCCTCCCAGGGAACCGAGGGGCTTTCGATCACGCGGTTCGGCCGCAGCGCGACCCCGGCCGATGATGCCGTGCAGCAAGGAACGACGTTTCACGTGAAACACGATGCACAGCCCGCAGGGCCGAAAAGCCGCGACACTCCGTCGGACGTAGGTTTGGCAGCTTGTGTGGAGTACGTCTCACTGTCATCCGCGTCGGCGGCGAGCCCGTCCCGTACGAGCCGCCTTCGCCCGTTTGGCCGCGAAGCGCACGCCTCCGGGGCTCTCCCCGACCTCCACCCGGACGACGGTCGACAGCGGGTCCACCACTCCCTCACCCACCTGGAGGACGGACGTGGAGACCGCACCGAGCTTGGTCAGAGCGGTCGCCGCGGCCTTCAGCTCCTCCTCCGCCGTGTCCCCCTTCAGGGCCAGCATCTCGCCGTAGGGACGCAGCAGTGGAATCCCCCAGGTGGCCAACCGGTCCAGCGGCGCCACGGCACGGGCCGTCACCACATGCACCGGCGGCAGCGTGCCCATGACCTCCTCGGCACGGCCACGGACCACGGTCACATGATCCAGGCCGAGCAGCTCGACGACCTCGGTCAGGAAGTTGGTACGCCGCAGCAGCGGCTCCAGCAGGGTGATGTTGAGGTCCTCACGGACCAGCGCCAGGGGAATGCCCGGCAGACCGGCACCGGAGCCCACATCGCACACCGTCACCCCTTCGGGGACGGCCTCCGAGAGCACCGCACAGTTCAGCAGGTGCCGCTCCCACAGGCGGGGTACTTCCCGTGGGCCGATCAGACCACGCTGCACGCCTGCCTCGGCGAGCAGCTCCGCGTAGCGGACCGCATCGGCGAAGCGCTCGCCGAACACTTCCCGCGCCTGTTCAGGCGCCGGGGGGAGCTCCGCAGCCTCCGTCACGGGGACCGTCCTTCCGTACAGCGCCGGTGCTCCGCGCACCGGTCACCAAGAACTACCAGGCTGACAAAGTTCGGCCCCGTCTGCGGACAGACGGGGCCGGTAAAGCGGGGGGACCGATCAGGCGGGCAGCACGACGACGAACCGCTGCGGCTCCTCGCCCTCCGACTCGCTGCGCAGTCCGGCGGACTTGACCGCGTCGTGCACGACCTTGCGCTCGAACGGGGTCATCGGCTTGAGCTTCACGGGCTCGCCGGTGCTCTTCACCTCGGCGGCTGCCTTGGCACCCAGTTCGGAGAGCTCGGCGCGCTTCGTGGCCCGGTAGCCCGCGATGTCGAGCATCAGCCGGCTGCGGTCACCGGTCTCCCGGTGCACGGCCAGACGGGTCAGCTCCTGGAGCGCCTCCAGCACCTCCCCGTCACGGCCGACCAGCTTCTGCAGGTCGCGGCCGCCCGCGTCGCTGATGATCGACACGGAGGCGCGGTCGGCTTCGACATCCATGTCGATGTCGCCGTCGAGGTCGGCGATGTCCAGCAGACCTTCGAGGTAGTCCGCCGCGATCTCGCCTTCCTGCTCCAGGCGGGTGAGGGTGTCTGCACCCTCGGCAGCGGCGGAGGTGGTGCCTTCCGTCACGGGATGGGCTCCTTCTTACTTCTTGGACGGGGACTTGGGGCGCTGCGGACCGCCCTTGCGCTGACCGGACTGGGCCCTGCTGCGGCCGTTGGAGCCGGCCTTCGGGGGCTGCGGGGCGGCCGGCTTGGCGTCCTGCGGCTCGTCGGACTTCTCCAGCGAGGTCGTCTTCTCCGATGCGTCGGACTCATCGGCCGTGGAGTCGCCGGCCGCCTTCGGGCCACCGGACTGACGCTGGGCCTTGGACTGGCGCTTGGGCTGCTGACGCCTGGCGGCACCGCTGGTCACGACGCCGTCCTCGGTCTGCGCCAGGGCCTGGGCCTCGCCCTTCACCACGCTGCCGTCGGCCTGGGCCACGAGACCCGCCTTGGTCAGGGCGTTGACGAACTTGCGCTCGGACTCGTTGCGGTCGCGGCCCTTGGCGACGATGGCCTTGATGATGGTGCGCTCGCTGCGCCGACGGGTCTTGCCGTGGTGCGTGACGTGCTTGGTGAGGCGCTCCAGGTAGGCGGCCTGAGCCTTGGAACCCGGGGTCGGGTTGTTGCGGATGACGTACATCTGCTGACCCATGGTCCACACGTTGGTGGTCAGCCAGTAGACGAGGACACCGACCGGGAAGTTGATGCCGAAGACGGCGAACATGACCGGGAAGACGTACATCAGCATCTTCTGCTGCTGCATGAACGGCGTCTTGACCGTGGTGTCGACGTTCTTCGTCATCAGCTGGCGCTGCGTGTAGAACTGCGACGCCGACATCAGGACGATCATGATCGCGGTGACGACCCGGACGTCGGTGAGAGAGGCACCGAGCGCCTCGACCTTCGCGGAACCGTCCGTGAACTTCGCGGCGAGCGGTGCCCCGAAGATGTGCGCCTTCTGGGCACTGGCCAGCAAGGACTCGTTGATCACGCCGATGGTCTGGTTCGACGCGATGCCGTTGAGCACGTGGTACAGAGCGAAGAAGAACGGCGACTGCGCCAGGATGGGAAGGCACGAGGAGAGCGGGTTCGTACCCGACTCCTTGTACAGCTTCATCATCTCTTCGGACTGGCGCTGCTTGTCGTTCTTGTAGCGCTCCTGGATCTTCTTCATCTCGGGCTGGAGCGTCTGCATGGCCCGGGTCGCCTTGATCTGCTTCACGAAGAGCGGGATCAGGCAGATGCGGATCAGGATCACCAGGGACACGATGGACAAGCCCCAGGCCCAGCCCGTGTCAGGACCGAAGATCTTCCCGTACACGGAGTGGAACTGGACGATGACCCATGAGACGGGTGTCGTGATGAAGCTGAAGAGGCTGGCAATCGTGTCCACTAATCATGCTCCTTGGGCATGGGACGAGGTCTCTGCGGCCGGGCTCGAAGAGCGCTCGGTGAGAGGCTTCTCTTCGGTGGCCGAGGCGGCGGATTCCCCGCCCCTGCGTGCACGCCAGGCGTCACGCAGCATTTCGTGCCACCGCGGGCGCTTGCGCGGCGGAACATGGTCCACACCGCCGAGCGACCACGGGTTGCACCGCAGGATGCGCCAGGCGGTCAGTGCCGTTCCCTTGATCGCACCGTGCCGGTCGATGGCCGTGTAGCCGTAGTGGGAGCACGACGGGTAGTACTTGCACACCGGTCCGAGCAGCGGACTGATCGTCCACTGGTACAGCTTGATCAGAGCCAGCAGCGGGTACTTCATCGCGCGCCCCCTCCCAGCAGCCGCTCGACGGCGGCGTCCAGGTCTCGGGCCAGCTGTGCGTGGTCGGCGTCGCCCGCTCCGGGCAGCGCTCGTACGACTACCAGGCTACCGGGGGGAAAAAGGGCGACTCGGTCACGCATCAGATGGCGAAGTCTGCGCTTCACTGTGTTGCGCACGACCGCACCACCCACAGCCTTGCTCACGACGAAACCCGCACGCGTCGGGGGAGCGCTCTCCCCAGGCGCGTGCGGGTCCGTGGCACCGCTACGAAAGTGGACGACGAGGGACGGGCGGCCGGCCCGGCGCCCCCGTCGTACCGCGGTCGCGAAGTCCTCGCGCCGCCTCAGCCGATGCTCGGAAGGCAGCACGACGTCATGACCTGATCAGATCAGGCGGACAGGCTGGCGCGACCCTTTGCACGACGGTTCGCGAGAATCGCGCGGCCGGCACGGGTGCGCATCCGCAGGCGGAAGCCGTGGGTCTTGGCGCGACGACGGTTGTTCGGCTGGAAGGTGCGCTTGCTCACTCGGGGGCTCCAGAAATCAAATCGGTGTGGCGGGTGCCGTCCTGGCTGTCACCGTGCGCCCACGAGTAGCTCGTATCACGCCCGAGTGCACCGCTTCCCGATCACCTTCAGCGATCTGTGCCCATCGGAGGCAGGCGGCAGCAGCCATCGACAACTCGACCTGGTTACGGTACGCGGGGCTACGCCATTCGGTCAAACCAGCAGTGACGGAGAGACACTATCCACAGGCTGGGGACAACAACTTGAACCGCAGCCGCCACGCTGACTACCGTGGCTGAACTCCGATTCGTTCCTTTATCCCCGCCCGACCTGATTTTCATCCCGACCCGTCCTCGAACCACACGTTCGTGGGACCTGTGAGAGAGCGTGCCCTGTGGCTGACGTACCTGCCGATCTTGCCGCAGTGTGGCCACGAGTACTGGAGCAGCTCCTCGGTGAGGGCCGCGGTCAGGGTGTGGAGACGAAGGACGAGCACTGGATCCGGCGCTGCCAGCCGCTCGCGCTGGTCGCGGACACCGCCCTGCTCGCCGTACCGAACGAATTCGCGAAGAACGTACTGGAAGGCCGTCTCGCGCCGATCGTCAGCGAGAGCCTGAGCCGGGAGTGCGGCCGCCCGATCCGGATCGCGATCACCGTGGACGAGTCCGCGGGCGAGCCCCCGGCCCCGCCGGCGCCTCCCCTCCAGACACAGCGCTACGAGGAGCCCGAGCTTCCGTCGGCACCGCAGTACGACGGCGGGTACGGCCGGCACCGCGCCGAGCACCGGCCCGAGCCGCTCCCCGACCAGGGTGGCCGCGACGGCGGCCGGGACGCCGGGCGCGACCAGCTGCCGACCGCCCGTCCGGCCTACCCCTCCGAGTACCAGCGCCCCGAACCCGGCGCCTGGCCGCGCCCTGGACAGGACGAGTACAGCTGGCAGCAGCCGCGGCTCGGCTTCCCCGAGCGCGACCCCTATGCCTCACCGGCCCAGGACTCCTACCGCTCGGACGGCTACGGCGACTCCTACGCCCAGGAGTACCGCCCGCAGCAGCCGATGGACCGGCCGCCGTACGAGAAGCAGCGCGCCGAGTACGAACCGCCCCGCCCCGAGTACGACCGCCCGGACTACGACCGCCCCGACTACGAGCGCGGCGACTACGACCGGTCGGACTACGAGCGCCCCGACTACGACCAGCGGGACGCCGGGCGCCGTGAGCCGTCCGGCCCCTCGGGCGGGCCGGGCCAGGGCCACCGCGGCGGCACCGGACGCCCGGACCTGCCGGCGGGCGGCGGCGCGCCCGGCCCGCTGGGCGCCAAGCCCGCACCTGCCACGGGCCCCGGCGAGCCGACCGCCCGGCTGAACCCCAAGTACCTCTTCGACACGTTCGTCATCGGCGCGTCCAACCGCTTCGCCCACGCGGCCGCGGTCGCCGTCGCCGAGGCGCCCGCGAAGGCCTACAACCCGCTCTTCATCTACGGGGAGTCGGGGCTCGGCAAGACGCACCTGCTGCACGCGATCGGGCACTACGCGCGCAGCCTCTACCCCGGCACGCGCGTGCGGTACGTGAGCTCGGAGGAGTTCACCAACGAGTTCATCAACTCGATCCGCGACGGCAAGGGCGACAGCTTCCGCAAGCGCTACCGCGAGATGGACATCCTGCTCGTCGACGACATCCAGTTCCTCGCGGACAAGGAGTCGACGCAGGAGGAGTTCTTCCACACCTTCAACACGCTCCACAACGCGAACAAGCAGATCGTGCTGTCCAGCGACCGGCCGCCCAAGCAGCTGGTGACCCTGGAGGACCGGCTGCGGAACCGTTTCGAGTGGGGTCTGATCACCGACGTGCAGCCGCCGGAGCTGGAGACGCGGATCGCGATCCTCCGCAAGAAGGCGGTGCAGGAGCAGCTGAACGCCCCGCCGGAGGTACTGGAGTTCATCGCCTCCCGCATCTCCCGCAACATCCGTGAACTCGAGGGCGCGCTGATCCGCGTGACGGCGTTCGCGTCGCTCAACCGGCAGCCGGTCGACCTCGGGCTGACGGAGATCGTCCTCAAGGACCTGATCCCGGGCGGACAGGACACGACGCCCGAGATCACCGCGACGGCCATCATGGCGTCGACCGCCGACTACTTCGGCCTCACCGTCGAGGACCTGTGCGGCAGCTCGCGGGGCCGGCAGCTGGTCACGGCACGGCAGATCGCCATGTACCTGTGCCGGGAGCTGACGGATCTGTCGCTGCCGAAGATCGGGGCGCAGTTCGGCAACCGCGACCACACGACCGTGATGCACGCCGACCGGAAGATCCGGGCGCTGATGGCGGAGCGGCGGTCGATCTACAACCAGGTGACGGAGCTGACGAACCGCATCAAGAACGGGTAGCGGTAACAGGGCGACGGTTCTACGGCGTCCAGAGCGCCCTTGGGAGGGATCCCAGGGGCGCCTTTTGCTGTCCGCGGGCGCTTCGGGAGTGGTCTGCTGCGGGTCCGTGGGGGCTGGTCGCGCAGTTCCCCGCGCCACTGACGGGGCGCTGCCGCGAGGCTCGCTGTTCGATTAACGGCCTGGTTACGGCCGTCCTCCACAGATTTGCTGACTTTCTTGCGTCCACACCCTGGGGACTGTGAAGTTGTCCCGAACGTCGTCCACAGGCTGAGGGCCGGGAGGGCGTCGGGGCAGCTCAGGGGGCTGTGGAATCGTGGACGACGGATCTCCACAGCTTGTGGACGACGAAAGCTTCCACAGGCTGTGCATGAAGTTGTCCACCGGTAGCCCACAGGCTGAGGGGCAGTTGTCCCCAGCATTCCCCAGCTTCTCCACACGGCTGTCCACTGTTCGGCAACGTGACGCGCCCGCTCACCGGGTCGAGTGAAAGGCGTCACATGAAGGTGCCGGGTCGGCCTGTGGGAAAGGTACGCAAAGCTGGGGACGGGGCTGGGGAGAAGTCCACCCGGCCTGTGCACGGTGTGTGCAGAACTTTCTGTTCTCCACAGAGAGGGCAAGTTGTCCACCGGTGCCCTCCACAGGGGCAGTGGACAAAATCTCGGCCCTGAGCTGGGCAAACGAGGTTATCCACGGTATCCACAGCCCCTACTACTACTGACAACTAGAGAGAGCTCGGAATCCGTTTCGAAGGGGGCCCTGTGCACAACTCGCCCTTCGGCCGCCGACCGCGCCTCGTCACGACTTGACCCCGAGAGGCACCAGCTGTCAGTGCGGTGCGTCAGACTGGTCCCCGGTGTTCTTCCCCTCCCCGGGGCCGGCGACACCGGGACAGACGACGAAGACGCAGCAGGGCGAGAAGCCCCGGCAACAGCAGGAGGCGGGCTTACGGTGAAGATCCGGGTGGAACGCGACGTACTCGCGGAGGCAGTCGCCTGGGCGGCACGCAGCCTCCCGGCCCGTCCGCCGGCGCCGGTCCTCGCGGGCCTGCTCCTGAAGGCCGAGGACGGCCAGCTGAGCCTGTCCAGCTTCGACTACGAGGTCTCCGCGCGGGTCAGCGTCGAGACCGAGGTCGACGAGGAGGGCACGGTCCTGGTCTCCGGCCGGCTGCTCGCCGACATCTGCCGTGCGCTCCCCAACCGGCCGGTGGAGATTTCCACAGACGGTGTACGGGCGACGGTGGTCTGTGGATCCTCGCGGTTCACGCTGCACACGCTGCCGGTGGAGGAGTACCCCTCGCTGCCGCAGATGCCGAACGCCACGGGCACGGTCCCCGGCGAGGTCTTCGCCTCCGCCGTCTCCCAGGTGGCCATCGCCGCCGGCCGTGACGACACGCTGCCGGTGCTCACCGGTGTGCGCATCGAGATCGAGGGCGACACGGTCACCCTGGCCTCCACCGACCGCTACCGCTTCGCGGTCCGTGAGTTCCTGTGGAAGCCGGAGAACCCGGAGGCCTCCGCGGTCGCCCTGGTGCCCGCCAAGACCCTCCTGGACACCGCCAAGGCCCTCACGAGCGGCGACAGCGTCATCCTGGCCCTGTCCGGCTCGGGTGCGGGCGAGGGCCTGATCGGTTTCGAGGGTGCCGGCCGTCGTACGACCACGCGGCTGCTCGAGGGCGACCTGCCGAAGTACCGCACGCTCTTCCCGACCGAGTTCAACTCCGTCGCCGTGATCGAGACCGCCCCCTTCGTGGAGGCCGTCAAGCGCGTCGCCCTGGTCGCCGAGCGGAACACCCCGGTGCGGCTCAGCTTCGAGCAGGGGGTGCTCATCCTGGAGGCCGGTTCCAGCGACGACGCACAGGCTGTGGAAAGGGTGGACGCCCAGCTGGACGGCGACGACATCTCGATCGCCTTCAACCCGACGTTCCTGCTCGACGGCCTGAGCGCGATCGACTCGCCGGTCGCCCAGCTGTCGTTCACGACGTCCACGAAGCCCGCGCTGCTCAGCGGCAAGCCGGCGCTGGACGCCGAGGCGGACGAGGCCTACAAGTACCTGATCATGCCGGTGCGACTCAGCGGCTGAGTTGTCCACAGCTGTGCACGGTGCCGGGTGCCCCCTGTGGGTACCCGGCACCGTGGCGTGGTGGGTCACCGCGGGTCGCCCCAGGTGAGCGCCTATGCCCACAACTGTGCGCAAAGGACCGGGATTAGGCTCGGGCGCGGCACGAAAGTGCCTCTCCTGCCCCACCGCAACCTAAGGAACCAACTGATGGAGCTCGGTCTCGTCGGCCTCGGCAAGATGGGCGGCAACATGCGCGAGCGGATCCGCCGCGCGGGCCACACCGTCGTCGGATACGACCGCAACCCGGACCTCGCCGACGTCCACAGCCTGGAAGAGCTTGTGGGCAAGCTCAGCGGGCCCCGCGTGGTGTGGGTGATGGTCCCGGCCGGGGCGCCGACCCAGTCCACCGTGGACGAGCTGGCCGCGCTCCTGGAGCCCGGTGACGTGGTCGTCGACGGCGGCAACTCCCGCTGGACGGACGACGAGCGGCACGCCGAGGAGCTGGCGGCCAAGGGCATCGGCTTCGTCGACTGCGGGGTCTCCGGCGGTGTCTGGGGCCTGGAGAACGGCTACGCGTTGATGTACGGCGGCGACGCCGAGCACGTCGAGAAGGTCCGGCCGGTCTTCGACGCGCTGAAGCCGGAGGGCGACTTCGGTTCGGTGCACGCCGGGAAGGTCGGCGCGGGCCACTTCGCGAAGATGGTCCACAACGGCATCGAGTACGCGATGATGCAGGCCTACGCTGAGGGCTGGGAGCTGCTGGAGAAGGTGGACTCCGTCACGGACGTGCGCGAGGTCTTCCGCTCCTGGCAGGAGGGCACGGTCATCCGTTCCTGGCTGCTCGACCTCGCGGTCAACGCCCTCGACGAGGACGAGCACCTGGACCGGCTGAAGGGTTTCGCGCAGGACTCCGGCGAGGGCCGGTGGACGGTGGAGGCCGCGATAGACAACGCGGTGCCGCTGCCCGCGATCACCGCCTCGTTGTTCGCGCGGTTCGCGTCCCGGCAGGAGGACTCGCCGCAGATGAAGATGATCGCCGCGCTGCGCAACCAGTTCGGCGGCCACGCCGTAGAGGCGAAGTAGAGAAGAAGAAGTAGCAGGTCACGGGGAGGTCGGCGAAACACCCATGCACGTCACGCATCTGTCGCTGGCCGACTTCCGCTCCTATGCCCGGGTCGAGGTCCCGCTCGATCCGGGCGTCACCGCCTTCGTCGGCCCCAACGGCCAGGGCAAGACCAACCTGGTCGAGGCCGTCGGTTATCTCGCCACCCTCGGCAGTCACCGGGTGGCCACCGACGCGCCCCTGATCCGCATGGGTGCCGAGCGCGCGATCATCCGAGCGCAGGTCAGACAGGGCGACCGGCAGCAGCTGGTCGAGCTGGAGCTGAACCCGGGCAAGTCGAACCGCGCCCGCATCAACAGGTCCTCGCAGGTCAGGCCCCGGGACGTGCTGGGCATCGTACGGACCGTGCTGTTCGCGCCCGAGGACCTCGCGCTGGTCAAGGGTGACCCCGGTGAGCGCCGTCGTTTCCTCGACGAGCTGATCACGGCCCGCTCCCCGCGGATGGCCGGGGTGCGGTCGGACTACGAGCGGGTCCTCAAGCAGCGGAACACCCTGCTGAAGTCGGCGGCCCTGGCCCGGCGGCACGGCGGGCGTTCCATGGACCTGTCGACGCTCGACGTGTGGGACCAGCATCTCGCGCGGGCCGGTGCCGAGCTGCTGGCCCAGCGGCTGGACCTGATCGCGGCGATCCAGCCGCTCGCCGACAAGGCGTACGAGCAGCTGGCGCCCGGCGGCGGCCCGGTGGCGCTGGAGTACAAGCCGTCGGCGCCCGGTGAGGCGCACGCGCGCGAGGAGCTGTACGCCCAGCTGATGGCGGCTCTCGCGGACGCCCGCAAGCAGGAGATCGAGCGGGGGGTGACCCTGGTGGGTCCGCACCGCGAAGACCTGGTCCTCAAGCTGGGGCAGCTGCCCGCGAAGGGGTACGCCTCGCACGGTGAGTCCTGGTCGTACGCGCTGGCGCTGCGCCTCGCGTCGTACGACCTGCTGCGCGCCGAGGGCAACGAGCCGGTGCTGGTGCTCGACGACGTGTTCGCCGAGCTGGACGCCAGGCGCCGGGAGCGGCTGGCCGAGCTGGTCGCGCCCGGCGAGCAGGTGCTGGTGACGGCCGCGGTGGACGACGACGTGCCGCACCTGCTCACCGGTGCGCGGTACACGGTGGCCGACGGGACGGTGGAGCGGGTATGAGCACCGACGGGCCCGCTTCCGGGGACCGGCAGGAGCCCTCCGGTGTCGACCTGGCGCGGGTGGCGCTCAGGGCGGCGAAGGAGGCGGCACGCGCGCGTGGCGACGCGGCGCAGCAGAAGAAGCAGGCGCGGCGCGGTGGTCTGCGCTCCGGCGCGCGCGCCGACGGCCGTGACCCCATGGCGCTCGGATCCGCCATCAACCGGTTGATCACCGAGCGGGGCTGGGAGACGCCGGCGGCGGTCGGCGGTGTGATGGGGCGTTGGCCGCAGATCGTCGGCGAGGACCTGGCCAAGCACTGTGTGCCGCAGCGGTACGACGAGGACGAGCGGGTGCTGGTGGTGCAGTGCGACTCGACGGCCTGGGCGACCCAGCTGCGTCATCTCGCGCCCGCGTTGGTCGCGCGGCTGAACGAGGATCTGGGGCACGGCACGGTCCGCCTGATCAAGGTGCTGAATCCGGGTGGTCCAGTCCGCCGCTACGGCCCGCTGCGGGCCCCCGGGAGCACCGGGCCCGGCGATACCTACGGGTGACTTGCGTCACGCTCACAGCCGGGTGCGGTGCCCTCGTAGGGCCGTCCCGGCTGATGGTCGTACAACCGCACGCGGTTGCGAATCGCGACCTGACCCCGGAGTAGCCAAGGGTTGACAGCCGGAAGCGCTGGGTGCCTCCGTGAGCCCCTTGGAGCCCCCATCCGTATATCGGGAGTCGGCGGAGGCGGGTTCAGGGCGGCACATGCGGACTCAGGTACCGGCAAACCCCCATCACTGTCGGCGCTACCGGTAGACTGGGAGACAATCCCGCCCCGAACCTGGGGACCGCCCGGGAAAAGCTGAGCAACGCTGATCAAGGCTTACCAACGCAACATGCCGCAGCCGCTCCGGCAGCCCTCCTCGCGGGGGTATCCCCAGGAGCCCGGCTCGTGCTGTGCCAGTGCCAGAAAGGGCGCTTCGTGGCCGATTCCGGCAACCCCAACGAGAACATCCCGTCCACCGACGCCGGCGCGAACGGTGAGGTCACCGCCTCGTACGACGCCAGCGCCATCACCGTCCTCGAAGGGCTGGACGCGGTCCGCAAGCGACCCGGTATGTACATCGGCTCCACCGGCGAGCGCGGTCTGCACCACCTTGTGTACGAGGTCGTGGACAACTCCGTCGACGAGGCTCTGGCGGGCCACGCGGACACCATCGACGTGACGATCCTGGCCGACGGCGGCGTGCGCGTCGTCGACAACGGCCGTGGCATCCCGGTCGGCATCGTGGCGTCCGAGGGCAAGCCGGCCGTCGAGGTCGTGCTGACCGTGCTGCACGCGGGCGGCAAGTTCGGCGGCGGCGGCTATGCGGTCTCCGGTGGTCTGCACGGCGTCGGCGTCTCCGTCGTGAACGCCCTGTCGTCCCGGGTCTCGGTCGAGATCCGCACCGACGGCCACCGCTGGACGCAGGACTACAAGCTGGGCGTCCCGACGGCTCCGCTGGCGCAGCACGAGGAGACGAGCGAGACCGGCACCTCGGTCACGTTCTGGGCGGACCCGGACATCTTCGAGACCACCGAGTACTCCTTCGAGACGCTGTCGCGGCGCTTCCAGGAGATGGCGTTCCTCAACAAGGGCCTGACGATCCGGCTCACCGACGAGCGTGAGTCGGCGAAGGCCGTGGCCGGCGCGGACGAGGCCGGTGCGGACGAGAAGCCCGAGGTCAAGACGGTCACCTACCACTACGAGGGCGGCATCGTCGACTTCGTGAAGTACCTCAACTCCCGCAAGGGGGACGTGGTGCACCCGACGGTGATCGACCTGGAGGCCGAGGACCGGGACAAGAGCCTGTCCCTCGAGGTCGCCATGCAGTGGAACAGCGGCTACAGCGAGGGTGTGTACTCGTTCGCCAACATCATCCACACGCATGAGGGCGGTACCCACGAGGAGGGCTTCCGCGCCGCGCTGACGTCGCTGATCAACAAGTACGCGCGCGACAAGAAGCTGCTCCGGGAGAAGGACGACAACCTCACCGGTGACGACATCCGCGAGGGTCTGACCGCGATCATCTCGGTCAAGCTGAGCGAGCCGCAGTTCGAGGGCCAGACGAAGACCAAGCTGGGCAACACGGAGGCCAAGACCTTCGTGCAGAAGGCGGTCTACGAGCACCTGAACGACTGGCTGGACCGCAACCCGGTCGAGGCCGCGGACATCATCCGCAAGGGCATCCAGGCGGCCACCGCGCGCGTGGCGGCCCGCAAGGCGCGTGACCTCACCCGTCGCAAGGGCCTCCTGGAGAGCGCGTCGCTGCCGGGCAAGCTCTCGGACTGCCAGTCGAACGACCCCACCAAGTGCGAGATCTTCATCGTCGAGGGTGACTCCGCCGGCGGCTCGGCCAAGTCCGGCCGAAACCCGCAGTACCAGGCGATCCTCCCGATCCGGGGCAAGATCCTCAACGTCGAGAAGGCGCGGATCGACAAGATCCTGCAGAACCAGGAGATCCAGGCGCTGATCTCGGCGTTCGGCACGGGTGTGCACGAGGACTTCGACATCGAGAAGCTCCGCTATCACAAGATCATCTTGATGGCGGACGCCGACGTCGACGGCCAGCACATCTCCACCCTGCTGCTGACCTTCCTGTTCCGCTTCATGCGGCCGCTCGTCGAGGCCGGGCACGTGTACCTCTCCCGCCCGCCGCTGTACAAGATCAAGTGGGGCCGGGACGACGTCGAGTACGCCTACTCGGACCGCGAGCGCGACGCCCTTCTGGAGCTGGGCCGGCAGCGCGGCAAGCGCGTCCGCGAGGACTCGATCCAGCGCTTCAAGGGTCTCGGCGAGATGAACGCCGAGGAACTGCGTGTGACCACCATGGACCAGGAGCACCGGGTCCTCGGCCAGGTCACCCTCGACGACGCCGCCCAGGCCGACGACCTGTTCTCGGTCCTGATGGGCGAGGACGTCGAAGCCCGCCGCGCGTTCATCCAGCGCAACGCCAAGGACGTCCGCTTCCTCGACATCTGAGTCGGTCTCAGCTGACCGCACCAGGAAGGATCTTCACCAGCCATGGCCGACGAGAACACTCCTGTCACCCCTGCAGAGGGTGGCGAACTGGCGATGCGCGTCGAGCCCGTCGGGCTCGAGACGGAGATGCAGCGCTCATACCTGGACTACGCGATGTCCGTCATCGTGTCCCGCGCGCTGCCCGACGTCCGCGACGGACTCAAGCCCGTGCACCGCCGCGTCCTGTACGCGATGTACGACGGCGGCTACCGCCCCGAGCGCGGCTTCTACAAGTGCGCCCGTGTCGTCGGTGACGTCATGGGCAACTACCACCCGCACGGCGACTCCTCGATCTACGACGCCCTGGTGCGACTCGCCCAGCCGTGGTCGATGCGGATGCCGCTGGTCGACTCCAACGGCAACTTCGGCTCTCCGGGCAACGACCCGGCGGCCGCCATGCGGTACACCGAGTGCAAGCTGGCGCCGCTGTCGATGGAGATGGTCCGCGACATCGACGAGGAGACCGTCGACTTCACGGACAACTACGACGGCCGCTCCCAGGAGCCGACCGTCCTGCCGGCCCGCTTCCCGAACCTGCTGATCAACGGCTCCGCCGGTATCGCGGTCGGCATGGCGACCAACATCCCGCCGCACAACCTGCGCGAGGTCGCGGCCGGTGCCCAGTGGTACCTGGAGAATCCGGATGCCTCGCACGAGGAGCTCCTGGACGCGCTGATCGAGCGCATCAAGGGCCCCGACTTCCCGACCGGCGCGCTGGTCGTCGGCCGCAAGGGCATCGAGGAGGCGTACCGCACGGGCCGCGGCTCGATCACCATGCGTGCGGTCGTCGAGGTCGAGGAGATCCAGAACCGCCAGTGCCTGGTGGTCACGGAGCTGCCGTACCAGACCAACCCCGACAATCTCGCGCAGAAGATCGCCGACCTGGTGAAGGACGGCAAGGTCGGCGGCATCGCCGACGTCCGCGACGAGACCTCCTCGCGTACCGGCCAGCGCCTGGTCATCGTGCTGAAGCGGGACGCGGTCGCCAAGGTCGTCCTGAACAACCTGTACAAGCACACCGACCTCCAGTCCAACTTCGGCGCCAACATGCTGGCGCTGGTCGACGGCGTGCCGCGCACGCTGTCGCTGGACGCGTTCATCCGGCACTGGGTGACGCACCAGATCGAGGTCATCGTCCGCCGGACGCGCTTCCGGCTGCGCAAGGCCGAGGAGCGCGCCCACATCCTGCGCGGTCTGCTGAAGGCGCTGGACGCCATCGACGAGGTCATCGCGCTCATCCGGGCCAGTGAGACGGTCGACATCGCGCGTACGGGCCTGATGGGCCTCCTGGAGATCGACGAGATCCAGGCCAACGCCATCCTCGAGATGCAGCTGCGCCGGCTGGCCGCCCTGGAGCGCCAGAAGATCATTCAGGAGCACGACGAACTCCAGGCGAAGATCACCGAGTACAACGCGATCCTGGCCTCGCCGGAGCGTCAGCGTGCCATCGTCAGCGCCGAGCTCGCCGCACTCGTGGAGAAGTTCGGTGACGACCGCAAGACCATGCTGGTGCCCTACGACGGTGACATGTCCATCGAGGACCTGATCGCCGAGGAGGACATCGTCGTCACGGTCTCGCGCGGCGGCTACGTCAAGCGCACCAAGACCGTCGACTACCGGGCGCAGAAGCGCGGCGGCAAGGGCGTGCGCGGCACGAAGCTGAAGGAAGACGACATCGTCGACCACTTCTTCGTCTCGACCACGCACCACTGGCTGCTGTTCTTCACCAACAAGGGCCGGGTGTACCGGGCGAAGGCGTACGAGCTGCCGGACGCCGGCCGGGACGCGCGCGGTCAGCACGTGGCGAACCTGCTGGCCTTCCAGCCGGACGAGGCGATCGCCGAGATCCTCGCGATCCGCGACTACGACGCGGCGGACTACCTGGTGCTCGCCACCAAGGCCGGTCTGGTCAAGAAGACGCCTCTGAAGGATTACGATTCGCCCCGCTCCGGCGGTGTCATCGCGATCAACCTGCGGGAGCGCGAGGACGGTTCCGATGACGAACTGATCGGTGCCGAACTGGTCTCGGCAGACGATGATCTGCTTCTGATCAGCAAGAAGGCACAGTCGATCCGGTTCACCGCCTCCGACGACACTCTGCGTCCCATGGGCCGGGCCACCTCCGGTGTCAAGGGCATGAGTTTCCGCGCGGACGATGAACTTCTGTCGATGAATGTTGTTCGACCCGGTACGTTCGTGTTCACTGCCACCGACGGGGGGTACGCGAAGCGGACCCGTGTCGACGAGTACCGCGTCCAGGGCCGCGGCGGCCTCGGCATCAAGGCCGCCAAGATCGTGGAGGACCGCGGTTCGCTGGTCGGCGCGCTGATCGTCGAGGAGAACGACGAGATCCTCGCCATCACCCTGTCCGGCGGTGTGATTCGTACGCGAGTCAGCGGGGTCAGGGAGACGGGCCGTGACACCATGGGCGTCCAACTGATCAACCTGGGCAAGCGCGATGCCGTCGTCGGTATCGCACGTAACGCCGAGGCCGGCAGCGAGGCGGAGGAAGTCGACGGCGTGGACGCCGTGGACGAGTCCGCCGAGGGTGTCGCGACCAGCGGCACGGACGAGGGTGAGGCGCCCTCGGCCGAGTAGGCACGAGGAGTGAGTCATCGTGAGCGGAGCCACGGGCGCCGGATCGGCCGGTACCTCTACGGGTACGGATGCGGACGGCGGCGGCCGTGGCTCCGCCGCGTCCGGCGGGGGCGGCGCGCCGCAGCCGCAGCCGGCGGACACGCACACCACCCAGCTGAAGGCGATCAAGGCGCCCGCCAAGGGGCCCGGTCCGGACGCGCAGGGAACCCAGGGGGGAACCGTGACCGACAGCCGAGGCCCGGGTGCACCGGGGACGCCGGGCGCCCAGCCGGCGACCGCACAGCAGCAGGCCCCTTCCCCGTTGCCCGGGGAGCGCCGCCAGGAGCAGCCCGCCGGGCCTTACCACCCGCCGCAGGCCTACCCGGCGGAGGCCGCGCAGACGCCCACGGGGGCGGTACGACGGCCTCGTACCGGCGCCGGCGCGCGCACCGCGCCGCGCACCCGCAAGGCCCGGCTGCGGGTCGCCAAGGCCGACCCGTGGTCGGTGATGAAGGTCAGCTTCCTGCTCTCCATCGCGCTGGGCATCTGCTCGATCGTGGCGGCCGCGGTGCTGTGGATGGTGCTGGACGCGATGGGCGTGTTCTCCACGGTCGGCGGCACGATCTCGGAGGCGACCGGATCCAACGAGTCGAACGGCTTCGACCTCCAGTCGTTCCTGTCCCTGCCGCACGTCCTGATGTTCACGGCGATCATCGCGGTCATCGACGTCGTCCTCGCGACGGCGCTGGCGACGCTCGGCGCGTTCATCTACAACCTCTCTGCGGGTTTCGTCGGCGGCGTCGAGCTGACCTTGGCCGAGGACGAGTGACCGGGGTTCAAACCTCTCCTGTCGGTCCCCCGACAACCGATTTTGGGACTGCCCCGGTCGTGCGCTAATCTTCAGGAGTCAGCGCGCGGGACACACACCGCAAAGCGCGGCGGGGCTATAGCTCAGTTGGTTAGAGCGCATCCCTGATAAGGATGAGGCCACAGGTTCAAATCCTGTTAGCCCCACCAGCTAAAAGACCCCCGGACCATCGGTCCGGGGGTCTTTTGACGCCATCAGGCGCGCGTCGTAGCCCCGCACCAGTCTCACGATCCGAAGATCACTTGGAGAACGACCCCGATGAGTCCCAGTCCGGGGAGCGCGGCGACTGCCAGACACCACCAGGAAGCCGTCTTCGCAAGCCGCGTTCCGTGCTCCCGCAGGACCGCGAAAGCTGTCAACGCGACGCCGACCACGACAGCGGAACAGAAAAGCGCCGCCATGGTTCACCTCCCCGGTCCGCGAGACTCTACTGCCCTTCCCCGCCAGCGCCTTTGCCCCGTCCTTCTCGCCCTCCGACGGCTGGGCGATATGAGACAGCCCTTGTGGGGCCTGTAGGGGTGGAGAGGGCATGGAAGAACCCGACCGCTGGCGACGGGGGATGCACCAGCGATCGGGCTGTGGCCAGCGTAACAAGGTGGCCTGTGCGGTGGGAGTCAACTTCTCAGCCGTCGTGAGCAGTTGTGATCGGGATCACTCAGAGACGGTCTGATATGTGGGCGGATCAGTCGTCGCAGGGTGGGTCGTAGGTGAGGCGGGGGAGGTACTCGCGCCATCTGGCCGGGGTGAGCACGTTGCGGGTGGCCGAGCAGATACGGGTGACCGCCTCGTCGACGTCCAGGCTCCACAGGCGGACCGTGTCGGCGCCGCTGGAGACGCCCAGCATGTCGCTCTGCGGGCCGAAGGAGAGGAAGTTGCCGGTCTTGGCGTTGGGGCTCATCGACTGCCCGATGGGGTGGGCGGAGGCGGGGGCGGAGACGTTCCACAGGCGGACCGTGTTGTCGTTGCCGCCGCTGGCCAGGGTCCTGCCGTCCCGGCTGAAGGTCAGGGAGACCACGGCCTCGGTGTGACCGGTGAGAACCGCGCCCAGCCGCCTCGCGTGCTCCGGGTCGGAGACGCCCCAGAGCCGGACCGTGTCGTCGTCGCTGCCGCTGGCCAGGGTGTGCCCGTCGGGGCTGTAGGCCAGGGTGTTGACCGGGCCCAGGTGTCCCGTGAGGGGGCTGCCCAGGGACCTGGCCGAGACCGGGTCGGAGACGTCCCACAGGCGGACCGTGCCGTCCGCGCTGCCGCTGGCCAGGGTCCTGCCGTCCGGGCTGAAGACGAGCGCGTTGACATACCCGGTGTGGCCCCTGAGGGGCTCGCCGACGCGCCTGGGCCGGGCCGGGTCGGAGATGTCCAGGAGCTGCACCGTGCGGTCGTCGTAGTCGGCGGCCACGGTGTGCCCGTCGGGGCTCAGGGCCAGCGCCTCGGCGCCCGCGTAGCGGGTGTCCAGCCGGACCGGTCTGCCGTACTGCGCGGGGTGCGCGGGGTCGGAGACGTTCCACAGCTGCACCCAGTTGACGTTGTTCTCGCCGGTCAGGATGACCAGGGTGCGGCCGTCGCGGGTGAACACCATCGAGCGAAGATCCCGCCACCCGGTCCGGAACGGCTCGCCGAGCGCCGTGGGCCGGGCCGGGTCCGAGATGTTCCACAGCCGCATCCGGCTGTCGCCGCCCCCGGTGGCCAGGACCCGTCCGTCCGGGCTGAACGTCCCCGACTCGCCGATCATGTCCGCTCCCGGGACCGACCAGAGCCGCACCTTGCCGTCACCGCTGCCGGTGGCGAGGGTGTGGCCATCCGGGCTCCAGCCGACGGCGTACATCTCGCCGCTGCTGCCCGCGAGCGGCTCGCCCACCTGGGAGGGGAACGCCGGGTTGTCGACGTTCCACAGGCTGGCCGTGGAGTCCGCGCTGCCCGCCGCGAGCATGGAGCCGTCGGGACTGAAGGCCACCGACCAGACGGGCCCGGTGTGGCCGGTGAGCGGACCGCCGAGGGCCTTGGCGTGAGCCGGGTCGGAGACGTCCCACAGCCGTACGGTGTCGTCCTTGCTGCCGCTGGCCAGGGTCCGGCCGTCCGGGCTGAAGGCCACCGAGTGCACGGTCATGGAGTGTCCGAGCAGCGGAGCGCCGACGTGTCCGGGATGCCGTGGGTCGGACACGTCGTAGAGCAGGATCGAGTTGTCGTCGCTGCCGGCCGCGAGCGTGTGGCCGTCCGGGCTGAACGCGATGGAGCGGACGGCCTCGGTGTGGCCGGTGAGGGTGCCCAGCGAGGCCGGACGGCGTGGGTCGTGCACGTCCCACAGGCGTACGGTGCGGTCCTCGTCGGCGGTGGCCAGGGTACGGCCGTCCGGGCTGAACGCGGCCAGGTAGATGGTTCCGTCGTGGCCGGTCAGAGGGGCGGCCAGGGCGGTGGGGTGGGTCGGGTCGGAGACGTCCCACAGGCGTACGGTGCCGTCGTCTCCGGCACTGGCCAGAGTGCGGCCGTCCGGGCTGAAGACCGCGCTGGAGACCCAGCTGGTGTGGCCGCGCAGTGGCTCGCCCAGGGGTTCGGGCCGGGTCGGATCGCTGACGTCCCACAGCCGGACCGTGCGGTCGTAGGCGGCGGTGGCCAGGAGCTTGCCGTCGGGGCTGAAGGAGGTCAGGTAGACGGCGCCGGTGTGGCCGAGGAGAGGTGTGGCCAGGGGCGCGTTCACGATCGATATCAGGCGGTTGCCGGCGCCCTCGTCGTCCCGGCGCAGGCCGTGCGCGACCAGGTCCAGCTGGGCGGAGAGCGACGGGTCCGAGTACTGGAACCGGTCGGCCTCCGCGATCACCTGCTCGAACACCGCGTCGTCCCGCTGCTGCCGGGCGATCACCGCGGAACCCGCGGCCAGTAACGCGAGCACGACCAGTGCCGACACCGCGGCCCGGCTGAGCCAGACCGTGCGCCGGCGCAGCCGGACCGAGGCCGCCAGGAACTCCACCGCGCTGCGGGTCAGAGAGGTGTCACCGGCCGACTTCGCCCAGGCGTGGGCCTGCTCGAGCCGTGAACCCCGGTAGAGCAGCGCGGAGTCGTGGTGTGACTCGTCCCAGGCCCGGCCGTCCTCCTCCAGCCGCTGGCGCAGCAGGTTGCCGTTGCGGTCCTCGTCCAGCCACTCCCGCAGCCGGGGCCACGCGTGCAGCAAAGCCTCGTGGGTGATCTCCACGGTGTCCGCGTCCAGTGTCACCAGCCGGGCCCGGACCAGGGCTTCGAGTGACTCCTCGGTCTTGTTCGGGTCGGTGGATTCGGCGGCCAGCTGGCGGCGGGTGCCGCGCCTGCGGGTCGCCTGGGTGTCCTCGCCGAGTCGCACCAGACGGAGCAGGAGCAGTCGGGCGGCGGTACGGGCGGCCGGGTCGAGCCCGGACCAGGCGCGTTCGGCGGTCGCGGCGACGGCGCCCTGGATGCCCCCGGCCGCCCGGTAGCCGGCCAGGGTCAGCCGGCCGCCCTTGCGGCGCTGCCAGGTGGCGAGCAGGGCGTGGGAGAGGAGCGGCAGGACACCGGCGTCGTGGGCGCCGCGCGGGCCGTCGGCGCTCACCTCACGGACGATCAGTTCGGCGAGGCCCGACTCCAGTTCCAGGCCCACCGCCTTGGCCGGACCGGTCACGGCCTCGCGCAGTTCGGCCGTGGTCAGCGGGCCGAGCACCATGTGCCGGTGCTGGAGCGCGTCGGCCAGCTCGGGGTAGCCGAGGCACTGCTCGTAGAAGTCGGCGCGGATACCGAGGACGACCAGGGCGGGGGCCGGCCCGCCGGAAGGGGCGGAAGTGCTGGCCGAGTGCAGGAGCTGGACGAAGGTGCGCCGGTCCGCCTCGTCGGCGCAGAGGGTGAAGGTCTCCTCGAACTGGTCCACGATCAGGACCGGACGGGGCGGGGCGGCAGGCGAGGGGGAGGTTTCACGTGAAACATCGCCGGTCGGCTGCCGAGCCCAGTTCCTGACCGCTTCCCGGACGGCGTCCGGGTCGTCCGGGTCCGCGAGTTCGGCCAGCTGGGGTATCCGGCGGGTCAGCTCCTTCACCGGGTCCGCGCCCGGGACGAGCTGAAGGATCTCGCGGGGGCCGCTTGCGTCGCCGTTCAGGGCGCCGTGCTGCAACGCGGTGACCAGACCGGCGTTCAGCAGTGAGGACTTTCCCGCGCCCGAGGCGCCGACCAGCATGACCAGGCCGCCGGCCGTCCGTGCCGAGCGGAGCTGGGCGACCAGGGCGTCGGTGCTGCGTTCCCGGCCGAAGAACCAGCGGGCGTCCTCACGTCGGTAGGAGGCCAGACCGCGGTACGGGCAGACGCTGTCGACCGGCGGTGCCTCGGCCTCCTCGGCCGTCTCCGGTACGGGCGGATCGGCGACCGGGTCGGCCACGGCCCGCTCCCACAGCTTCTGCCAGTGGGTCAGGTCGTACAGCCCGGAGGAGACCGGCGCCGGCTGGGAGCGGCGGGCCTGCGGGATGAGGACGTGGAGTACGGCGGAGAGCGCGGCGAACTGCGCGGGGACGTTCTTCGCCCGCCGCCAGTCGCTGATCCGCTGGGCGGAGACCCGCACGGGCCGCCCCCGCTCGTCCACGCGATGCAGCCGGTCGACCGCCTCCGCGACGCGTTTGAGCGGAGGATTGCCGGCCTCCCTGTACAGCAACGCGAGACGTTCCGCGAAGGCTGTGCGTGCCCCAGCGTCGGGACCCAAGGCGCTCCACCCCTTACTTCCCCCGCTGCTGGACATCCGGACCGGAAAACTCACTTTATACGGCTGACCTGCGGCGAAGCCCCGAGCCGGATGTCCTGGCCTCCTCAGATCCGGGCCTCGGCTGGCAGGATTTCGCCGCAGCAACGCGGTAATCGGGTGTCGCCCGACGGGCCGACCAGCCCACCAGTGGCTGAGACAGTTCACGGCACCGCACGTTCTCGGTCACCTTCGCCCGACACCACCCGCGCCGTTCGGCGCCGGTCCCCACGTGGGGAGGGACCGGCGCCGAACGGCACGGGAGACCGCGGGCCGCAGGCCGGCGGGACGTGGGTCCGTCGGACCGGCGGTGTCCTCAGCGTCGTGACCGGCGGTGGCCTTGGCCTTGTGACCGGCGGTGGCCTCAGCGTCGTGTCCAGCCTGCCGCGCGTGCCGTCTCAGTCGCGTGCTCCTCCGCCCCGTCGGCCGCCGCGTTCAGCGCGGGGTCCTGTCCCGCCGCCCTGCCGCCGGCCGCCGCCGCGGCCGCCTGGGACGCGGTGAGGGCGGCGCGCAGGGCCGTGGTCGCGGCGGGGCTGTCGTCCAGGGCTCCGGCGATCCCTGCGGCCAGTGCCGCGGTGGCGGCGGCGTTGCGGGCACAGCGGGCTGCTGCCGCCGGGTCCGCCTCGGCGCCGTCCAGGGTGGTGAGGGACCGGGCCGAGAGCCGCAGTGCGTTCGCGGCCCGGCCTACGGGGGTCGTCGGAACGGTCTGGGCCGCGTCGGGGGTGACTCCCGCGTGCTGGCAGGCGGCCGCCGCGCGTTCGTAAGCGCTGCGGGCGCGGGCCGCGTGCAGTTTTCTGAGGGTGTCCCCCGAGGGGGGTTCTGCGGGACCGGTCATTGGTGTCTCCTCGATGACAGGGCCGTGAGGTCGGGCGGTGGGTCGCCGCGGGTCGTGTGTGGCTGGTCGCGCAGTTCCTCCCCCAGCCTTCGGCCGGGGGCACCCCCAGCGCCCCTTTCGGGCGCTTCTCCCGGGCCTCTTCTCGGATGTGCCGGTCAGCCGAACAGGCCCAGCGCGTTGTCCAGGGACCAGGTCTGCCAGCTGATCGCGAACAGGCCGGTCAGGGAGATCAGGGCCATCATCAGGTTCTGTCCCTGTTCCGCCCAGTCGTGGATCATGAGGACCAGGTAGATCAGGTTGAGCAGGCACCCGGCCACCAGCGCGACCGGGGTGAGGAAACCGGCGATCAGGCCCAGGCCCAGGGCGAGCTCCGCGTACGCCACCACGTAGGCCATCAGCCGGGGCCGGGGCGCCACGACGGTGTCGAAGCCCCGCCGGACCACCGGCCAGCGGTGTTTCTCCGCGACACCGGCGGCCCACCTGATGCCCCCGCCGCCGAACCACTGCTTCTTGTCCTTGTGCCGCCAGCTCTCCAGCCACCACAGGCCGAGCCCGACGCGGAGCACCGCGAACCATTCGGCACCGCTCAGCAAGGCTGATCGCATTCCGCACCCTCCCCGGATTCCCGCATGTACCTGACGACCCGTCAGTTCAGCGGAAGGCGGCGCGGGTCGCAAGGGGTCCGGCGGCTCTTGCTGGTACCGGCTCGCGGGCCTAGCCTGAATGCCGACGCCTTATCTGATGGGCCGTCAGATTTTTCTGGGACTCCGCAGGCAGCAGGGGGTAGGCATGGCAGAAGACGCGACCGGCACCCGGGATCTGCCCAGGGTGATCAGCGTGGACGACCACGTGATCGAGCCCGCGCACCTCTTCGAGAGGTGGCTGCCGGGCAAGTACCGGGACAAGGGGCCCAAGCCCTTCACCGCCGGCATCGGCGAACTCGCCTACGTCGGCGGCAAGTACCGGTTCACCACCGACCCCGAGGGCCAGATCACCGACTGGTGGGAGTACGAGGGCCTGCTCTTCCCGTACAAGCGGATCATCGCGGCCGTCGGCTTCTCACGGGACGAGATGACGCTCGACGGCATCACCCGGGAGCAGATGCGCCCCGGCTGCTGGGATCCCAAGGAGCGGCTCAAGGACATGGACATCAACCATGTCGAGGCCTCCCTCTGCTTCCCGACCTTCCCCCGGTTCTGCGGACAGACCTTCGCCGAGGCCGAGGACAAGGAGGTCGCCCTGGCCTGCGTCCGCGCCTACAACGACTGGATGGTGGAGGAGTGGTGCGGGGACAGCGGCGGCCGGCTGATCCCGCTGTGCCTGATCCCGCTGTGGGACGTCGACCTGGCCGTCGCCGAGATCCGGCGCAACGCGGCGCGGGGCGTCCGCGCGGTCACCTTCAGCGAGATCCCCACCTATCTCGGCCTGCCGTCCATCCACTCCGGCTACTGGGACCCGTTCTTCGCGGTCTGCGAGGAGACCGGCACGGTCGTCAACATGCACATCGGGTCGAGCTCCCAGATGCCGGCGGCCTCCCCGGACGCCCCGCCCGCCGTGCAGGCCTCGCTGAGCTTCAACAACGCCATGGCCTCGATGATGGACTTCCTGTTCTCCGGGGTGCTGGTGAAGTTCCCCCGGCTGAAGCTGGCCTACAGCGAGGGCCAGATGGGCTGGATTCCGTACGCCCTGGAGCGCGCCGACGACGTCTGGGAGGAGCACCGGGCCTGGGGCGGGGTGAAGGACCTGATCCCGGAGCCGCCGTCGACGTACTACTACCGGCAGATCTTCTGCTGCTTCTTCCGTGACAAACACGGCATCGAGGCGATCGAGACCGTCGGGGTGGACAATGCGACCTTCGAGACGGACTACCCGCACGTCGACTCGACCTGGCCGGAGACCCGGCGGGTGGCCGAGGAACACGTGGGCGGGCTGGACCCCGAGGTGGCCTACAAGCTGCTGCGCGGCAACGCCATCCGGATGCTGGAACTGCCCTTCGCGTGACCCGGCCGGTTCGGCGGGCCGTCCGGTGGGCAGGGGAGTCGGCATGAGGGTCTCCGTCGATGCCGACGTCTGTTACGGGTCGGGTGAGTGCGCCTTCCGGGCACCCGCTGTGTTCGGTTTCGCGGACGGGTACGGTTTCGTCCTGCCCGGACGCGCGGAGTCCGGACGGGACGGGGAATCCGGGGACGACGAACTGCTCCGGGACATCGCCGAGCGCTGCCCGTCCCAGGCGATCCGGATCGACGGCAAGAGGGTCACTGACTAGCGGATGAGCAGCACCGGCACGGATCTCACCGACCTCCTGGCCACTTTCGGCCGCCGCTACGTCCGCGACCTCCCCGGTCCGTGGGGCAAGGCCCGCGCCGCCCGCGTGCTCAACGCGTACCTGCGCGACCACCCCCGCCGGCGCGTCGTGGAGACGCTCGCCGGCGACCGGTTCGCCGTCGACACCCAGGACCTCATCCAGCGCTACCTGTACCTGTTCGGGGTGTGGGAGCCGCACATGACCCGCTGGCTGGGCGGCCGGCTGGCGCCCGGGGACTGCTTCGTCGACGTCGGCGCCAACATCGGCGTCTTCAGCGTCCTCGCCTCCCGGCTGGTCGGCCCGCGGGGCCGGGTGGTCGCCGTGGAGGCCTCCCCCGCCTTCCACCGGCGGCTGCGGCAGCACAGCGCGCTCAACGACTGCCGGAACATCCGCGCGGTCAACGCGGCCGTCTCCGACAGCCACCGCACCCTCACCTTCGTGCTCGTCAGCTCCCGGAACATGGGCGCCAACAGCATCGTGCCGTGGGACGGACCCGCCGAGTCCACCTTCGACATCGAGGCCGTGCCGCTGCCCGAACTGCTGCTGCCGGAGGAGATCGAGACGGCCCGGGTCGTCAAGATCGACGTGGAGGGCGCCGAGGGCGCGGTGGTACGCGGTCTCGCCCCGCTGCTGGAGAAACTGCGTCCGGACGCCGAGATCACCGTCGAGGTCACCCCGGAGCGGATGGCCCAGCTCGGCGACTCGGCCGACGACCTGCTGCGCACCATGACCGACGCGGGCTACCACGTCTACCGGCTCGCCAACAACTACGCGGCCGACAGCTACCCCCGCGCGCTGCACGGCGAGCCGGTGGTGCCGGTGCGCTGGGAGGGGCCGGTGACACAGGAGAGCGACCTGGTGTTCTCCAAGGTGGACGCGGCGACCCTGCCCTAGCCGCTGGTACGCCGATCCCGCCCTGGCAGCTGGTAGGCCGACCCCTACGCCGACCCGGCCCTGACCGCTGTTAGCCGGCCTCGCCCTGGCCCTAGTACGTCGGCGGGTACTGCCACTTGTAGTCCGCCAGTGCGCGGGCCCGGGCCGCCACCACCGCCATGCGGGCCTCCCGCTCCGCCGGGTCGGTGTGTGCGGACTGGCCGGTGACCTGGCCCTCCCACTTGCGGTACAGCAGCCCCACCCGGGCCGAGAACCAGCCCCGGCTCACCGCGTTCAGCGCCAGCAGCAGCCCGGTGTCCTCGGAGGCCGGCAACGCCATCCAGCCGCCGAGGGCGAGCAGCAGCTCCCGGCGGACGCAGAGGGTCGCCGGGTGGACCTGGGCCCGGAAGCCGTTCGCCGTCCAGAAGTCGAGCACCACGCCGCGTTCGATCGGTCCCTCCTCCGGGTCGCCGGGGAAGCCTGCCGTCGTACCGTCGGGCAGCAGGTCGAGGGCCCGTGCGGTGGACCAGCCGATACCGGGGTCGGCCTCCAGCGCGGCCAGATCACGTGCCAGTGCCCCCTCCGGCAGCTGGTCGTCGGCGTCGAGGATCTTGACGTACGGCCCCTCGGCGCGGGCCAGGGCGATGGTGCGGGCGACGCCCGGCCCGCCCGGACGGCCCTGCCGGAACGACACCCGGGCGTCGTCCGGGACGTACGGACGGACCTCGTCCCCGTACCCGTCCTCCTGGATCAGCCACCGCCACTGCCAGCCGGCCGGCAGCCGCTGCCCGCACAGGGACCGGTAGGCGTCCGGCAGGAAACGGGCCGCGGGGGCATGGACCGCGGTGACGACGGTGACGATCCGGACAGGACCGCTCACGGCCGCGCTCACCACCTTTCCAGACGGGTCGTGAACAGCAGTTCGGTGCGGTCGCCGGGGAGCGTGACCGCGGTGACGTCCACGACGCGGTCCCGGGTGTCGTACGACGTCTTGCGCAGCAGGATCACCGAGGTGCCGGCCGGCAGGTCCAGCTCGCGGGCCTCCTCGGGCGTCGGCGGGCGGGCGGTGCAGCGCTCCTCGACGCGGTCGACCTCGATGCCGACGGTGTGCAGCTGGTGCTGGGTGCCGCCGGGCCAGGGCTCCCTGGTCTCGTCCAGGAGAGCCGGGTTCGCCGCGACCAGGTCACGGACGAGGTAGGAGGTCACCAGGCTGAAGGGGGCGGTCTCGGCCGCGTGCCGGGTGCGGTAGGTGCGCTCCAGGAGAACGGTGCCCTCGGGCACCCCGAACGCGTCGGCGAGGTCGCTGGGCGCGGTGAGCTCGCGGTAACGGGCGAAGAAGACCAGGTCGTCGAGGACCAGGCCGGTGTCGTGCTCGGTGGCTCCGGTCTGGGCCCGGGTCGCCTCCGGCATCCGGGCGCGGTCCTTCTCCCACTGGTACCGGCCGTTGTCACGGATCGCGCGGGTGCGGGGGCGGCGCACGAAGGTGCCGCTGCCGTGCCGTCTGTCGATCAGTCCCTCGGCGCTCAGCAGACGCAGCGCGTTCTGGACCGTCGGCACGCTCCGGCCGTAGTGCCGGGCCAGCTCCGCCTCGGAGGGCAGCCGGGCGCCGGGCTTGCGTTCGCCGTCCCTGATGGACCGGCGGAGATCGTCGGCGATCTCCTCGTAGGCCTTGGGCACGGAGCCAGCCTACGACTCCTCAGCAGGAGTCGACGGGTCGAGCGGGTCCGCACGGGGGTGCGGGCGGTGCGCGGGTTGGTGCGCGCGGGTTGGTGCGTGGGGGATGGTGCGCGGGGGATGGTGCGCGGGTTGGTGTGCGAAGGCCCGCGGCCGGTTCCCGGCCGCGGGTCTGAGTCGCAGTAGGCGCTGGTACGTACGCAAGTCGCCCTTGCGCCGTTGCGTCTGGACTGTCCGTGCGGCTCAGCAGTCGAGCGGGGCGGCGGGGTGGTCGTCCGTGGTCTCCGACTCGGTGCTGTCGAGGGGCCGGTGCCGGCAGCTGGGGGACTTTCCGTGGGCCTCGGCCCGGATGCGCTGCTTCATCGTGGGGGGCAGTGACCTTGCGTGGGACCAGAGCCAGTGGGTCTGTGCCGGGATCATCACCCGGTCGGTGCCCTTGTCGTGGTCGTCACCGCTGCTGTTGCGCGGGGCCTCGGTCCCCGGTACGGCGGTGGCGGTGGTGGCGGCGACGAATCCGAGCGCCGTGAACAGCGCGAGGAATGCGGTGACGATGGCGGTCCACAGCTTCATGACCTTGGCGTTCCCGGCCATGGCCCCTCACTTTCGGGTTGGGCGATTTGCGTACTTTCCTCATGATGTGTATGGGGATCGCGAAGTGGGGGACCTCGACCCGTGGCGCGTCGATGTTCAGATGAACACCACCCGTATGGACGCACGAAGGCCGTAAAACCTTCGAAACCCGGTGAGAGCGGAG
The DNA here is from genome assembly GCF_022343545.1 of Streptomyces arenae. Lineage (NCBI taxonomy): Bacteria > Bacillati > Actinomycetota > Actinomycetes > Kitasatosporales > Streptomycetaceae > Streptomyces > Streptomyces arenae. Next base: position 286,924 of record NZ_JAKQYH010000018.1, read on the forward strand.
CAAAGTAACCGTCCGTGGGGGTGTGATCACCCTCCGATCGGAACGGCACCGTCCTGTGCAACGCCTTGCGGCGGGCCGGAGTTGGGGGCCGACGCCAGGTCACCGATCGGTCTCGGCCGGTGTGTATAGTCGGGCGCCAGAGGTCCCCTACGTCAAGGAAGAGACGAGGTCGCGCGGTGAAGAAGCTTCTCCTGGTCGCACTGGCCGCCATCGGCGGGCTCCTCGTGTACCGCCAGATCCAGGCGGATCGCGCCGAGCAGGATCTGTGGACGGAGGCGACTGACTCCGTGCCCACGGGTTCGTGAGTACTACCGACAGCAGACGACACTGAGACCCCGGCCGCCGCAGCGGTCGGGGTTTTCCGTTGCCCGGGCGACACCCGCACGGCGGGTGTTTCGGACGGTCGTACGGATCCCCGGGTGGCGCGGGGGCGCGCGGGGCAGTATGGGGCGCGTCCGGAACTTCGGCGGCGGGCGAGCGACGGCTGGGGGCGCGCGTGATACTGCGGTTGCGTACGGCGGGACGGCGGGGTGACCGGACGGCCGGTGCCCTCCGGTGGACGGCGCGCCCGGCCCTCCTGCTCCTGCGCAGGGCGCCGGCCGTCCTCGCGCCCGCGGTGCTGCTGACGGCGCTGCTGCCGGCCCCCTCGGCCGTGGCGGACGGGGGCAGTGGTTACGCCTTCGCCGCGCACGCCCGTACCGTCCACGGGGCGACCGGCACCGCGGACGCGGAACCGCTGGAGCCCGGCACCGTCTACCGCAGCAGCCTCCCGGACAAGGGCGCGCGCTACTACCGCCTGGAACTGCCCGCCGCCGAGACGGCCTACGTGCCCGTCACCGCCGTGCCGCCCGCCGACGCCACCGTCTCCGCGAGCGACGGCATCGCGGTCTCGGTCGAGAACGCCAACGGGACCTCCTGCGACTACCAGGGCGCCCGCTTCGGCGCCGGACTGAGCCCCCGGCCGATCACCGCGGTGGGACGACGGGACGCGGGCCGGGCGCTGTGCCAGGACGCGGGCACCTACTACGTGGTCGTCGAACGGCTCGTGACCGGCTCGAAGACCACCACCCCGGGCAGCTGGGACCTGGAGATCGCACCCATCACCGAACCCGCCCTGGCCAGAGCGGGCGCCACCACCGCGCCACAGTCCTGGGACTCCGCGTCGCCCCGACCGCTCACCGGCGACCCCCACCGCCGCACCGCGGGCGCCGGCTTCAGCACGGCCCGCACCCTCGGCGAGGGCGTCTGGGGGACCGACATCACCCCCGGCCAGACCCTCTACTACGCCGTCCCGGTCGACTGGGGACAGCAACTCCACGCCACCGTGGACCTGGGCAGCACCAGCGGCGACGCCCACGGCTACGTCAGCGCCGCGCTCAACCTCTCCCTCTACAACCCCGTCCGCGGCTACGTCGACGACATCTCCCTCGGCTACGACGGCACCCAGAAGTCGTCCTCCCTCGACCCGCTGCCGCCCGTGGCCTACGCCAACCGGTACGCCGTCTCCGGCGAGGAGAACGCCGTCCGCTTCGCCGGCGCCTACTACCTCGTCGTCCACCTCACCGGGCAGACATCGGACACCTTCGGGCAGGGGCCGTACGGTGTGACCCTCCGGGTCCGGGTCGACGGCACCCCGAACTCCGGCCCGGCATACGCCGGTTCACCGGTACCGAAGGACGTCTTCGACGCGCCGGCGGTGGACCGGGGAGACCTCGTCAGCGCGGCCGGCGACGACGACCCGGCGATGCGGGCGCTCGCGGCCGCCGGGATCGGCACGGGGACGGCGCTGCTGCTCGTCCTGGGCGTGTGGACCCTGACCGCCAGGCGCGCTCAGACCCGGGTCAACGCCCAGAAACCCACGGCGTAACAGGCCAGCGCGAGCAGCAGGATCGGGACCGCGGCCCTCGCGGGCGGACCGGCCCGCCGCACCCGCCGCCGACGCCGGCCGTGCGTCCGGGTGGCCGGCGGCGGGCTCTGGGGGTCACGGGCGGTGTAGGTGGCGGTGGTCCCGTCGGCATCCGGTGTGCGGGCCGGGGGGAGCGGCTGCGCCGGAGGCCAGGGCGCGCCGGCCGACTGCTCCGGTCGGGGCTGTGACGGGGGCAGGGGCAGGGGCGGGGACTGCGGCTGGGCCAGGGGCTCCCACCGGTCCAGGGGCTGTGCCCGCTGCCGGTCCAGGGGCTGTGCTTGCGGCTGTTCCTGCGGGAGGGGCTGTGGCTGGGGCTGTTGCCCGGCGTACGGCTTAGGAGGCGTCGGCGGCTGCGGTGGGGGGAGGCGGAAGCTGCCGGTGTCGGACATGGAGGCGGGAACCTGACCGGTACCGGCGACAGGCGGAGCGCCCTGACCGCCGCCCGTCCCGGGCTGGGACTCCGTGGAGGCGGGGGCGCGATACGACGGCGTTGCCGGGCCTGTCGGGTATGTCGTTCCCGTCCTCGTGTCAGAACCCGGGCTCGGGCCCGTACCCGTCGCCCCCTGCCGCGCATCCACCCCGGACGCGGGCCTGGCCGGGCCCGACGGTCCGAATCCCTCGGGTAGCGGCCCCAGTTGGTCGAAGATCTCGATCGACTCGTCGTCCGCGTCCGTCTCCGGGAGGAGCTCCCTGGCCTCGGCGAGCGCCCTGCGGGCTCCGGTGGCCGTGTGGAAGCGCGCGCGGGGGTCCGGCTGGAGGAGGTTGGCGACGACCTGCCAGAGCGGATCGGGGATGCCCTTGGGGGCACCCGGGGTGCCGTGTTCGGCGAAGTACTGGACGAGCGACTTGGCGTCGGGCTTGGCGCCTTCGAGGAGATACAGGGCGACCAGGCCCACGGCGAACAGGTCGGCCGTGAAATCGGGCTCCGCGCCCAGGAGTTGCTCAGGTGCGATGTAACCCGGCGTGCCGACCACGAGGTTGGTCTCGGTCAGCCGGGCCTCGCCGAGCCGCATCGCGATGCCGAAGTCGGACAGTCTCAGCCGCGGACGTGCGGTGCCGGTGGCCTCCAGCAGGATGTTGGCGGGCTTGATGTCCCGGTGGACCACGCCCTCCGCGTGCACCGCCCCGAGACCGGAGAGCAACTGGTCGAGCAGGACGCAGACGAACGACGGGGGCAGCGGACCGTAGTCCCCGACGAGGTGGACCAGCGAGCCGCCGGCGACCAGGTCCATCGTGAACAGGACCTTGTCGTCGTCGGCGGCCCAGCTGGCCGGTGCCAGCACATGGGGATGGTCGATGCGCAGCGCCTGCTCCCGCACGAAGCGCAGCAGCGCGTGGGCGTCGCTCTGCTGGAGCACCTTGGCCGCCACGTAGCGCTTGCGCCGGTGGTCCCAGGCACGCCAGACGGCGCCCACTCCGCCATGACCGATCGGGTCGGCCAGTTCGTACCGGCCCGCGAAGACCTCACCCATGACTGCCCGCTGCCCTCCCCCTCGAGTCCCCCGGCAACCCCCCTTGCCCGCTACCCCCCTTGCTTCCCCCGGATGAGCGATACGACCCCTCTCGCGTGACCCCCACGCCAGGACCGCGTCCCGCCCGGTGCACCGGACCCCCTCCGGTGTACCGGGCCGAGGCTCAGCTCTGGTGCGACTGGTAGTGCGTGACCGCGTCCGAGGTGCGGCCGGCGCCGTACACCCGGAGGAACTCCGCCAGCTCCGGGTGGGTCGACGCGAGTGTGTCGGCCGCGTCGATGATGTCGCCCGCGGCGGCCACCGAACGCAGCAGCGACTGGATCTCGCGGACGACCCGCTTGACCGTCGGCGCTCCCGAACCGCTCGTCGTCTGCGTGGTGTTGCTGAGCACCGAGCCCCCCTGGGACTTCTTGATCTCGTCCATGCGCTCGGTCGCCTCGGCCGCGCTCACGCTGCCGTCGGCCACCTGGGCCGCCAGGTCCTGGAGCAGCTGCACCCGCTGGACCACGGCCGGGTTGCCGATCTTCGCCCGCTGGCCGCTCATCAGCTGCGACAGCATGGGCGCGGACAGTCCGAGGACCGCCGCCAGACGAGCCTGGTTGAGCCCCAGGTCGTCGATGAGCTTACGGAAGAGCGCCCCCAGCGGCTCTCCGTACCAGTTCCGCTGCAGCTCCCGCGCTCTGGCGGTGGCTTCCTGCTGTGCGGCGTCCATTGCGTCTCCCCATCGCTTCCCCAAAAAAACCACGGTTCGCTACAGCGAACCTCGCCGAGCATCTTACGGAGAGTGGTCATCCGCGGGGACCCCCAATCTTTTTGCGAGGTACGGGGGGTGACCCGGTACTCTGGTGTGCGGCACCGACCGGCGGACCTCCCGCTCGGCCGGTCGCTTCCCGTACGGGGCCTTAGCTCAGTTGGTAGAGCGCCGTCTTTGCATGGCGGATGTCAGGGGTTCGACTCCCCTAGGCTCCACAAAAAACCCCTCTGACCTGCATGAAAGCGGGTCAGAGGGGTTCTTCGTGTTCAGGTGTGTCCACAGGCCGTTTCACGTGAAACACCGTGGCGGGACGAATCAGCGCTGATCGTCCGGGGACGCGTCCTCCTCCGCCGCCTTGGCCTGGACCTCGGGGTCGAGCGGAGAGGTCCCGTCCACCGAGTCGAGGCGGCCCGTCTCCGGGACCTCCGTCGCGGCGGGCGGCTCGACCAGCCAGTCCGGGTTGGCCTGCTTGTCCCACCACTTCCAGGCGGCGAAGGCAGCACCGGCCGCCGCGCCGGCCACCACGAACGCCTTGAACACCCGGCCGTACACCGAGCGCCGGGCGTTGCGGCGAGCCAGCTTCTCGATCTGCTCGGCCGAGACGTTGCCGCGCAGCGCGGCCAGCGCGGCGGCGCCCCGCGTGGTGGCCTCCTCGCGGACCGGGCCGGCCGCCGCCACGGCCTGCTCGATCTTCGGACGTGAGTAGTCGGCGGCCTGCCGGGCGGCCTTGCGCGTCAGGTCGGCGGCGTCGTGCGCGGCCTGGTCCACCATCGGCGGCACATGGGCACGGGCCTGTTCCAGACGGGGCACGAGACGGGCGTCGTACTGGACGCGGGCCTGCTCAGCGGCCTGCGACACCACGGGCGCGAGCCGTACGCGTGCCTCCTGCGCGTAGTAGGCGGCACGCTCCTTGGCCGTGTCGGCGTAGGGCGCCACCACTTCCGCGGCGTGCCGCACGCTGTCCTTCGCCGAGCTGGTCGCGGCGCGCACGCTCTCTTTGCGGGTCACGGGTTTTCCTCCTCCTCGGTGGCGTACGGTAATTCGACTTTCCACCCTTTTACGGATCATGCCTGCCGACGGGCCGAGCGGCGCGCGAGGACGGGCATACGGGTGCAACCAGAGCTAAGAGGGGCTTGCCGACGACAATGCCACGGATCGGCTCCCCGCGCTCCCGTGCGACGGGGACTCCGCCGGGTTTCCGCAAGCGATTGGTGAGGATGTCCGCCAGGAAGCGGCCGGCGGGCTCCGCGGCCGCCGTAGCGTGCGAGGATCGTCGCGTCACATCCAACGTGGGGCCGAACCCCGCGCACGCGAGCACGACGGAAGGCGGATCGTGGCCGAGCAGCTGTACGCCACCCTGAGGACCAGCCTCGGCGACATCGAGGTCCGGCTCTTCCCGAACCACGCGCCGAAGACGGTCAGCAACTTCGTCGAACTGGCGCAGGGTGAGCGTGAGTGGACCCACCCGGGAACCGGCGAGGTCTCCACGAACCGGCTGTACGACGGCACCCTCTTCCACCGGGTGATGAGCGGCTTCATGATCCAGGGCGGCGACCCGCTCGGCAACGGCCTCGGCGGCCCCGGCTACAAGTTCGAGGACGAGTTCCACGTCGAGCTGCGCTTCGACCGCCCCTACCTGCTCGCCATGGCCAACGCCGGCCCCCGGACCAACGGCTCCCAGTTCTTCATCACGGTCAACCCCGCCCCCCACCTCAACCGCAAGCACACCATCTTCGGCGAGGTCACCGACGCGGCCGGCCAGAAGGTCGTGGACGCCATCGCCGCCGTCCCGGTCACCGGGCCCAACAAACGGCCGGTGAAGGACGTGGTCCTGGAGACCGTCGTCATCGAGAAGCGCGCGGGCTGAGCGGCCGGTACGGAGCTCCGAAGGGAACCAAACGCCCCGCCCGTCCGTAAGGATGTGCGGGGCACAATGTCGCTCACGACGAACGAGGGGACCCCATGGAGGACCAGGCGGCAGGCAGCACGCACGGCGCGCACAGCCTGCCCAAGTGCTACCGGCACCCGGACCGGGAGACCGGCGTGCACTGCACCCGCTGCGAGCGCCCCATCTGCCCCGAGTGCATGGTCAGCGCCTCCGTCGGCTTCCAGTGCCCCGAGTGCGTCCGCGGCACCACCGCCGGCCGGAGCGGCCCGCCGCCCGCCGCCTCCCGGCCGCGCACCCTCGCCGGCGGTACCGTCACCGCCGACCCCAGGCTGCTCACCAAGATCCTGATCGGCGTCAACATCGCGATCTTCCTGGTCCAGCTCTCCGTCGGGGACAGCTTCACCAACCGCTTCGACCTGATCGGGCAGGCCTGGTTCCCGCAGTACGGCGCCGTCGAGGGCGTCGCGCAGGGCCAGTACTACCGGATGCTGACCGCGATGTTCCTGCATGACAGCTCGAACTACATGCACATCGTGTTCAACATGCTCAGCCTGTGGTGGATCGGCGGCCCCCTGGAAGCGGCCCTCGGCCGCGCCCGCTACCTCACGCTCTACTTCGTCTCCGGCCTGGCCGGCAGCGCCCTCAGCTACCTGCTCGCCGCCCAGAACCAGCCCTCGCTCGGAGCGTCCGGCGCGATCTTCGGCCTCTTCGGCGCGACCGCCGTGCTGATCCGCCGGCTCAACTACGACATGCGGCCGATCATCGCCCTGCTGGTGATCAACCTCATCTTCACGTTCAGCGGCGGCATCGCCTGGCAGGCCCACATCGGCGGTCTGGTCGCCGGTGTGATCACCGGGTACGCGATGGTGCACGCTCCGCGCGAGCGGCGGAACCTGGTCCAGTACGGCACCTGCGCACTGGTCCTGTTGGTCACCGTGGTGATCACGGTCATCAGGACCGCGCAGCTCACCTGAGCCTGTTCACGGCGGCTCACCGCACTTGTACCGCACCTATACCGAACCGTTGTCCACAGTCGGTGGCCGATCTTGTGCACAACGTGCGCGTACACCTGTGCCCCCTGTAATCCGCCTGCGTTTCTGCAGGTCAGGCAGGGGGCACTGGGTTGGGCGGCGAGTGTTGTGGTAGTCGTACCGGCGTCAATGCTTGATGGGTTATCCACAGATCGTCGTTCTTTTCCCCAGGAGGGTGTGGACAGCGGATCAAGCCTGTGGATAACTCAGCGAACAGCCCTGGGGAGAGCTGTTGGCCGGGCTACTTCCACTGGGTGGAGACGCCGAAGCCGGCCGCGATGAAGCCGAAGCCCACGACGATGTTCCAGTTGTCGAGGCTGTCGATGGGGAGCGAACCGTCGGTCACGTAGAAGACGACGATCCAGGCCAGTCCGATGAGGAACATGGCCAGCATCACCGGCGCGACCCAGGCACGGCTGTTCAGCTTGATGGCGGTCGCCTGCTTCGCCGGGGGCGGCGTGTAGTCGGCCTTCTTGCGGATACGTGACTTCGGCACGAGGGTCTCTCCTGTCGATGCGCTGCGTGGCCGCGCAGGTAACTGGGTCGGGCTCGGGGCAGCGTACAAGGGGACAGTAAGGGCTCACTGAGTGCTCCCCCGGGCGTCCGTTAGCGTAGTGCTTCTACGGCGCCGAAGGAGATAAGGGTACGTTGAGCAATTCTGCCGACTCCAACGCGACCGGATCAACGCCTTCCGGGCCGGCTTCCAGGCGAGGCTTCCGACCGGTGCGGATTCTCACCGTGGGTGTCTTCGCCCTCGCCGGTCTCCTCTTCTTCACCAGCTTCAACACGGCCAAGGGCACCGACATCCGCTCGGACGACAACCTGCTGAAGCTGTCCGACCTGATCCAGGAGCGCAGCCGCAAGAACAAGGAGCTCGACGAGTCCAACGCGAGCACCCGCGACGGCAACGAGAAGCTCGCCGAGCGCGACGACGGCTCCACCAAGGCCCAGGACGACAGGCTCACCGGCCTGGAGAAGGACGCGGGGACCCGGAGACTCACCGGCAGGGCGATCACGGTCACGCTCAACGACGCCCCGCCGAACGCCACCGCCAAGCTCCCCGGCTATCCCGAGCCGCAGCCCGACTACCTGGTCATCCACCAGCAGGACCTGCAAGCCGTGGTGAACGCGCTCTGGCAGAGCGGCGCCCGGGGGATCAAGGTCATGGACCAGCGGCTGATCTCCACCAGCGCGGTGCGCTGCGTCGGCAACACCCTGATCCTCCAGGGGCGGGTCTACTCACCGCCGTACAAGATCCAGGCGGTCGGGGACCCGGCGAAGATGCAGCAGGCGCTCGCGGACTCCGAGGCGATCCAGAACTACATGGTGTACGTCAACGTGTACGGCCTGGGCTGGAAAGTCACCGAGGACGGGACGGTGACTCTTCCGGGCTACTCGGGCACAGTGGACCTGCACTACGCGAAGCCCGTGAAGTAAGCAGCGCGTCACTTTCTGGAGCCGCCGGTGCGCGTGATCGTCAGGACCGTCAGCGAGCTCTGCGTCACCGTCGGCGCGCTCATCGTGCTCTTCGTCGCGTACGTGCTGTTCTGGACCGGTGTGAAGGCCGACGGCGTCATGCACGACCAGATCGACCAGTTACAGAGGCAGTGGTCGGACGGCGCCACGGTGCGCCCCACGGCGCGGGCCTCCGCCGCGGCCCGGCCCGCCGCGTACCACTACGGCAGGCCTTTCGCGATCATGTACATCCCGCGGTTCGGTTTCACGTGGAACAAGCCGGTCCTCGAGGGCACCGGCACCGACGTGCTGAAGAAGGGGCTCGCCCACTACGCCAGGACCGCCCGGCTCGGCCAGCGGGGCAACTTCGCGGTCGCCGGCCATCGGCGCACGTACGGCGACCCGTTCCTCGACTTCCCGGAGCTCCGTAAGGGTGACGCGATCGTCCTGACCGACGGGACGACCTGGTTCACGTATCGGATCGACAAAGGCCCCTACAAAACAGTTCCGACGGACGTTGAAGTGATCGACCCTGTGCCACGTAAGTCGGGGTATACGCGTCCGGGGCGCTATCTCACGCTGACCACGTGCGATCCGGAGTGGGGGCACAGTCATCGGCTGATCGTCTGGGCGCATCTGGACTCCACACAGGCTGTGGAGGCAGGCAGACCGGCGGCGCTGCGCCGTTAGTCTGGTGCAGTACGGCGGGATTCTGGTGCCGTGGCGGAACGGAAGGGACGGCATGTACGGCTGGATCTGGCGGCATCTGCCGGGGAACGTGTGGGTGAGGGCGCTGATCTCGCTCGTGCTGGTCCTGGCCGTGGTCTACGTCCTGTTCCAGTACGTCTTCCCCTGGGCCGAACCACTGCTGCCCTTCAACGATGTGACGGTGGACAACCAGTGAGCGCGCGGATTCTCGTCGTCGACAACTACGACAGCTTCGTCTTCAACCTGGTCCAGTACCTGTACCAGCTGGGCGCCGAGTGCGAGGTGCTGCGCAACGACGAGGTGTCGACGGCGCACGCCCAGGACGGCTTCGACGGCGTCCTGCTGTCGCCCGGCCCCGGCACCCCCGAGGAGGCGGGCGTCTGCGTGGACATGGTCCGGCACTGCGCCGCGACCGGTGTCCCGGTCTTCGGGGTCTGCCTGGGCATGCAGTCGATGCAGGTGGCGTACGGCGGTGTGGTGGACCGGGCGCCCGAGCTGCTGCACGGCAAGACCTCGCTGGTGGAGCACGCGGGCAAGGGGGTCTTCGCGGGCCTGCCGACCCCGTTCACCGCGACCCGCTACCACTCGCTCGCCGCGGAACCGGCCACGGTCCCGGCCGAGCTCGAGGTGACCGCCCGCACCCACGACGGGATCATCATGGGGCTCAGGCACCGTGAACTCCCGGTCGAGGGCGTGCAGTTCCATCCCGAGTCGGTGCTGACCGAGCACGGGCACCTGATGCTGGCCAACTGGCTGGTGGAATGCGGTGACCAGGGGGCCGTGGCGAGGTCGGCGGGGCTCGCCCCGGTGGTGGGCAGGGCCACGGCGTGACCGCGCTGCGCCCCGAGCGCGAGACCGATACCCCGTACGGGGGTCAGTCGTACGGGGGATCCGGCGCGCACGGGGAGACGGCGTTTCTTCCGCCGGTCGGGGAGCCGACGGCGTACCTCCCGCCGATCGACGAGGAGACCGTCGCCCTGCGGATCCCCGATCCGCCCCCCATATCGGCTTCTGCGGGCACGGCAGCCTCTTCCACCACGGGAGTCCCAGGGGGCGGCCGAGCGGCCCGCAGAAAGGCCGCCAAGCGCCGCGGTGGCCGTCACGGCGGCGCACCGGAGGCTCCGGCTCAGGAGACGCAGGGGAACCGGGCGTCGGGTCGCCCGCTGTCCCGGGTGGAGGCGCGTCGCCGGGAGCGGCTGCGCAAGCCCAGTCCGGCGGTCGTGGCGAGCCGGGCGATAGGCGAGGTGTTCATCACCACCGGTGTGCTGATGCTGCTCTTCGTCACCTACCAGCTGTGGTGGACGAACGTGCGCGCGCACGCCCAGGCCGGCAGCGAGGCCAGCTCGCTGCAGAAGGACTGGGCGAGTGGCAAGCGTGCCCCCGGTGTCTTCGAGCCCGGCCAGGGTTTCGCCATCCTGCACATCCCCAAGCTGGACGTGGTGGCGCCGATCGCCGAGGGCGTCAGCAACAAGAAGGTCCTCGACAAGGGCATGGTGGGGCACTACGGCGAGGGTGCGCTGAAGACCGCGATGCCGCAGGACAAGACCGGCAACTTCGGTCTTGCCGCGCACCGCAACACCCACGGTGAGCCGTTCCGGTACATCAACAGGCTGGTGGCCGGGGACGCCGTGGTGGTCGAGACGCAGGACGAGTACTTCGTGTACAAGGTGACGTCGATGCTGCCGGTGACGTCGCCGAGCAACGTGAGCGTGCTGGACCCGGTCCCGAAGGGTTCGGGTTTCACCAAGGCGGGCCGGTACATCACCCTGACCACCTGTACGCCGGAGTTCACCAGCAAGTACCGGTTGATCGTCTGGGGCAAGATGGTGGAGGAACGCCCGCGCAGCAAGGGCAAGCCAGACGCGCTCGTCGAATAAGGGCTTAAGGGCTAAGGGCAGAGGAACAGTGGCAGCGACCGCCGACGACACCGCAGAGCAGACCGACGCGCCGGAGGCGGGGCCCGGGCCGGGCCGTCGGCCGATCGGCAGGATCGCGACCGCGGTCAGCGTCCTGGGGGAACTCCTCATCACGGCGGGCCTGGTGCTCGGCCTGTTCGTCGTCTACTCGCTCTGGTGGACGAACGTGATAGCGGACCGCAAGGCGGACCGGGAGGGCGACAAGGTGCGTGACACCTGGGCCCAGCAGGACACCGGCCCCGGCGCGCTGGACACGAAGGACGGCATCGGGTTCCTGCACGTGCCGTCCATGAAGAACGGCGAGGTGCTGGTCGAGAAGGGCACGTCGACGGAGATCCTCAACGACGGCGTGGCCGGCTACTACACGGACCCGGCGAAGGCGACGCTGCCCACCACCGGGAAGGCCGGCAACTTCACCCTGGCCGCGCACCGGGACGGCCACGGCGCGAAGTTCCACAACATCGACAAGGTGAAGGTCGGCGACCCGATCGTCTTCGAGACGCGTGACGACTGGTACGTCTACAAGGTCTACGACATCCTCCCGGAGACCTCGAAGTACAACGTCAAGGTCCTCTCCCAGGTCCCGACGGAATCCGGCAAGACCAAGCCGGGCCACTACATCACCCTGACCACCTGCACCCCGGTCTACACAAGCCGCTACCGCTACGTCGTCTGGGGCGAGCTGGTCCGGGTCCAGAAGGTCGACAGCAAGCGGACTCCGCCGAAGGAACTGGGCTGACTGAGCGCATGACGAAGGCCCGAAGCCGCAACTGTCCCTTGCGACTTCGGGCCCTTTCACGTCAGGCCGTGCTCACTCCAGGATCCTCAGAGGCTCCCGGCACTCCACTCCTCCAGCACCCCACGGTGTACGGCGGTGATCGACGGGCGTGCCGGGGATGTGGGTGATGCGCTGGTCGATGCGGTCGTCGAGATCCGGTAGCTCGGTCGAGGCGGAGTTATCCACAGGCTGTGTCCGGGCCGGCGTGACCGGCTCCCACTGAATGGAAGCGGCCCCCGTCCGGGGAACCCGGGCGGGGGCCGACTCGTGTGGGCGGGGTGTCAGCCGGTGGTGCCGCCGAAGAAGTTGGTGCCGCCGTTGTTGCCGCCGTTGTTGTTGCCGTTGCCCACGTTCACCGTGGTGAGGGTGATCTGCGTGTTGCCGGGGTCGTCGACTCCGGTGTTCGCCTGCGGGTCCTGGCTGGCGACGATGGCGTTGTCGCTGGAGTCGCCGTTCACCTGGATGTTGGTGAAGCCGGCTGCCTGCAGGGTCTGTCGCGCCTGCTTCAGGGTCTGGGTGACCACGCTCGGCACGGCCGTCTGCTGCTTGGCCTTGCCGATCTGGATGTTCACCGTGGAGTTCTTGTCGACCTGCGTGCCCTTCTGGGGGTCGGTCGAGATGACCTTGCCGACCAGGTTGGCGTCGTCGGTCTCCACCTCGGTGCAGTTGCCGGTCAGGTTGTTGGCCGTCATCTGCGCCTTGGCCGCGTCACAGGTCTGGTTGGTGACGTCGGGGACCGTGGACTTCTCCTCGGCCTTGGCCACTTCCAGGGTGATGACCGAGCCCTTCTCCTTCTCGGTGCCCGGGTCGGGGTTCTGGCTGAGGACCGTGCCCTCGTCCTGGGTGGAGACGGTCTTGGTGATCTTGACCTTGAAGCCCTTGTTCTCCAGCTGCGTGGTCGCGGCGTCGACGTTCTTGCCGATCACGTTGTCTACCGCGACCTTCGGCGCGCCCGTCGAGATGACCAGGTTGACCGTCGAACCCTTCTTGACGTCGGCGTTCGGCTGGGGGTCCTGGCTGCAGACGTTGCCCTTGGGCTGGTTCGCGCAGGTCTTGCTGGTGGTCGCCAGGACGAGACCGATGTTGTCGGCCATCTTCTTGGCGGAGTTCTCGGTCTGCCCGACGAAGGTCGGCGTGGAGACCGTGTCGTTGCCAGCCCCGCCCCCGAACGCCCACTTGCCGATCAGGATGGCGCCGACCAGCACCAGGACGCCGGCGACCACGAGCAGGATCGTCGACGTGTTGTTCTTCTTCTGCTGGCGGCGGCGGTCCGGGCGGTCGTCGTAGCCGTAGCCGCCGTCGTCCGGGTTCATGGGCGGCAGCATGGTGGTGGCGCCGGCGTCCGCGCGCAGCGCCGTGGTCGCCTGGTCGTCCGGGTAGCCGCCGTAGCCGACGGAGCCCATGGCGGCGGTGGCCGCGACCGGCTGGCCGTCCAGGCACGCCTCGATGTCGGCGCGCATCTCGTCGGCCGACTGGTAGCGGTAGTTCGGGTCCTTGACCAGGGCCCGCAGGACGATCGCGTCCATCTCGGGCGTGATCTCAGGGTCGAACACCGACGGGGGCTGCGGTTCCTCACGTACGTGCTGGTAGGCGACGGCCACGGGGGAGTCGCCCACGAAGGGCGGTCGTACCGTCAGCAGCTCGTAGAGGAGGCAACCGGTCGAATAGAGGTCGGAGCGGGCGTCCACCTGCTCGCCCTTGGCCTGCTCGGGAGAGAGGTACTGGGCGGTGCCGATGACCGCGGCCGTCTGGGTCATGGTCATGCCGGAGTCGCCCATGGCGCGGGCGATGCCGAAGTCCATCACCTTGACCTGGCCGTTGCGCGTCAGCATGACGTTCGCCGGCTTGATGTCACGGTGGACGATGCCGCTGCGGTGCGCGTACTCCAGGCCCTGGAGGATGCCGATGGTCATCTCCATCGCGCGCTCGGGCAGCAGCTTGCGTCCGGAGTGCAGCAGCTCGCGCAGGGTCGAGCCCTCCACGTACTCCATGACGATGTACGGGATCGAGACCCCGTCGATGTAGTCCTCGCCCGTGTCGTAGACCGCGACGATCGCGGGGTGGTTGAGCGAGGCGGCCGACTGAGCCTCCCGGCGGAACCGGGCCTGGAAGGACGGATCACGCGCGAGGTCCACGCGGAGCGTCTTCACGGCCACCGCGCGGCCGAGCCGCGTGTCATGCGCGAAGTAGACCTCCGCCATGCCACCACGGCCGAGCACGTGGCCCAGCTCGTACCGGCCGCCGAGGCGACGCGGCTCTTCCATAGCTACCTACCAGCCCTCTCCGTCGGTCCCGGCCGCCACGGGTGTGTGGCCGGAGGCTGCCGTCCGGGCCTACCGTACCCGGCTGTGTTTGTGTGACCTGGCCAAGCCCGTAACCCGATACAGGACCGGTATCGCAACGTGCACCGATGTGAAGCGAACGTGATCGGGCTCACTTCTTGGAGTTGATGACCGCCTCCATCACGCTCTTCGCGATCGGGGCCGCGAGGCCACCGCCGGAGATGTCGTCACGGTTGGCCTGGTCGTCCTCGATCACCACGGCGACCGCGACCGGCTTGCTGCCGTCGGGGAGCTTGGCGTAGGAGATGAACCAGGCGTAGGGGTTCTCGCTGTTCTCCACGCCGTGCTGGGCGGTACCGGTCTTGCCGCCCACGGTGACGCCGTTGATCTGCGCGTTCTTGCCCGTGCCGTCCTTGACGACCGTCTCCATCATGGACTGGAGGACCTGGGCGTTGGCGGAGGAGAGCGGCTGGCTCATCTCCTCGGGGTCGGTCTGCGAGATCGTGTCGACACCCGAGGACTGCAGCTTGTCGATCATGTACGGCTTCATCAGCTTGCCGTCGTTGGCGACCGCGGAGGCGACCATGGCCATCTGCAACGGGGTCGCGGCGGTGTTGTACTGGCCGATCGAGGACAGCGCGGTCTGCGACTGGTTCATCTTGTCGGAGAAGACCGAGGCGCTGGAGCGGACCGGCGTGAACTGCTCCTGGTCGAAGCCGAACTTCTTCGCCTCGGCCAGCATCTTGTCGTTGCCGAGGTCGGCGCCGATCTTGCCGAAGACGGTGTTGCAGGAGTACCGCAGCGCGATCCGCATGGTCGCGTTCTTGCAGGGGATGCTGCCCTCGTTCTTCAGCTCGGTGGTGGTACCCGGCATGACGTACGGCAACGGCGACTTGGTGGCCTCGTCCGCGGAGGTGTACAGCCCGTTCTGGAGCGCGGCCGCGGCGGTGACCACCTTGAAGGTGGAGCCCGGCGGGTAGGTCTCGCGCAGCGCCCGGTTGAGCATCGGGTCGTTCGGGTTGTACTTCTTCTGCAGCTTCTTCCACGCGGCGGCGTCGGTGTTCGAGTTGCCGGCGAAGACCGAGGGGTCGTACGACGGGTACGAGGCGAGCGCCAGGATCTTGCCGGTGGACGGCTCCAGGGCCACGACCGCGCCCTTGCCGCCCTGGCTCTTGAGACCGTTGTAGGCGGCCTTCTGCGCGGCCGCGTTCAGCGTGGTGACGACGTTGCCGCCCTGCTTCTGCTTGCCGGTGACCATGTCGAGGGTGTTGCGGAAGAAGAGCCGGTCGTCGTTGCCGGTGAGGATGCCGTCCTCGAGGGACTCCAGCTGGTTGGCACCGAAGGCCTGTGAGGCGTAGCCGGTGACCGGCGCCCACATGGCGCCGTTCTTGTAGGTGCGCTTGTACTTGAGGTCGTTGAGACCGGACGAGCTGGACGCGGTGGAGCCGGTGATCGGGTTGCCGTCGACGATGATGTCGCCGCGCGGGGTGGAGTAGCGGGCGATGGTGACGCGGCGGTTCTTCGGGTCCGTCCGCAGGGTGTCTGCCTTGACGTACTGGAGCCAGTTGTCGCGCAGCAGCAGGGTGAGGACCAGGAGGCCGCAGAAGATCGCGATCCGGCGCAGGGGCTTGTTCATGACGGGCGGACCACCTGGGTCATCTCGGCGTCGGGGGTGGCGGCGGGGGCGGGTGCCGGGCGGCGTGCCGTGTCGCTGATTCTGATGAGGATGCCGATGAGGGCCCAGTTGGCGATGACGGAGGAACCGCCGTAGGCCAGGAACGGCATGGTCATACCGGTCAGCGGGATGAGGCCCATGACACCGCCGGCGACGACGAAGACCTGGAGCGCGAAGGCACCGGAGAGGCCGACGGCGAGCAGCTTGCCGAACGGGTCGCGGGCGGCGAGCGAGGTGCGCACACCGCGTTCCACGATCAGGCCGTAGATCAGCAGGAGCGCCATGATGCCGGCCAGGCCCAGTTCCTCGCCGAAGGTGGCGAGGACGAAGTCCGAGTTGGCGGCGAACCGGATGAGGTCCGAGTGGCCCTGGCCGAGGCCGGTGCCGAGGGTGCCGCCGGAGCCGAAGGCCCACAGCGCCTGCATCGACTGCTCGGAGTGGCCGGCCACGCCCTGCTGGCTGAGCGTGTACTCCTTCATCGGGTCGAGCCAGGCCTGGACACGCTGCTGGACGTGCGGTTCGAAGCTGGCCACGCCGACCGCGCCGGCGCCGGACATCAGCAGACCGAAGACGATCCAGCTGGTCCGCTCGGTGGCGACGTACAGCATGATCACGAACATGCCGAAGAACAGCAGCGAGGTACCGAGGTCGGTCTCGAAGACCAGGATGAGGATGGAGATGAACCAGACGACCAGGATCGGGCCGAGGTCGCGGCCGCGCGGCAGGTAGAGGCCGATGAAGCGGCGGCTGGCCAGCGCGAGGGCGTCCCGCTTCACCATCAGGTAGCCGGCGAAGAAGATCGCCAGGACGATCTTGGCGAACTCACCGGGCTGGATGGAGAAGCCGGCCACCGAGATCCAGATCTTCGCGCCGTAGATGTTGGCGCCGAGGCCCGGGACGAGCGGGAGGAGCAGCAGGAAGAGCGCGCCCACCATGGAGATGTAGGTGTAGCGCTGGAGGACGCGGTGGTCCTTGAGGAAGATCAGCACCACGATGAAGAGCGCGATGCCCATCGCCGTGTAGAGCAGCTGGCGGGGGGCCGCGGTGCCGGCCTGTTTGATGGACTGGAGCAGTTTGGACTGGTCCAGCCGCCAGATGACGACGAGTCCGAGGCCGTTGAGCAGCGTGGCCAGCGGCAGCAGCAGCGGGTCCGCGTAGGGGGCGAACTTGCGTACGGCGAGATGGGCGACGCCGGCCATCAGACCGAGTCCCAGGCCGTAGCTCAGCAGGCCCGCGGGGACCTTGTCGTCGATGGCCAGGCCCACGTTGGCGTAGGCGAAGACCGGGATGACGACCGCGAACACCAGGAGGGCGAGCTCGGTGTTGCGCCGGCTCGGCGCGCCGATCGCACCGATCGTGGACGTGTGGTGTGTCGAGGTGTTGGTGGAACTGCTCATGGTGTGACGGGGCCTCTCACGGCTTGCCTACTGCTTACCGCACAGCGAGACGACCTTCTGCTCATCCTCCGAGAGGGTGGGGCCGGGGCTGGGGGTCGCTGAGGGGGACGGGGACGGTGACGCCGTGGAGGACGCCGATTTCGAAGGGCTTGGCGAGGCCTTGGACGTGAGAGAGGTCTTGGTGGTTCCCGTGGTGCCGCCGGCCTCGCCCTGGCCGGTCTTGGAGCTGGTCTTCGACTCGGACGCGGCGCGCTCCGACTCCTTCTTGCAGGCGGACGCCTGCACGGCCAGCTCCTGGACCTTGGACCGGGCGTCCTTGAGACCGCCCTCGGCGATGGTGGCCTTGACCTGCTTCTGCTGGTAGGGCGGCAGGTACTTGAGTTCGATCTCGGGGTGGTCCTGTTCGACCTTCGACAACGACACCCAGGCCAGGTCCTGGCTGATGCCCTGGTACAGGGCGACGTGCTCGCCG
Source organism: Streptomyces arenae (assembly GCF_022343545.1). Taxonomy (NCBI): domain Bacteria; kingdom Bacillati; phylum Actinomycetota; class Actinomycetes; order Kitasatosporales; family Streptomycetaceae; genus Streptomyces; species Streptomyces arenae. The sequence goes on from NZ_JAKQYH010000018.1 coordinate 304,658, forward strand.
TTGGCGCCGACGTAGTACTGGGTCTGGGTCCAGCGCCAGCCGCCGTAGAGGCCCCCGCCGATGACGGCGAGGGCGAGCACGCTGTAGAAGGATCTCTTCAGCCACCTGCGGCCCTTGCGGGGCTTCACGAAGTCGTCGTCGGTGTAGTCGCCGAAGCTGCCGTCCTGGACGTAGCCGGTGGTGTCGCCGGAGCCGGGGGGACCGAACTCGCCGCCTCCGCCGTGGCCCTGCCTGCCGAGGCTGGCGGCGCGGCCCGCCGGGGTCTGCATGAAGCCGTTGTCGTGCAGGTGCTGCTGGTTCTCGGCGACGGCGCCGACCACCACGGGGGTGTCGGAGAGCTGGCTCGCGAGGGTGTCGCCGGTGTCCAGGTCGAGGACGTCCGCGATGATGACGGTGATGTTGTCGGGGCCGCCGCCGCGCAGCGCGAGCTGGATCAGCTCCTGCACGGTCTCCTGCGGGCCCTGGTAGCTGGCGAGGGTCTCCTCCAGGGTCTGGTGGGAGACGACGCCGGAGAGTCCGTCGGAGCAGATGAGGTAGCGGTCGCCGGCGCGCACCTCGCGGATGGAGAGGTCCGGTTCGACGTGCTCGCCGCTGCCCAGCGCGCGCATCAGCAGGGAGCGCTGCGGGTGGGTGGTGGCTTCCTCTTCGGTGATCCGGCCCTCGTCGACGAGCCGCTGCACCCAGGTGTGGTCCTGGGTGATCTGGGTGAGCACACCGTCACGCAGCAGGTACGCGCGGGAGTCGCCGACGTGGACGAGGCCGAGGCGCTGGCCGGTCCACAGCAGGGCGGTGAGGGTGGTGCCCATGCCCTCGAGCTGCGGGTCCTCCTCCACCATGGCGCGCAGCTGGTCGTTGGCGCGCTGCACGGCGTGGCCGAGGGAGGTGAGGATGTCGGAGCCGGGCACGTCGTCGTCGAGCGTGACCAGGGTGGAGATCACCTCGGAGGAGGCGACCTCGCCGGCGGCCTGGCCGCCCATGCCGTCGGCGATGGCGAGCAGGCGGGGACCGGCGTAACCGGAGTCCTCGTTGCCCTCCCGGATCATGCCTTTGTGCGATCCGGCGGCGAAGCGCAGTGACAGACTCATGCGCACCTCGCCCGTCGGCTCCGGGTACATCCGCACGGTGCCCACCCTCCGGTCGGGAGCGCGCAAGGGGCCGGCGTCCGGTCCGCCGCTGCGTGCTCGCTCCGCTCGCGCCTAATCATGATGTAGCACTACTTCCGCAGCTCGATGACGGTTTTCCCGATGCGGATCGGTGCGCCCAGCGGGATCGGCGTCGGAGTCGTCAGCCGGGACCGGTCCAGGTACGTGCCGTTGGTGGAGCCGAGGTCCTCGACGATCCACTGGCCGTCGCGGTCCGGGTAGATCCTGGCATGGCGGCTGGAGGCGTAGTCGTCGTCCAGCACGATCGTCGAGTCGTGGGCGCGGCCCAGGGTGATGGTCTGGCCCTGGAGGGCGACCGTCGTCCCGGTCAGCGTGCCCTCGCTGACGACCAGCTTGCTGGGGGCGTTGCGCCGGCGGCCGCCGCTCGCGGGCTGCTGGCCGCGCTGCTGCGGGGGCGCGGCCTGCTGCCGGGCGGCGGGCTGCTGCCGGCGGCCTTCTTCCCTACGCGATCCGCGCTGGGTGACGCGCGTACCGAACAGGTCGCTGCGGATGACCTGCACGGCCACGATCACGAACAGCCACAGTACGGCCAGGAAACCCAGCCGCATGACCGTGAGGGTCAGCTCTGACATTGCCCCCGCTTCACCCTTCGGCTTGCCGGTAAATGATGGTGCTGCTGCCCACGACGATCCGCGAGCCGTCGCGGAGCGTAGCGCGGGTGGTGTGCTGCCCGTCCACCACGATGCCGTTGGTGGACCCGAGATCCTGGATCGTCGAGGGCGTTCCGGTCCGGATCTCGCAGTGCCGGCGGGAGACGCCGGGGTCGTCGATCCGCACGTCGGCCTCGGTGCTGCGGCCCAGCACGAGCGTCGCGCGGGAGATCTGATGGCGGGTGCCGTTGATCTCGATCCAGTAGCGGGTACGGGAGCCGGGCGCGGGAGCGCCGACCGGTCCCGAGGGACCGGCGGGGCGCTGGCCCGTGGGCTGCGACGGCTGTGGGTAGCCGTAGCCGCCGGGGCGCTGCGGGGCGCCGGGCGGCGGTGCGCTCGGCATCGGCGGGGCGGCGGCGGCACCGCCGGCCGGCGGGTAGCCGTAGCCGCCCGGCCGCTGCGGGGCGCCGCCCGCGGGGGCCCGGTCCGGGGCCTGCTGGTTGCTGGAGGAGGCGAGCGTACGGCTGCGCACCCGGTACAGGCCGGTGTCGAGGTCGTCGGCCTTCTCCAGGTTGACCTTGATCGGCCCCATGAAGGTGTAGCGCTGCTGCTTGGCGTAGTCGCGGACCATCCCGGCGAGCTCGTCGCCGAGCTGCCCGGAGTAGGGGCTGAGCCGCTCGAAGTCGGGGGCGCTCAGCTCCACGATGAAGTCGTTGGGTACGACGGTCCGGTCGCGGTTCCAGATGGTCGCGTTGTTGTCGCACTCGCGCTGCAGCGCACCGGCGATCTCCACGGGCTGGACCTCGGACTTGAACACCTTGGCGAAGGTGCCGTTGACCAGACCTTCGAGACGCTGCTCGAACTTCTTCAGGACTCCCACAGGGCACCTCCTCTGTCGCCTTGCCCGTACTGCCTGCCGTTACCGCTACTGCTCACTGATCGTATCTACGCGCCCGGCAATCAGCCGGTTCCCCGAGCGGCCCCCCTTCGAACCGATCGGTTCGCTTCTCCTGTCAAGGATCGGCGCTTCTTCTTCCCAGGATCGTAGAGGTGGCTCACGACCAGTGTCCCGCACCTGACTGTGGACCCGATCCGTCTCCTGGACAGATGGCACGGACCGGTACGAGGTTGATACGTGAACGCCGACTGCTGGGTACGTGATCTTCAGGTGAGCGCTGCCCAGGGACAAGGGATGTGAACCCACCCTGTCCCACGTGCTAGTGTTCTGGATGTCGGAAGGGGCAGGCCCGGGAGAACGGGGCCGACACCGGAGGACACACCCAATGCGCGGGTGGCGGAATAGGCAGACGCGCTGGATTCAGGTTCCAGTGCCCGCAAGGGCGTGGGGGTTCAACTCCCCCCTCGCGCACAGAGAGATACCGAAGAAACGGGCTCTCACCAGTGACGGAAGTCACGGTGAGGGTCCGTTTCTCGTTGGGCCGTGATCGCAGGTGACTGTGAGGCATCGCACGGCCTTGGCAAGGCCATGTGGAAGGCCCCACCTCGTGAGCTATCTCACGGGCGGGGCCTGTCTTCGTTTGTGCTGCGGTGCCAGGGGACCGGATCGACCTACGCCGACGAAGGGCGTGGTGTGGTCCCCGAGCGGACGGTCCGGCCCCGGCACAGCGGGCCCGGGACCCCCTCGAACTCCAGGTCGAGGCCGACGCCGTCGCGTTCGGCGTGGATGTGCAGGTGCGGCTCGGTGCTGTTGCCCGAGTTGCCGACCTCGCCGAGCACCTGTCCGGCGCGCACGGTGTCGCCCTTGGCCACGGTCACGGTGCCGGGGCGCAGATGGGCCAGCTTGACGATCTCGGCGCCCGTGTCGATCCACACGTGGTTGCCGTAACGGGGCTGGTAGCGGATGAGGCCGGGTTCCTGGTCGTCGATGTGGCCGGCGGCGGAGACGACCGTACCGTCGCAAGGGGCGTGCACGGGCTGCCCGTAGACGAGATGGCTCATGTTCTTTCCGCCCGCGCGGTCGCCTCGGGCGCGGTGGCGCGCCCGTGCGCCGCCGGGGCCGACCTGGAGGATGTCCAGGGCACCCCGCTGTTCGGGGAAGGCGAAATGGTGGTTGAGGCCGCGCCCTCCGCCCTGCGCGATGTACCAACTGCCGCCCCGCAGGGGGAACACGAGGGGGCGGGAGACGGCCGTTCCCCAGCGGTGACGTCGTGCCCGGACGAGCAACGCGCCGAAGACGCCGACCAGGACGACGCCCACGACGGGTTCGGCGGCATTGCCACCGGAGACGGGCAGCCCGGGCAGACGCCACGCGGAGGCAGGAGCGACGAGCGCCCCGGCCTCCATGGGCCGGCGGATCCACCACGGGAGCCGAGCGGGCGTGAACCAGCCCTCCAGGGCGACGTAGCCGGCCACCACCATGAGCACCCTCCCGCACCAGACGAGGCGGGAGGGCGCCTCCCAGCACGCTTCGATGCGCAGGACGAGCAACAGTGCCAGGACGGTCCAGCCGAACGCTCCGCGTACCTCCGGCGGGATGCGCAGGCGCGGTGGCCGGTACGCCCCCGGCCGGATCAGCAACTCGTCGAGTCGCAGGCCGTCCTGGCTGACGGCGAAGGCGAGGGCTCGGCCGGTGGCGCCCTCGATCACCAGGCCGTCGCGGCTGTCGCGTATGCGGGTGACGTCTCCGATGCGCGCGAGCGTGACGTCGACGATCTCGTCGAGCCGTGCGCGGCCCACGGCGGCGGCCACGCGCGGCGCGAGATGCTCCCGGTCGGCGGCCTCGGCGGTGAGGAAGCGGTACAGCGCTTGCGCCGCGGCACCCGCCGGTCGAGGGTCCGGCCGCCCCGCCTGGCGGGGCGTCGCCGATTCCCCGGTCGTGTCAGGCATCGGCCGCACCAGGCCACGGTGTCGCCCTTCCGGACCCATGGGCGGTGTTGTGCATGGCCACGCCGTCCTGCCACATCTTCCGCGTGTTTTTCCGTAGGCGGCGGCGAAGCACAGCACCGCGGTCTGGAAGACGATGAGAAAGGCGGCCAGGTTGTGCAGCACGGCGGGGACCTTCGGCTGTTCCTGGATGAGGATCCGGGCGAGGTCGGCACCGCACTCCGGCGGACCACGGGCGTGGACTTGTCGTCATCACCGCGTGCGGCCACGCCGGGTTGGTGAACGTCGTCCGGCACGCCATGCGGCTGACCGGCGTCGGCAGGTTCGGCCCTCATCGGCGGCTTCCACCTGAGCGGCCACGCCTTCGAGCCGGTCGTCGGCCCGACGGTGGCCGCGCTCACCGAACTCGCGCCCGAGCTGATCGTCCCCGGTCACTGCACCGGCTGGCGCGCCCGGCACAGCTTCGCCGCGGCCCTCCCTGACGCGTGGGTACCAACCGGCGTCGGTCGCGGCGGATGCACGGAGCCCCAGCCGGGGACTCCTCCCATGTCGGCGATGCCATCCATGTCCGGCGTCGCGGTGCGGGCTGTGCTCCGAGCCGCTGGTCGGCTCCGAGCCGCTGGTCGCGGCGCCGCCGGACTCGTGCCGGGTCCTCCGCCGGGTCCTCCGCCAGGGCCGGCGTCACCCCGGTTGCGCCCCGGTCGTGCGGGCCGCAGGCTGCCCCCATGGACTACAGCCCGCAAGCAGGCATGCGGCCCGTTCTGGTGACCGGTGCCGCGGGTAGCGTCGGGGCCGTCGGCAGGAGCGTGGTCCAGGGTCTACGACGCCGTGGGCTCCCGGTCCGTGCCCTGGTGCGCCGGGACGACGACCGTGCGCGGGCGCTGCGCGCGACGGGTGCCGACGTGGTGGTCGGAGATCTGACGCGGGCCTCTGATGTCGCCGAAGCCCTCGACGGTTGCGGCCGGATGTATTTCGGCATGGCCGTCTCGGCGGAGTACCTGCTGGCCGCCGTGACCACAGCGACGGTGGCGCGCGACTACGGAGGGTTGGAGGCGTTCGTGAACATGTCGCAGCTGACCGTCTCCGAGATGGACGCCACCAGCGGCTCCGAGTCGCACCAGCATCGTCAGCAGTGGCTGGTCGAGCAGGTTCTCGACTGGTCGGGTCTGCCCGTGGTCCAGGTCAGGCCGACCGTCTTCCTGGAGAACCCGATCTTCCGGACCGTGTTCTCCTCGATCGCCGGGGACGGCATCGCCAGGTGGCCCTTCGGCAAGGCGAAGACCTCCCCGGTCGCGGCCGCTGACGTGGCCGCGGTCGTCGAGGAGATTCTGGCCGCTCCGGCCGGGCACATCGGCCGGACCTATGAACTGACCGGTCCCCGGTCGCAGGACATCGTCGCTCTGACGGCGGAGATCTCCGAAGCCTTGCACCGCACGGTCGGCCACATCGACGTCCCGTTGCGGGACTGGCTCGACAACGATCTCGGGGCGCTGGGACTGCCGGACCACGTGCTCCAGCACATCTCCACCATGGCCCGCCTGCACGCGGCCGGCCGCTACGACCGCCAGGCACCAGGCGTGGCAGAGGTCACCGGCCACCCCGCCACAGGAGTAGCCGATTTCATCCACCAGAACCCGGAACTCTTCACCGCCTGAACCCACTCACCACCCTGCCAGGACGGATCGGCCACGTCGAGGAGGTGCAAGGGGCGCAGGTGAGTGCCGCCAGGACCGTCCCGGTGAGGAAGCGGGGCGGGGTCCGTTTCGTCGTGCAGTGCACACGTCAGGTGTCGGGGTGGGCTGGGTGGGCCTCCATTGGAGTGATGTGGGATCGGCCATGAGGGGGCTGGGTGGGGGGATCGTATGTGCAGGTCAGCGGTGGTGGCGGGGGCTGTTTCACGCCATCGCGGGAGGGGCTTCTGCGCGAATCCGGTGTTTAGCTAGACCTAAAGGTGGCATCCTTGGGGAAGCGCCAACGTCCGCTGAGGCAGCTTGAGTTGGGGGTCGTACGATGAGCATATTCGCTCGTGGTGAAAACAACGCCGAGTTAGCCGGAGCCCAGTTGGCACGGCAGGCGTCCGCATCCCTGGCCGGCCTGCTGGCCGGGCTCGGCACATCGCGTTCCGACCTCGCCAAGGCCATGGGGGTGAGCCCTGGCCGGGTCAGTCAGATCATGTCCGGTGACGCGAACCTGACGATACGCACGCTGGCCGCCGCGGCGGAGGCGCTGGGCGCCGACGTGGAGATCAGGTTCTCGCCTCGGCTGCCGGAGACCGCCCAGGGCCTGCCGGTGACCGGCGCGCAGCCGCTGTCCCTGCACAAGAGCGGCGCCTCTGCACACCGGTGAGTGGGCCGGCCGCGTCGCTGGGAGTGCGGCGAGCCGCCGTCGCTAGACGCGGTTGCGGCGGCGGCCGAACCGGCGTCTCTGCACAGGCAGCGCCGAACTGTGGAAGGCGTCGCTCGGCAGCGCGTCGGCCCGCAGCCTCTCCAGTTCGGCCTGCTCCGTGCGGCGCCCGTGCAGATAGGCGCAGAGCAACAGGTCCCCGCAGCGGTTGAAGGCCTCACCGAAAGCACTGCGGCACCGGTAGACCTCCTCGGCGGTGGGATCCCGCAGCCACCCGTCCACGTCCCGACGGGCCTGGTCGGTCTTCGTCTGCACGTCGAGCGCGTGGATCATGGCACGGTCGGCCGTGTCGAAGAGACCGTTGACCGTCTTGTGGAGTGCGGGATGCCGGTCCACCAGGTAGTTCCTGAGGTCGTGCACGAACACGCGAAGCTGCGTCGGCTTCTCGAAACCGTCCAGGAACCCGGTGCTCCAGCTGTGCGCGTCCAGCAGCATCCGGTACTCGAGCCGGTCCCTGAACCAGGCGATGCCGAGCGTCATGAACTTGACGTAGGGCTGGGTCGTGTCGTCCTGCCTCTTGCGGGGCATGGTCGTGACCCCGGTCGCCAGACCCGCGGCCACCGGCGGCAGCTTGGCCAGATGGGGAAGGGCCAGCCCGGCGGCGACGCCCACCGCACCCGTCAGCACGAGGACCGTGACCGTCAGGCCGGTGGACCGCCAACTGCCCGTCAGCCGGCCCTTGCCGACGGAGTGCCGGACCAGGCCGATCCACGCGAGAGAGGCGCTCAGGACGGCCGGTAACGCGTAACCGGACAGCCAGCTGTGGTGGTACCAGGTCATGAACGGCCCCAAGTCGTGCATGGACAGGGAGGACCGTCGCAGGCGAGCAGAGGGCGAGCCGGGCTCCCCGTCGGCGTGTGCGCCCGGCCCTCTCACCGCAGGCCCGGCGCGGGTCGGCTGCAGCGAGTACCGGAGATGATGTCACCCACCGCGCCCCCATGGCGTTACTTTGCGCAACAGGCCGCCACGGAATGCGGTGATCCGGCCACCCGGGGTTTCGCACGGCCGAGCGACCCGTGCCCGCGGGGAGGACGTGACGGTCACTTCGCTACTGCGACCCGGGCCGAGTGTCCACATCCCGCGTCGGACCGGCCGCGGGGGACCGTCGCGACCGGATTGGCTCGATAACTTCGCTCGTCACCTTCGACCGATCACTTGTCGCTGGGCCTCGTCGGCTGTGGACATCCGGCGACACCGGCCCACCTCGCCCAAACCATCCCGAAGTTGTCCACAGGGTCTGACGGGTTTCGGCCCCCGCCTGTACCGTCTCCACGAGTTGATGTTCGAGCGGTGCGGTGTGGCGTACGGGGGAGGCGGTCGACGTGACCGGACTTGACGGGCCGACGACGGCGGGGGTGCGCATGTTGCCCGCGCCGAAGGGCTTCGCGCAGTGGCCGCCGAAGGGCTCGCCCAAGGAGGAGGGCAAGGCGCTGCGTTCGGCCGTCCCGCGTGCCGCCCACGCCACCCTCGACCTGGACGACTCCCGGCCCGACGCGGTGAGCGCGGTCGAGGAGTCCAACCGGGACCGCCTGGCGGAGCTGGTCCCGATAAGGGTCGGCAGGATGGCCGCGTCCCCGTTCGCGTTCCTGCGCGGTTCGGCCGGGCTGATGGCGCACGACCTGGCGCGCACCCCGATGACCAGGATCGCCACCCAGATCTGCGGCGACGCCCACGCGGCCAACTTCGGTCTGTACGGCGACCCGCGCGGCGACCTCGTCATCGACCTGAACGACTTCGACGAGACGGTGCGCGGCCCCTGGGAGTGGGACCTCAAGCGGCTCGCCGCCTCCCTGGTGCTGGCCGGCCGGGAGGCGGGCGCCGACGAGGACATGTGCCGCAAGGCGGCGGGGGACGCGGCCGGCGCCTACCGCCGCACCATGCGCCTGCTGGCCAGACTCCCGGTGCTTGACGCGTGGAACGCCATCGCGGACGAGGAACTGGTCTCCCACTCCGACGCCCACGACATGCTCGGCACCCTGCGCCGGGTCTCGGAGAAGGCCCGCGCCAACACCAGCGGCCGGTTCGCGGCCCGGTCCACCGAGCCCACCGAGGGCGGCGGCCGGCGCTTCGTGGACGCCGCGCCGGTGCTGCGCCGGGTCACGGACGCGGAGGCGGCGGCGGTCACCGCGGCCCTGGAGCACTACGTCGGCACGCTCTCCGAGGACCGCCATCCGCTGCTCGCCCGGCACGCCCCGCACGACGTCGCCTTCCGGATCGTCGGCACCGGCAGCGTCGGCACCCGCTCCTATGTCGTCCTCCTCCTCGACCACCGCGGCGAACCGCTGATCCTCCAGGTCAAGGAGGCCCGGCCGTCCGCGCTCGTGCCGCACCTCGCCACGGCCGGCTTCGAGACGCCGGCCGCCGACCACGAGGGCCGGCGGGTGGTGCTCGGCCAGAAGCGGATGCAGGTGGTCAGCGACATCCTGCTCGGCTGGACCACGGTGGACGGCCGCCCCTTCCAGGTCCGCCAGTTCCGCAACCGCAAGGGCAGCGTCGACCCGGCGGCCCTGTCCCCCGACCAGATCGACGACTACGGCAGGATGACCGGCGCCCTGCTGGCCCGCGCCCACTCGCACAGCGCCGACCCACGCCTGATCGCCGGCTACTGCGGCAAGAACGAGGAACTGGACGAGGCGATCGCCGCGTTCGCGGTCACCTACGCCGACCGCACGGAGGCGGACCACGAACACCTGGCGACCGCGGTGCGCACGGGACGGATCGCGGCGGAGCTGGGAGTGTGACCCGGAGGTGCGTAGACGAAGTACGTCGCGCCTGCCGCCCCGGCACCCTGGTCGTGGCCTGCACGGACCTGGTCGCCGAGTGGGTCCCGGCCACCGACGACGAGAACAGGCCCTAGTCTGGTCGGGTGACGACCCCGGAAGCTGAGCAGTCCCAGGCACCGCGGCCCGAGGAACGCCTGGAGCGGGCCGTGCGGGCCGCCGAGCAGGCGTTGATCGAGTACGAGATCGCGGTCGAGACCTTCCGTGTCGAGGTCGAGAACTTCTCCCGCCTGCACGAACAGAAACTCGGCCCCCTCTACCTCCGCCTCGAGGAACTGGACGCGCGGATCGCGGAGGCCAAGGCCGCCCGCACCGGCGACCCCGCGGACATCCGGGCCGCCGAGGAGGCCCGCGCCCGGGTCATGCCCATCCCCGGCGTCGAGGAGCTGCTGCACGGCTGGATGGACAGCGACGGCCTGTTCCCGGAGGCCGTGTCCATGCTCACCGAGCAGGAGGTGCGGCCCCCGCAGCGGGTGCGGCCCAGCGAGGAGGCCCGTCGGCTCTACCGCGAGCTGGCCCGCAAGGCCCACCCCGACCTGGTGCAGGAGGGCGCCGAGCAGGAGCGGCGCGAGGAGTTCCTGAGCCGGGTCAACGCCGCCTACGCCCGTGGTGACGAGGCCCTGCTGCGCGAACTGGCCGAGGAGTGGGCGGCCGGCCCGGTACCGCCGGAGCGCAAGCCGAGCCGCGCCGAGGAGCTGTACGCCCGCCTCGAATGGCTCGCCCAGCGCAAGGAGCTGCTCGGCCTGGTCGCCAAGGAACTGGAGGACGGCCCCATCGCCGGTCTGCTCCGGCTGGCCCCCGACGACCCGGACGCCCTCCTCGACGAGATCGGCGAGCGGCTCCGCAAGGACGTGGCCGAGCGCGAGGCCGAACTGGCCACGCTGCTCGTTCAGGAGTAGCGGTCGGGTAGCGTCGGAGCATGAACTTCGCAGCGCGTGTGCCCACGGTCGAGGTCACGGACCTCAAGGACGGCGACTTCCTGCTGGACGTCCGCGAGGACGACGAGTGGCAGGCGGGCCACGCCGCGGGCGCCCTGCACATCCCGATCAGCGAGTTCGTGGCCCGCTACGGCGAGCTGACGGAGGCTGCCCCACAGGACGGCCGCGTCCACGTCATCTGCCGCTCCGGCGGCCGTTCGGCCCAGGTCACGATGTACCTGGCCCAGCAGGGCATCGACGCGGTGAACGTGGACGGCGGCATGCAGGTCTGGCAGGCGGCGGGCCGAGCGGTCGTGACGGACACGGGCGAAGAAGGCTTCGTGCTCTGAGCCGCCACGGGAAGAGCCGCCCGGGGAGCGCCCCGCCAGGCACCCGTGGAGCGCCCCGTCAGGGGCGCGGGGAACTGCGCGCTCAGCCCCCACCAAGTGGCACTGAACACACAACCGGCCGCCCCCGTCTCTCTGCCCCATCCGGCCTATCCGGCTCTCTGCCCTACCCGTCTCCCTCCCCTACCCCAGCGGGTAGGCGGCCAGCAGATCCCCCAGCGCCTCCTCATGGGCCCCCGCCCCGCCGAGCGCCAGCTCGGTCTGCTTCGCCCAGGCGTGGTACCGGTGCAGCACGTACTCCGTGTCGGCCCCGAACCCCCCGTGCAGATGCTGCGCGGTCTGCACCACCCGCCGCACCCCCTCCGCCGCCCAGATCTTGGCCACGGCCACGTCCCCCGCCAGGGGCAGCGCCCCGGCCGCTCCCGACGCGATCCGCCAGGCCGCCTGCCACAGTGTCGCCTCCATCGCCCGCAGGTCGATGTACCGGTCGGCGGTCTGCACGGCCACCGCCTGGAAGGTGGCGATCGGATGCCCGAACTGCTCCCGCTTCCCGGTGTAATCGCTGGTCAGCCGCAGCACCCGGTCACCGATGCCGAGCGCCAGCGCACACGTCCCCGTCGCGAGCAGCTCCCGCAGCCACTCCCAGGCCCCGGGCTCCGCCACCACGTCCCCCGCGGCGACCCGTACCGACTCCAGCCGCAGCTCACCGAGGCGTTCCCCGCTGGTCGACACCTGCTCGGCGAGCGTGACCCCGTCCGCTCCCGGGGCCCCCGGCGCCACCAGGGCCAGCACGTTCCGGTCGGTGTCGGTGTGCGCGGGTACGACGACGAGATCGGCGTCGTACGCCCATGGCACCGCCGTCTGCACCCCCTCCAGCACCCACTCGGCACCGTCCCGTCGCGCGGTCACCGCCAGTTCCGCCGCGTCGTGCCCGGTGCGTCCGCTCGCGGCCACGGTCAGCACCAGCTCGCCGCGCCCCGCCCGTGACAGCAGCCGGTCCCGCAACTCCTCGTTCCCGTAGGCCTGCAGGGTCGCCAGGGCCGCGCCGTGTTCCAGCAACGGCACCCGGGCCAGCACCTTCGCCGACTCCCGCAGCACCAGGCACAGCGCGATGGCGTCCTGGCCCGAACCGCCGTACTCCGCTGCCAGCGGCAGACTCAGCAGGTCCGCGGCCGCCAGCCTGTCCCACAGTTCCCGGTCGAAGCCCTCGGCCACGGCGCCGGTGGTGAGCGCCGGGCTCGGCGCCGCGTCCGGCGCCACCCCGGCGAACACCCCCCGTGCCGCCTCGGCCGCCGCCAACTGCTCCTCGGTGAAGGTGAAGTCCACGGTCCTGTCCTCCCGGCGGTCCACGCTGATCTGACGGTCCGTCAAGATAGAACAGGTTCTAGAAGAAGGGAACCTAAAACCGCTGCGACCGCTGGTGCCCGCCGTCGTACGCTGTCGGCCGCTGTCCGCCGACGGGGACGGACACACGAGGGAGGACACCATGGGGATCCGAAGCCTGACCCGTGCCGAGGCCGAGAGCCGGGCCGCGCTGATCTCGGTCGACCGGTACGACGTGGACATCGACCTCACCGCCCTGCCCGAAGGACCGGAGATCCGCGCTGTCTCCACCATCACCTTCAGCTGCTCCGAGCCGGGCGCCGAGACCTTCGTCGACTGCGCGGCAGAGGTCACGGCCGCCACCCTGAACGGCACCCCGCTCACCCCCTCCGGCGACGGCCGGATACCGCTGCCCGGCCTCGCCGCGCACAACGTGCTGCGCGTGGAGAGCGTCCAGGCCGACACCGCGGCCGGCGAGGGCGTGCACAGGGCGACCGACCCCGCCGACGGCGAGGTCTACGTCTGGACGAGCTTCGAACCCGACGAGGCCCGGTACGTCTGGGCCTGCTTCGACCAGCCCGACCTGAAGGCCCCGCACGCCTTCACCGTCACCGCCCCGGCCGCCTGGACCGTGCTCAGCAACTCCGGCGGTCCGCGCGTCGAGGAGCAGGGCGAGGCCCGCCGCTGGACCTTCCCGGACACCCCGCCGCTGTCCGTGTACAACACCGTCGTCAACGCGGGCCCCTTCCACGGTATCCGCCGCGAGGCCGACGGCCACGACCTCGGCATCTACGCCCGCCGTTCGCTCGCCGACATCCTCGAACGCGACGCCGACGAGATCTTCACCCTGACCCGGCAGGGCCTCGCCTTCTACGCCGAGGCCTTCGCGATGCCGTTCCCGCAGCGCAAGTACGACCAGGTGTTCATGCCGGAGTTCGGCGGCGCGATGGAGAACTACGGCTGTGTGACCTGGTCGGACGGGTTCCTGCGACGGGCCGAACCGACGCCCGCAGAGCGGGAGCTGCTGGCCGTGGTGCTGCTGCACGAGATGGCACACATGTGGTTCGGCAACATCGTCACCATGCGCTGGTGGGACGACCTCTGGCTGAACGAGGCCTTCGCCGAGTTCGCCTGCCACTGGGCCGCCGAGGGCGCCACCCGCCACACCGACGCCTGGGCCGGCCACCTCGCGAGCGACAAGCTCAAGGCCTACCTCTCCGACCAGGGCCCGGTCTCGCACCCGATCCACCAGCCCATCCACGACGTCGCGCAGGCCGCGTCGATCTTCGACAACATCACCTACCCCAAGGGCGCCTCCGTCCTCCACCAGCTGATGACCTACGTCGGTGAGGACCGCTTCCGCATCGGCATGGCCGCCTACTTCGCCCGGCACGCCTGGGGGACCACCACCCTCCAGGACCTGATCGACGCCCTCGCCGAGGCGAGCGGACGTGACCTGACCGGCTGGCGGAAGGCCTGGCTGGAGACGGCCGGCACCGACCGCTTCACCCTGGAGCACGACGGTGACACCGTCACCCTGGTCGCCGACGGCACCCCGCGCCCCCAGGTCCTGGCGGTCGGCGCGTACGACCGTCACGGCGAGGCCCTGGAGCGCACCTCGCTCGTCCGCGTCGAGGTCAACGAGGTCCGCACCCCCGTCAGCGGTCTGCCCGCCACCGCCGACCTGCTCCTCATCAACGACGACGACCTCACCTTCGCCACCGCCCGCCCCGACGCCGCCACCCGCGACACCTTCCTGCGTGCCGCCGCCCTGCTGCCCACGGCCATCTCCCGGGGCGTGGCCGCCGCCACCGTCTGGGACATGCTGACGGCCGGCGAGGCCACCGCCGCCGAGGCCGGACGCTGCCTCACCGCGGTCCTCGCGGCCGAGACGTCCGACGCGGTGATCGAGCCCTGTCTGACCCTCACCACCAACATCGCCGAACTCTGGGCCCCGCCCGGCGAACGCCCCGCCCTGACGCAGGCCGTGGCCGAGGTCTGCCGTCGGCTCGCCGCCGACCCGGGCCGCCGCCAGGTCGCCCTGCGCGGCCTGGCCCGCACCGCGGACGCGGAGAGCCTCGGCTGGCTGCGTGACCAGGCGGGCGACGACATCGACCTGCGCTGGCGCGTCCTCGTCCGGGAGGCCGAACTCGGTGGTGACGTCGCCACCGAGTCCGCCGCCCTGCTCGAACGCGACCCCGACCCCGAGGCCTGGGTCCGTGCCCTCACCGTCCGGGCCGCTCTCCCGGACGCCGCGGCGAAGGCCGAGGTCTGGCAGCGGCTGGCCGTGGACCGCGCGGTGCCCGTCCAACTGGTGGGCACGGTGGCCGCCTCCTTCTGGCGCCCCGGCCAGGACGCCCAGCTCGCCCCCTACCCCGAGTACTACCTCGACGCGGTCCCCGGCCTGGACCAGGGCGGCATGATCCCGGCGATGGCCTACACGTTCCAGCTCTTCCCGCTGTTCGCCGTCGACGCCGCGTATGTCGAGAAGGCCCAGCAGGCCGCCCGGCAAGCGGCCCCCGTGGTCCGCAACTCCCTTCTGGAACGCTCGGACGCCGTCCGCCGGATGCTCCGCTCCCGGACCGTAACCGTCTGACCTGCGGTGACCTCGGCCCGGGCGCCCCGGCACCGGTTGCCGGGGCGCTCGTGGCACCTTCCGGAGTGGTGACTGCCACGTCCACGGGACCGTCCCCGGGGCTGCGCCCGGCGGCCGGTGCTGAGTACCGTTCCGTGCGAGTGCCGGGCGGCGGCACACGGGCGGTCCCGGACCGGCCGTCCGGACAGTGCGGCGGGATCGGCGAACGGGGCGGGCATGGACGCGTACGACGAGGAGCCGGCCGATGTCCCAGCCGGCTCCCTTGGCCCACCCCCGGTCGCCGCCGACGTACCGCCCGTCGCCGTGGGCGCACCCGCCGGCCCTCGTACCGGTGTCGCCGCGCTCTCGCCCCGCTACCAGGTGGGCGCGGCCCTCGCCCTGGCCCTGGTCGCGGTCGTCGTCTGTGTGCATCTCGGGATGGTGTTCCTGAGCGTCGCGCCGGCGAACACGGTGACCAGGCAGCACGGCAAGGCGATCGAGGAGTGGGTGTACCCGGAGTTCGAGCAGAACTGGAAGCTCTTCGCGCCCAACCCGCTCCAGCAGAACATCGCCGTGCAGGTGCGCGCCGACGTGCTGATGCCGGACGGCACCACGACCACCACCGGCTGGAACGACCTCTCGGTCCAGGACGGCAAGGCGATCGACGGCAGTCTGCTGCCGAGCCACACCGTGCAGAACGAGCTCCGCCGGGCCTGGGACTTCTTCGTCACCACGCACGGCACCGACAACCGCCCGATCGGCATGCGCGGCTCCCTGTCCGAGCAGTACCTGCGTCGGATCGTCGTGATGCGCATGTACGAACAGGACGCCACCAGCGAGAAGGGGACCATCCAGCGCGTCGAGGTGCGTTCCAGCACCACCAACGTGCCCCCGCCGGACTGGAGCGGCGAGAAGGTCTCGGACGCCCCCGTCTACCGGGTGCTGCCCTGGTGGACGGTCACGTCCGACGAGGCGAACGGGGGCGTGCGGTGAGCCGTCTCGCCCTGTGCCTGTCCCGCGCCATCGCCCGGGTGACCGGGTCGGCGCTCGGCCCGTACCAGACGGCCGTCGTCCGGATCGGCTTCGCCGCCACCTGGCTGCTGTTCCTGCTGCGCGAGTACCCGCACCGCCAGGAGCTGTACGGCCCCGACGGCCCCTGGAGCTTCGGCCTGGCCCAGCAGCTGACCGCCGACAACCACGCCTTCACGGCGCTGCTGGTCTCCGACGGCCGGGTCTTCTTCGAGCTCTGCTACTTCCTGGCGGTGCTCTCCAGTGCCCTGCTGCTGGCGGGCTGGCGCACCCGTGCCACGTCGGTGCTGTTCATGGTGGGTGTGCTGTCCCTTCAGAACCGCAGCGTCTTCATGGGCGACGGCGGCGACAACGTGCTGCACCTGATGTCCGTCTACCTGGTGTTCACCCGCTGCGGCCAGGTGTGGTCCCTGGACGCGCGCAGGGCGGCCCGCGCGAGCACGGCACGCGCGCTCGGCGAGCCGGTGCGCGCCGACCGGGTCGGCCCCGCCCTGTGGGCGGTCTGCGGACTCGTGCTGGGCGCGGCGGCCCTCACCGGCCGTACCGGAGGCGGCTGGCTGATCCCGGCCCTCATGTGGGCGACGTGGGCGGGCACCGCCCTGTGGTGGGCGGTGGGCCGCTGGGCGCGCACCCCCGAGCCGCGGATCCTGCTGGACGTGATCGCCGATGTCCTGCACAACGGCGCGGTCTTCGTGATCATGGCCGAGGCCTGTCTGATCTACGCCACCGCCGGCTGGTACAAGATCCAGGGTTCCCGCTGGCAGGACGGCACGGCCGTCTACTACCCGCTCCACCTGGACTACTTCTCACCCTGGCCGGCTCTCGCCGACCTGCTGTCCGCCAACGGCACGATGGTGATGCTGGTGACCTACGGCACCGTGATGGTGCAGGTCGCCTTCCCGTTCACGCTCTTCAACCGGCGTGTCAAGAACGTGCTGCTGGCCGCGATGATGACCGAGCACGCGGTGATCGCGGTCGTCCTCGGGCTGCCCTTCTTCTCCCTCGCGATGATCGCGGCGGACTCGGTCTTCCTGCCGACGTCCTTCCTGCGCCGTCTCGGCGGCTGGGCGGCACGCGCGCGTGACCGGGTGCTGCGGCGCGAGGGCCGGCCGCTGCCCGTGCCGCGCTCCCCCGAGGCCGGCGAACAGCCCCGCGTAGGCTTCGGGGCATGACCGACCCCCTCGACCACTGGGCACGGCAGGCCGGCTCGGCCGTCCTGCTGGACGGCTTCCACGCCCTCAAGCACGCGCTGCGCTTCGGCGCGCAGGTGCCGGTGGCGGTCACGACGGACCGGGCGGCGACGCTGGCCCTGGCCGGCGAACTGGCTCCGGACGTACAGGAGGCGCTGGACGCGCTGCTGACCGAGGTGGACGCGGCGTCGTACGCCACGCTCGTGCCGCGGCCGCATCCCACGGGCGTCGCCGCCCTGGCCGTACGACCGTCCCGCGAGGCCAACCTGAACAGGCTGGCGTACGCTCCGCGCACCGCGCCGATCGTGGTCCTCGACGAGCCCCGCAACCTCGGCAACGCGGGTGCGGTGATCCGCCTGGCGGCGGGCTTCGGGGCGACGGGAGTCATCACGACGGGCCCGCTCGACCCCTGGCACCCGACGGTGGTGCGGGGCGGCGCGGGCCTGCACTTCGCGACGGCGGTGGAGCGCATGGCGGTGGCCGGGCTGCCGGACGGGCCGGTGTACGCGCTGGACCCGGAGGGCGAGGACATCCGGGGCACGAAGCTCCCGGACGACGCCGTCCTCGCGTTCGGCTCGGAGCGCACGGGACTCTCGGCCGACCTGCGCGCGCGTGCCGACCACCTCCTCCGCCTGCCGATGCGCCCCCAGGTGAGCAGCTACAACCTGGCAACAAGCGTGGCGATGACCCTGTACCACTGGAGCGCCTTCTAGGAGCCCCTGCCAGCGCGCCCTCAGCCCCGACGGCACCACACGACACCAACGGCCGGCACCCGAGAGTGCGAGCACCGGCCTGATGTGGCGGTCATGCCTCTCGGCGTACCTCGATCACGCGGAAGCGGTTGGCTACGAATGCGCCGTCCGTCAGGGCCGCGTTCGCCGCCGCGTTGCCGCCCGACCCGTGGAAGTCGGAGAACGCGGCCGTCTGGTTCACGTACACCCCGCCGACCAGGTTCAGGGACAGCTGGGCCGCCTCCTCCAGGCAGACCTCCTCGACGGCGCGCTCCACGTCGGCGTCGACCGTGTACGCGCCGACCGTCATCGCGCCCTTCTCCCGTACCGTCCGCCGCAGCAGTTCCACCGCGTCGGCGGCCGAGTCGACGGCCACCGCGAAGGAGACCGGGCCGAAGCACTCGCTCATGTAGGCGGCCTCGTCGTCCGGCTTGGCCCCGTCCAGCTTGACGATCACCGGGGTGCGGACCACCGCGTCCGGGAACTCCGGGTTGGCGATCTCCCGGGAGGCGAGGGCGACCTCGCCGAGCCCGGCGGCGGCCTCCAGGCGGGCCTTGACGTCGGGGTTGACGATCGCGCCGAGCAGCGCATTCGCGCGGACGTCGTCGCCGAGCAGGCCGTCGACCGCGCGGGCGATGTCGGCGACCACCTCGTCGTACGACTTCGGGCCCTCGTCGGTGCGGATGCCGTCGCGGGGGATCAGCAGGTTCTGCGGGGTGGTGCACATCTGGCCGCTGTAGAGGGACAGCGAGAACGCCAGGTTGGCCAGCGCCCCCTTGTAGTTGTCGGTCGACTCCACCAACACCGTGTTGACGCCGGCCTTCTCCGTGTACACCTGCGCCTGCCGGGCGTTGGCCTCCAGCCAGTCGCCGAAGGCGGTGGACCCGGTGTAGTCGATGATCTTGATGTCGGGACGGGTGGCGAGCGTCTTCGCGATGCCCTCGCCGGGGCGCTCGGCGGTCAGGGCGACCAGGTTCGGGTCGAAGCCGGCCTCGGCCAGGACCTGGCGGGCCACCTGCACGGTGAGAGCCAGCGGCAGCACCGCGCGCGGGTGGGGCTTGACCAGGACCGCGTTGCCGGTGGCGAGGGAGGCGAACAGACCGGGGTAGCCGTTCCACGTCGGGAACGTGTTGCAGCCGATGACCAGGGCGGTCCCGCGCGGGACCGGCTTGAACGTCTTCGTCAGCGCGAGCGGGTCGCGCTTGCCCTGCGGCTTGCTCCACTCGGCCGTGTCAGGGGTGCGGACCTGCTCCGCGTACGCGTAGGCCACCGCCTCCAGGCCGCGGTCCTGGGCGTGCGGGCCGCCCGCCTGGAACGCCATCATGAACGCCTGCCCGCTGGTGTGCATGACGGCGTGCGCGAACTCGTGGGTGCGGTCGCTGATCCGCTTGAGGATCTCCAGGCACACCACGGCGCGCGCCTCCGCGCCCGCGTCACGCCACGCGCGCTGCCCGGCCCGCATGGCCGGCAGCAGTGTGTCGACGTCGGCGTGCGGGTAGGTCACGCCCAGCTCGATGCCGTAGGGGGAGACCTCGCCGCCCACCCAGTCGTCGGTGCCGGGCTGGCCGAGGTCGACGCGGTTGCCGAGGAGGGCGTCGAAGGCTGCCTTGCCCGCCGCCGCGTCCAGGCTGCCGTGCTCGCCGTAGGCCTTGGGGTGCTCGGGGTGCGGGGACCAGTACGCGCGCGTGCGGATCGCCTCGAGCGCCTGGTCAAGTGTGGGCCGGTGCTTGGCGATCAGCTCGTGCACGGTGAGTTCGGCGGTCATGCGGGACCAACTCCTCGTTCGGGTGAGCTCCCCTTCGAGCTCATGACCTGGGCAGAAACAGCCGGACAGGGTTAGAGTAACCGAACGATCGGTCGGGACAAGGGGGCCTGCCGCATCTGTGGAAAACCCCGTGCGGGAGGATCGCGCACATGACAGCACTCGACCTCAGCAGCACCGTGGGCGTCGTCGGCAGCGGCACCATGGGCCAGGGCATCGCGCAGGTCGCACTCGTCGCGGGCCATCCCGTCCGGCTGTACGACACCGTCCCCGGGCGGGCCGCCGAGGCGGCCGCGGCGATCGGCGCCCGCCTCGACCGGCTCGTCGAGCGGGACCGGATGACGGCCGGTGACCGGGACGCGGCCCGCGCCCGGCTGCTGCCCGCCGAGCGGCTCACCGAGTTCGCCGACTGCGCCCTGGTCGTGGAGGCCGTGCTGGAGCGGCTGGAGGCCAAGCAGGAGCTGTTCCGGGACCTGGAGGACATCGTCGCCGACGACTGTCTGCTCGCCACCAACACCTCCTCGCTGTCGGTGACGGCGATCGGCGGCGGCCTGCGCAGCGCCTCCCGTCTGGTGGGCCTGCACTTCTTCAACCCGGCCCCGCTGCTGCCGCTGGTCGAGGTGGTCTCCGGGTTCGCCACCGACGTCACGTCGGCCACGCGCGCGTACGAGACCGCCCGTTCCTGGGGCAAGACGCCGGTCGCCTGCGCGGACACCCCCGGCTTCATCGTCAACCGGATCGCCCGGCCCTTCTACGCCGAGGCGTTCGCGGTCTACGAGGCGCAGGCCGCCGACCCGGCCACCATCGACGCGGTGCTGCGCGAGAGCGGCGGCTTCCGGATGGGCGCCTTCGAACTCACCGACCTGATCGGCCAGGACGTCAACGAGTCCGTCACGCACTCCGTGTGGCAGGCCTTCTTCCAGGACGTCCGCTTCACGCCCTCGCTGGCCCAGCGCCGGCTCGTGGAGTCCGGCCGGCTCGGCCGCAAGACGGGGCACGGCTGGTACGACTACGAGGACGGCGCGGAACGCCCCGAACCGCACACCGCAGAACCGGCCGAGCCACCCGCGTACGTCGTCGCCGAGGGCACCCTGGGCCCGGCCGCCGAACTGCTCGCGATGATCCGCGAGACCGGCATCCAGGTCCGCGAGGAGGACGAGGACCACGGCACCCGCCTGGTGCTGCCCAGCGGCGGCCAGCTGGTCCTCGCCGACGGCCAGACCTCGGTGGAGTTCCGGGACGTCGTCTACTTCGACCTCGCCCTGGACTACCGCCGCGCCACCCGGATCGCCCTGTCCGCCGGGCACGACACGCTGCCCCGGACGCTCACCGAGGCCGTGGGCCTCTTCCAGGCGCTCGGCAAGCAGGTCAGTGTCATCGGAGACGTCCCCGGCATGATCGTGGCCCGCACGGTCGCCCGGATCGTCGACCTCGCGCACGACGCCGTCGCCAAGGGAGTCGCCACCGAGGAGGACATCGACACCGCGATGCGCCTGGGCGTCAACTACCCGCTCGGCCCCTTCGAGTGGAGCCGCCGCCTGGGCCGCGACTTCGCCTACGACCTCCTCGACGACCTGCACCTGCGCGACCCGAGCGGCCGCTACGCGCCCTCCCTCGCGCTCTACCGGCACGCCTACGCCACCGAGAAGCGGGAGGGCGCCTCATGACCACCGCCAAGCGCGACACCTACACCCCCGAGACGCTGCTCTCGGTGGCCGTCCAGGTGTTCAACGAGCGCGGCTACGACGGCACCTCTATGGAGCACCTCTCCAAGGCGGCCGGCATCTCCAAGTCCTCGATCTACCACCACGTCTCCGGCAAGGAGGAACTGCTGCGCCGCGCGGTCAGCCGGGCCCTGGACGGCCTGTTCGCGATCCTCGACGAGGAGGCCGCGCGCGTGGGCGGTGCCGCCGACCGCCTGGAGCACGTCGTGCGCCGCATGGTCGAGGTGCTGATCACCGAACTGCCTTACGTGACGCTGCTGCTGCGGGTGCGGGGCAACACCGGCACCGAGCGGTGGGCGCTGGAGCGGCGCCGGGACTTCGACCACCGGGTGGCCGACCTGCTGAAGGCGGCCGCCGCCGAGGGCGACGTGCGCGGCGACATCGAGGTGCGGCTGGCGACCCGGCTGGTCTTCGGCATGGTCAACTCGATCGTGGAGTGGTACCGGCCGGACGGGCACGGCGCGAGCGAGCGCGAGGTCGCCGACGCGGTCGTGCGGCTGGCCTTCACGGGTCTGCGCGCCCACTGACGGCACCCCCGGCCGCCGGCGGGGGTCAGCCGTTGTCCAGGTCCAGGTCCTCCTCCTCGAACACCAGCAGCGTGCGGGTGCTGAGCACCTCGGGGATGGCCTGGAGCCGGGTCAGGACCAGCTCGCGCAAGGCCCGGTTGTCGGGCGTGTGCACCAGGAGCAGCACGTCGAAGTCCCCGCCCACCAGGGCGATGTGGGAGGCGCCGGGCAGCTGCCGCAACCGCTCGCGTACCGTGCGCCAGCTGTTCTGGACGATCTTCAGCGTGATGTACGCCGAGGTGCCCTGACCGGCCCGCTCGTGGTCCACCCGGGCGCCGAAACCACGGATCACCCCGTCCTCGACGAGACGGTTGATACGCGCGTAGGCGTTGGCGCGCGAGACGTGGACGCGTTCGGCGACCGCCCGTATCGAGGCGCGGCCGTCCGCCTGGAGGATCCCCAGGATGTCCTGGTCGATGGCGTCCAGCGGCCGGGCGGGCGGCAGCGCGGCACGGTCCTGCGGGCCTTCGGCCATTTGTTCAGGTGCCATGTCCCCCCGCCTCCCTGCCATGGACGTACTGCGTTCATTCCAGGTTGTGGAGAACCGTTTGTCCACAGCCTCGGGGTGCCTGTAGCCAAAATGTGTCGGCGACCGAACAATCGGTAGGTGGGACGGGTCACAGCCGATCCGTCCCCCGTACCCCCACGAGGAGGTGCCGTCATGACGGTCATGGAGCAGCGCGACGCCTACCGTCCGTCGCCGCCGCCCGCCTGGCAGCCCCGGACGGACCCCGCGCCGCTGCTGCCCGACGAGCGCCCGTACCGCGTCCTGGGCACGGCGGCGGCCGCCAAGGCCGACCCGGAGCTGCTGCGCCGGCTGTACACCCAGCTCGTCCGCGGCCGCCGCTACAACGCACAGGCCACCGCTCTCACCAAACAGGGCCGGCTCGCCGTCTACCCCTCCAGCACCGGCCAGGAGGCCTGCGAGGTCGCCGCCGCGCTCGCCCTCCAGGAGCGCGACTGGCTCTTCCCCAGCTACCGCGACACCCTCGCCGTGGTCGCCCGGGGCGTGGACCCGGTCGAGGCGCTCACCCTGCTGCGCGGCGACTGGCACACCGGCTACGACCCCGGCGCCCACCGCGTGGCCCCGCTCTCCACCCCGCTCGCCACCCAGCTCCCGCACGCCGTCGGCCTGGCCCACGCGGCCCGCCTCAAGGGTGACGACGTGGTGGCGCTCGCCATGGTCGGCGACGGCGGCACCAGCGAGGGCGACTTCCACGAGGCGCTGAACTTCGCCGCCGTCTGGCAGGCGCCGGTTGTCTTCCTGGTCCAGAACAACGGCTTCGCCATCTCCGTGCCGCTCGCCAAGCAGACCGCCGCGCCCTCCCTGGCCCACAAGGCCGTCGGCTACGGCATGCCGGGCCGCCTGGTCGACGGCAACGACGCGGCCGCCGTGCACGAGGTCCTCTCCGACGCCGTGCGGCACGCGCGCGAGGGCGGCGGCCCCACCCTGGTCGAGGCGGTCACCTACCGGATCGACGCCCACACCAACGCCGACGACGCCACCCGCTACCGCGGCGACTCCGAGGTCGACGCCTGGCGCGACCACGACCCGATCCTGCTCCTGGAGCGCGAGCTGACCGACCGCGGACTGCTCGACGAGGACTTCACGCGCCGGGCGCGCGAGGACGCCGAGACCATGGCCGCCGACCTGCGCGAGCGCATGAACCGCGACCCGGAACTCGACCCCATGGACCTCTTCGACCACGTCTACGCCGAGACCACCACGCAGCTGCGCGAGCAGCGCGCGCTGCTGCGGGCCGAGCTGGAGGCTGAGCAGGACGGCCACCCGGAAGGCGACCCGCGATGACGACCGTCGCCGTCAAGCCCGCCACCATGGCCCAGGCCCTCACCCGCGCGCTGCGCGACGCGCTCGCCGCCGACCCGTCCGTGCACGTCATGGGCGAGGACGTCGGCACCCTCGGCGGGGTCTTCCGGGTCACCGACGGGCTCGCCAAGGAGTTCGGCGAGACCCGCTGCACCGACACCCCCCTCGCCGAGGCCGGCATTCTCGGCACCGCCGTCGGCATGGCCATGTACGGGCTGCGCCCGGTCGTGGAGATGCAGTTCGACGCCTTCGCCTACCCGGCGTTCGAGCAACTGATCAGCCACGTCTCCCGGATGCGCAACCGCACCCGGGGCCGGATGCCCCTCCCGATCACCGTCCGCATCCCCTACGGCGGCGGCATCGGCGGCGTCGAGCACCACAGCGACTCCTCCGAGGCCTACTACATGGCCACCCCCGGCCTGCACGTCGTCACCCCGGCCACCGTCGCCGACGCCTACGGCCTCCTCCGGCAGGCCATCGCCTCCGACGACCCGGTCGTCTTCCTCGAACCCAAGCGGCTGTACTGGTCCAAGGACTCCTGGAACCCCGAGCACCCGGCGGACGTTGAACCCATCGGCCGCGCGGTGGTGCGCCGAACCGGGCGCAGCGCCACACTCATCACCTACGGCCCGTCCGTACCGGTCTGCCTCGAAGCCGCCGAGGCCGCCCAGGCGGAGGGCTGGGACCTGGAAGTCGTCGACCTGCGCTCCCTTGTGCCGTTCGACGACGAGACGGTGTGCGCCTCCGTACGGCGCACCGGGCGCGCGGTCGTCGTGCACGAGTCGGGCGGGTTCGGCGGCCCGGGCGGAGAGATCGCGGCACGCGTGACCGAGCGCTGCTTCCACCACCTGGAGGCGCCGGTACTGCGCGTGGCCGGGTTCGACATCCCGTATCCGCCGCCGATGCTGGAGCGTCACCACCTGCCCGGTGTGGACCGCATCCTGGACGCGGTGGCGCGTCTGCAATGGGAGGCCGAGGGCTGATGGCACAGGTGCTGGAGTTCAAACTGCCCGACCTCGGGGAGGGGCTCACCGAGGCGGTGATCGTCACCTGGCTGGTCCAGGTCGGCGAGGTCGTCGCGATCGACCAGCCGGTCGTCGAGGTCGAGACGGCCAAGGCGATGGTCGAGGTGCCCTGCCCCTACGGCGGTGTGGTCACCGCACGCTTCGGCGAGGAGGGCACCGAACTGCCCGTCGGGTCCCCGCTGCTGACGGTCGCCGTCGGCGAACCCGCCACGGTCCCCGAGGCGGAGGGCTCCGGCAACGTCCTGGTGGGCTACGGCACGGGCACACCCCCGGCCCGCCGCCGGCGGGTGCGCGCCGCCGTCCCCGAGCGGGCCGACGGCACGGCCGACGCACGTGTGCCCGCACCACCGGCCCAGGCCGCCCGGACCCCGGCGGTCGAGACCCAGGTCACCCAGAGCCCGGCCGCCGAGATCCAGGCCGTCCAGGCCCCGGCCGCCCAGACCCTGCTCGCCGAGGCTCCCGTCGCCGAGGGGCCCGTGCCGGTGATCTCTCCGCTGGTCCGCCGTCTCGCCCGGGAGAACGGTCTGGATCTGCGCCGGCTGTCCGGATCGGGTCCCGACGGACTCATCCTGCGCGCCGACGTCGAGGACGCCCTGCGGGTCAACGCGGCCCGCGCCGCCGTCAAGGCCGCACCGCCGAAGCCCGCGGGCACCCGCACGCCCCTCAAGGGCATCCGGGGCGCGGTCGCCGACAAGCTCTCCCGCAGCCGCCGGGAAATCCCCGACGCGACCTGCTGGGTGGACGCCGACGCGACCGAGCTGATGCGCGCGCGGACCGCGATGAACGCGGCCGCCGGTCCGAAGATCTCCCTACTCGCGCTGCTCGCCCGGATCTGCACGGCGGCCCTGGCCCGCCACCCGGAGCTGAACTCCTACGTCGACACCGATGCCCGCGAGATCGTCCGACTCGACCACGTCCACCTGGGCTTCGCCGCCCAGACGGACCGCGGCCTGGTCGTGCCGGTGGTCCGGGACGCCCACACCCGCGACGCCGAGTCCCTGACGGCCGAGTTCGCCCGCCTCACCGAGTCCGCGCACGCCGGCACCCTGACACCGGGGGAACTCACCGGCGGCACCTTCACGTTGAACAACTACGGCGTCTTCGGCGTCGACGGCTCGACCCCGATCATCAACCACCCGGAGGCGGCGATGCTGGGCGTGGGCCGCATCGTCCCCAAACCGTGGGTGCACGAGGGCGAGTTGGCGGTCCGCCAGGTGGTCCAGCTGTCCCTCACCTTCGACCACCGGGTCTGCGACGGCGGCACGGCAGGAGGGTTCCTGCGCCACGTGGCCGACTGCGTGGAGAACCCGGCGGTACTTCTCAGAACGCTCTAGGCCCGCCCACTCAGGGGCACGGGGAACCCACCGCCTGTTCCCCGTGATCAGAACGCACCCCATACTCGAAAGGTGACCGCCACCGACCCACCCCTCTACGACGCGATCGTGCTGGCCGGCGGCGCCGCCCGGCGCCTCGGTGGAGCTGACAAACCCGCCGTCCGGGTGGGCGGCCGCCCGCTGCTCGACCGGGTCCTCGCGGCCTGCGCCGGCGCCGAACAGACCGTCGTCGTGGCGGACCCCCGCCCCACCTCCCGCCCGGTCCGCTGGACCCGCGAGGACCCCCCGGGCGGCGGCCCGGTCGCCGCCCTCGGCGCCGGTCTGCGCCACAGCACCGCCGCCTACGCGGTCGTACTCTCGGCCGACCTCCCGTTCCTCGAAGAGGCCACGGTGGGGCGGCTGTTGTCGGTCCTCACCGAATCCGGAGCCGACGCCGCACTGCTCACCGACGCCGACGGCAGGGACCAGCCCCTGGTGGCGGCCTACCGCACGGCCGCGCTGCGGCAGGCCCTCTCGGCTCTCGTCACGGGCGACCAGGGCCTCACCGGCCTCCCCCTGCGGCGCCTCACCGCCGAGCTGAACCTCACCCGCGTCCCGGACCCCCTCGCGTCCTTCGACTGCGACACCTGGGACGACATCGCCGACGCCAGGGCACGTATCAGGGAGCATGGTCACGTGTTGGATGAATGGATCTCCGCAGTCAAGGACGAGCTGGGCATCGACCTGGACGTCGACTTCCGCCTGCTGCTCGACGTGGCCCGGGACGCCGCGCACGGGGTGGCCCGCCCGGCCGCCCCGCTGACCACGTTCCTGGTCGGCTACGCGGCCGCCCAGGGCAAGGGCGGCCCAGAGGCGGTCGCCGAGGCCGCCCACAAGGCCGCCGCGCTGGCGCTGCGCTGGGCGGAGGAGACGAAGGCCACGGACGACCCGGCCGCCGGCGCCCCGGGTTCCGAACCCCCCGCCTCCGGGCCCGGCCGGTGACCGCCCCAGGCGTCCGGACCGGCGCGCCCGCCGGGGACACCGACGACGAACTCGACGTCGAGGAGGCGCTCGCCCTCGTGAGAGAGCCCCGAGAGCCCAGAGAGTCCGGGGAGTCCAGGGACCCTCGGGACTCCCGAGGTCCCCGAGGGGACGCGGCCCCCGCTCCCCACGGCGAGCACCCGCACGACCGGCCCGCCCACGGCGACCCCTCGGCCCACCGCCACCGCGCCACCCCCTGGCCCCAGGCCCGCGAGATCGCCGCCCGCGCCGCCCGGGCCGGCGCCCGCCGCGCTCCCCTCTCCGTCCCGCTGGCCGACGCCCTCGGCCTGGCCCTGGCCGCCCCGCTGGACGCACTGACCGACCTGCCCTCCTTCGACACCTCCGCGATGGACGGCTGGGCGGTGGCCGGCCCCGGCCCCTGGGACGTCCGGGAGGAAGGGGTGCTCGCCGGACACGCCCAGCCGGAGCCGCTCACCGACGGCGAGGCGGTCCGTATCGCCACCGGTGCCCGGGTCCCGGCGGACACCACAGCGGTGCTGCGCAGCGAGCACGGCCGTACCGACGCCCAGGGCCGGCTGCACGCCACCCGCGAGACCGTGCACGGCCAGGACATCCGCCCGCGCGGCCAGGAGTGCCGGAGCGGCGACCAGCTGCTGCCCGTCGGCACCCTGGTCACCCCGGCCGTCCTCGGTCTCGCCGCGGCGGCCGGCTACGACACCGTCACCGTCGTCCCCCGCCCCCGCGCCGACGTCCTGATCCTGGGCGACGAGTTGCTCACCGAGGGGCTGCCGAGCGAAGGCCACATCCGGGACGCGCTCGGCCCGATGCTGCCGCCCTGGCTGCGCGCCCTCGGCGCCGAGGTCACCGCCGTGCGCCGGCTCGGCGACGACGCCAGGGCCCTGCGCAAGGCGATCGCCTCCTCGACGGCCGACCTGATCGTCACCACCGGCGGCACCGCCTCCGGCCCGGTCGACCACGTCCACCCCACCCTGGAACGCCTCGGGGCCGAACTCCTCGTGGACGGCGTCAAGGTGCGCCCGGGCCACCCGATGCTGCTCGCCCGCACCAAGGAGGGCCAGCACCTCGTCGGCCTGCCCGGCAACCCCCTGGCCGCCGTCTCCGGCCTGCTCACCCTCGCCGAACCGCTGCTGCGCACCCTCGCCGCCCACCCGGCGCCCGAGCCGTACGCGCTGTCACTGGCGGAAACGGCGCACGGGCACCCGTACGACACCCGGCTCATCCCGGTCGTGCTGCGCGGGGACACCGCGATCCCCCTGCACTACAACGGCCCGGCCATGCTGCGTGGGGTCGCCGTGGCCGACGCGCTCGCGGTCGTACCGCCGGGCGGGGCGCAGCGGGGTGCGGAGACGGAGCTTCTGGACCTGCCGTGGGCGGCCGCGGGCATCGGGGTGTGTTTCACGTGAAACTTCCCGGCCATGACGCCATCGCCCGCCAGGCGGACGAACATCTGGTGCCCCATCGGGTGAAGCTGCCGAGGAAGGTGGTGGAGCGCCCGATCCGCCAGGTCACCAAGCGGCTGCTCATGGCGCTGCTGGTGCTCGTCGCCACCGCGTTGATCGTCTACGCCGACCGTGACGGCTACAACGACACCTCGGACAGCTCGATCGACCTGCTCGACGCCTTCTACTACGCGACCGTCACCCTCTCCACGACCGGCTACGGCGACATCACCCCGGTCAGCGACGGCGCCCGGCTCATCAACATCTTCGTCATCACGCCCCTGCGCGTGCTGTTCCTGATCATCCTGGTCGGCACCACGCTGGAAGTCCTCACCGAACGCACCCGGGAGGAGTGGCGGCAGAACCGCTGGAGGTCCACCTTGCGCGATCACACCGTCGTCGTCGGCTTCGGCACGAAGGGACGCTCGGCGATCCAGACCGTCTGCGCGACCGGGCTGAAGGCCGAACAGGTCGTGGTGGTCGACCCCAGCTCCAAGGTGATCGACGCGGCCACCGCCGACGGATACGCGGGGGTCATCGGGGACGCGACCCGCAGCGAGGTGCTGAAGCGCGCCGAGGTGCAGCGGGCCCGGCAGATCATCATCGCCACCCAGCGCGACGACACCGCGGTCCTGGTCACCCTGACCGCGCGGCAGCTCAACAAGGGCGCGAAGATCGTGGCGGCGGTCCGTGAGGAGGAGAACGCGCCGCTGCTCAAGCAGTCCGGCGCCGACGCCGTCATCACCAGCGCCAGCGCGGCCGGCCGGCTGCTGGGCCTCTCCGTGCTCAGCCCCGCCGCCGGCATGGTCATAGAGGACCTCATCCAGCAGGGCAGCGGCCTGGACCTGGTGGAGCGCCCGGCGGTCAAGTCCGAGGTCGGCAGGACCCCGCGCGAGACGGCCGACCTGGTGGTGAGCGTCCTGCGCGGACACCGGGTGCTCGGTTACGACGACCCGTCCGTCGGGACCATCCAGTCGACCGACCGCCTGATCACCATCGTCCGTGCCTCCCCGGGCGCCCGGGTCGCACCGGACATACGGCCGCTGCCCCGCGCCTGACCGGGCGAGCGGCCGGTCCTGCCACCGTCGAGGCCGGACCGGGTGGGGAGTAGCGTCGCCGGCATGCATGCGATCACGATTCCCGAACCCGGAGGACCCGAGGCGCTGGTGTGGGCCGAGGTCCCCGACCCGGTGCCCGGCGATGGCGAAGTGCTGGTCGAGGTGGCGGCCAGCGCCGTCAACCGCGCCGACATCATGCAACGACAGGGTTACTACCCGCCGCCACCGGGCGCGTCCGTGTATCCCGGTCTCGAGTGCTCAGGGCGGATCACCGCGATCGGCGCCGGAGTCTCCGGCTGGTCGGTCGGCGACGAGGTGTGCGCGCTGCTCGCGGGCGGCGGCTACGCAGAGCAGGTCGCCGTACCGGCCGGGCAGCTGCTGCCGGTCCCCGACGGGGTGGACCTCCGGCAGGCCGCCGCGCTGCCCGAGGTGGCCTGCACGGTCTGGTCGAACGTCTTCATGATCTCCCACCTGCGCCCCGGCGAGACGCTGCTCGTGCACGGCGGTTCCAGCGGCATCGGCACCATGGCGATCCAGCTGGGCAAGGCGGTCGGCGCCAAGGTCGCGGTCACCGCGGGCACCAAGGAGAAGCTGGACTTCTGCGCCGAACTCGGTGCGGACATCCTCGTCAACTACCGCGAGCAGGACTTCGTCGAAGAGGTGAAGGCGGCCACCGACGGCGCCGGCGCCGACGTCATCCTCGACAACATGGGCGCCAAGTACCTGGACCGGAACGTACAGGCCCTCGCGGTCAACGGACGGCTCGCGATCATCGGTATGCAGGGTGGCGTCAAGGGCGAGCTGAACATCGGCGCGCTGCTCGGCAAGCGGGCCGCGATCAGCGCGACCTCGCTGCGTGCCCGCCCGCTCGCCGAGAAGGCGGCGATCGTCGCGGCGGTACGGGAGCACGTGTGGCCGTTGATCCCCCAGGGCCATGTCCGTGCGATCGTCGACCAGGAGCTGCCGATGGCCGAGGCCGCGCAGGCACACCGGGTGGTGGAGGCCAGCACGCACATCGGGAAGGTCCTGCTGACCGTCGGCTAGCGGGCTCCCGCGGGCCCGGTGGCCGGTCCGCCGGACTGGGCCTAGCTCCGCCGCACCCGCAGTCCTATGAAGGCGAGGCCGAGTCCGAGGCCGACCAGGACCAGGCCGCTGCCGAGCGGCAGGATGTCCAGCACGGGCTCGGTGCCGTCGTCCTGGCCGGGGGCGATGGCCTGGTGGACGGGCGGCGGCTGCGGGGAGGCCGGGCCCAGGACGGCGTCCCGGGGCGGCTGCGCGGCGGTGGCGGACGGGTTTCCGGCGTCGCTCCCCGCGGGCTCCGTGGCCGTCGCCCCGTCCGGGTCGTCGGCCTGGCCGTCGTCCGGTACGGCCTCTGGGTCGTCGGCCTGGTCGTCGTCCGGTACGGCGTCCTGGTCGTCGTCACCCTCCACCGCCACCGCCGGTCCCTGGGGCCGCCCCGGTCGCAGCCGGCCCTCACCGGCCACGGTTCCGGCCAGGGACGGCTCGGGGGAGGCCGGGGAGCCGGTGGAGTCCGAGGGCTTGGGCCCGGGCTCGTGGGCGGTGGCCGTGCCGCAGGGCAGCAGGACCGTCGCGAGCACGAGCAGCAGGCGGGCCGGCGTGAGCCGTATACCGCCGAGGGTGGTTCGCGGCCTTGGAGTCACGTCGGTGACCTCCTGGAGCACAGTCGTCGTCGGGGCCGACGCTCCTCAGATTCACATGTACGGGCAGACCCGGCATTTCTGGTTCGGCCGATGGGTCTACGGCCGGTCCTGGGCCCCGTGAGAACGGTGGATCAGCCCCGATGGGGGGCACCACGGTGGTGAGGTGTCCGGGTGCGAGAGAATGACGGCATGGAGATGCCGAGGAACGAACGGTCGCCCGAGAACCCCCAGATCCTGGTCGTGGGCCAGGACGGAATGGCTCTCGGCGGCGGCAACGGGGACGAGGACTCCCGCGAGATCCCGGTGACGGAGATGGTGGAGCAGCCCGCCAAGGTCATGCGGATCGGCAGCATGATCAAGCAGCTGCTGGAGGAGGTGCGCGCGGCTCCCCTCGACGAGGCCAGCCGGGTCCGGCTCAAGGAGATCCACGCCAGCTCCGTGAAGGAGCTGGAGGACGGGCTGGCGCCGGAGCTGGTGGAGGAACTGGAGCGGCTCTCGCTGCCGTTCACCGACAACTCGACCCCCTCCGACGCGGAACTGCGGATCGCGCAGGCCCAGTTGGTGGGTTGGCTGGAGGGGCTCTTCCACGGTATCCAGACCACCCTGTTCGCCCAGCAGATGGCCGCCCGCGCCCAGTTGGAGCAGATGCGCCGCGCGCTGCCGCCGGGTGTCGGTCACGAGGGCGAGGAGCACGGCCAGGCCGGCCGCACCGGCGGGCCGTACCTCTAGAGCTGGACCTCTGGAGCTGGACCTCTGGAGTTGGACCTCTGGAGTTGGACCTCTGGAGCAGGCCTCTGGAGCAGGACCTCGAGCAGGCGAAAGGGCCCGGCGCGCGACCGCCGGGCCCTTCTTATGTCCTCGTGCGTTTCCTACGCCCTCGTGCCCCTCTTGTGTCCTCGTGCCTCAGCCGGTGGCCGGGTTGCCCGTGGACACCTTGAGCTCGATGGTCGGCACGTCCTTCGGGTCGACGTCCGTGCCGGAGGACGGGAACTGGTCCATGATCGTGCCGTCGCCGTACGTGTTCTCGTCCACCGGGGTGACCTTCATCTTCCAGCCCGCGGCCTGGAAGCACGCCTTGACCGACTTGATGTACTTGAACTTGAAGTCCGGGACCCGCACCTTCTTGGGGTCGTTGTAGGACTCCTCGGGTTCGGTGCACTCGGTCGTCTCGACCGTCCTCGAGGTGTCGGGCCCGCGATAGCCGGAGGCATGCGAGGCCGTGGCGCTCGCGGTACCGCCACCGCTGCCGCCGGTGTCGTCCGTGCCGCCGTCGCCGTTGTTGTTCAGCGTCAGGGCCACGACCAGGCCGATCACCGCGATCAGCGAGACCGCGATCGACCCGATGACCACCGGCCGGTTGCCCTTCCCGCCGCCAGCGCCCCCCGCACCGGTGGAGACCGTCTGCGGGGTCATGTTGTACGGCGGGGTCGACGGCGTCGGCCGGCCGTACCCGGCCGGGGCCGGGTAGCCCGCCTGCTGCGGATAGCCGTAGGCGGGTGACGGGGCCGGTGCCGGGGTGCCGTACGGATTCGGGGCGGGCGCCGGCTGGTACGGCGTCTGCACCGGCCCGGGAGGCGCCGGGGTGGCCTGGTCGACCGGCGGGAACACCGCGGAGCCGACCCCGGAGCCGCTCTGGGTCCGCGGGACGCCCGGCACGATGCTGGGCGCGGCCGGCTGGAGCGAGGCGGCCACCCGCAGGCACTCGTCGCGCATGGACTCGGCGGTCGGGAAGCGCTCGTTCGGGTTCTTCTTCAGGGCGCGGGCGATCAGCGCGTCCACGGCCGGGGGCAGCGAACTGTTGATCGAGGAGGCGGCGGCCGGCTCCTCCTGGACATGCGCGTAGGCGATCGCCAGCGGCGAGTCCGCGTCGAACGGCAGCCGCCCGGTGACCAGCTGGAACAGCATGATGCCGACCGAGTACAGGTCGGAGCGGGCGTCCACCCCCCGGCCGAGGGCCTGCTCCGGGGAGAGGTACTGCGGGGTGCCGACGACCATGCCGGTCTGGGTCATCGAGGTGACCCCGGACTGCATGGCACGGGCGATGCCGAAGTCCATCACCTTGACGACCCCGCGCTTGGTCATCATCACGTTGCCCGGCTTGATGTCGCGGTGGACCAGCCCCATCTCGTGGCTGATCTCCAGCGCGGCCAGCACGTCGGCGGTGATCTTCAGCGCCTTGTCGGCGGGCATCGCGCCGTGCCGCCGTACGTCCTCGTCGAGCACCGAGCCGAGCGGGCGGCCTTCCACGTACTCCATGACGATGTACGGCATCGTGGCGCCGTCGAGCGCGTCCTCGCCGGTGTCGAAGACGGAGACGATGTTGGTGTGCGTGAGCTTGGCCACTGCCTGGGCCTCGCGGCGGAAACGCTCGCGGAAGGCCTGCTCCCGGCCGAGTTCGGTGTGCAGGGTCTTGATCGCGACCTGCCGGTCCAGGACCGAGTCGTACGCCAGGTGCACGGAGGCCATGCCGCCCTCGCCGAGCAGGTCGCGCAGCTGGTAGCGGCCGCCGGCCAGAGCCAGCCCCGTGTAACGGCCATGTGTGCCGTCCTGGCTCATCTTCCCCGTCCCCCGCCCGGCAACTCAGGCACCCTTGTTGATCGAATGTCTCATTCCCGCCCAAGTCTGCCCGAGGGCACTGACACGTCAAGCGCGGTGCCCGTTCCGTGACCGTACGCGAAAGAAGAGCCGCGGAAGCGTTACAGCGGGCGTACGCCCGGTACACAGAATTTGCACGACGGCGAGTGGTAGGGGTTTGATGACCGGTCCGTCCACGGGCCGGATCCCGGACCTGCGGGTTGCGCGGAGGCTGTAGCGTGGCCGACGGAGACCGTGACAACACCGCGCGCACCGCGGGCAGAAACGACGGCGAGGACCGATGGCACAGACGCACAGCGCCCAGGGCCCGTCCGACCCCGAGGCGACTGGCGGCGGTATGTCAGACGCGCCGGAGATGTGGGGCAACCAGGGCCTGGTCGGCGACGGCCGGTACCGGCTGACCCATCGTCTCGGCCGGGGCGGCATGGCCGAGGTGTTCGCCGCCGAGGACGTACGGCTCGGCCGCACCGTGGCGGTCAAGCTGCTCCGGGCCGACCTGGCGGAGGACCCGGTCTCCAAGGCCCGCTTCACGCGCGAGGCACAGTCGGTCGCCGGCCTCAACCACCATGCCATCGTGGCGGTGTACGACTCCGGCGAGGACGTCGTCGGCGGCCAGTCGGTGCCGTACATCGTGATGGAGCTGGTCGAGGGCCACACCATCCGTGACCTGCTGATCAACGCCGAGGCGCCGGGCCCCGAGCAGGCCCTCACCATCGTCTCCGGGGTGCTGGACGCGCTGGCCTACTCGCACCAGCACGGCATCGTGCACCGCGACATCAAGCCGGCCAACGTCATCATCACGCAGACCGGTTCCGTCAAGGTGATGGACTTCGGCATCGCCCGTGCCCTGCACGGCGCGTCCACGACGATGACGCAGACCGGCATGGTCATGGGCACGCCCCAGTACCTGTCGCCGGAGCAGGCACTCGGCAAGGCCGTCGACCACCGCTCCGACCTGTACGCCACCGGCTGCCTGCTGTACGAACTCCTCGCGCTGCGGCCGCCGTTCATCGGCGAGACCCCGCTGTCGGTGGTCTACCAGCACGTCCAGGACATCCCGGTGCCGCCGTCCCAGACCTCCGAGGGCGCGGCCCCGCCGGAACTGGACGGCCTGGTCATGCGCTCGCTCGCCAAGGAGCCCGACGACCGTTTCCAGACCGCCGAGGAGATGCGCGGCCTGGTCCAGTACGGCATCCAGATGCTGTACGACCAGGGCGGCCACACCGGCACCTGGAACACCGGCCCGGTCGCCCTGCACGACGGCCGGCACACCCCGGCGGCGGGGTTCGCGGGTACGACCGTGATGGCGCATCCGACCGCCTCCGGGACCACGCAGATCCCGCAGCCGATCCTGCCGTCCGGCTACGGCGGCGGGGACGAGGGCGGATTCGAGGGCAACGGCAACAAGGGCAGCGGGCGCGGCAAGCTGTGGATCCTGGCCGTCCTCGCGGTGATCGCCATCGCGGCGGGCGTCGCGCTGGCGCTGAACAAGGGCGGTGGCGGCGACGGCGGCGGGTCGGGGGCGTCGGAGTCCCCGTCCGTCTCGCAGAGCACCAAGGACGAGACGCCCAGCTCCAGCCCCTCCGACGAGGCCAGCAACACGGCCACGGAGACGGAGACCGGCACGAGCGGTTCGGGCAGCGGCAACAACAACCACTACACGCCGTCGCCGACCCCGACGTACAGCCAGTCCCAGGAGCAGAGCAGCGAGCCGAGCGACGAGCCGAGCGACACGGCGAGCGCCTCGCAGCCCACCGACACGGAGAGCTCGCCGGACACCCAGCCCTCCGACACGACGGGCACGGGCGACGACGGCGGGGACGTCGGCAACACGATCTCGGGCGTGGGCGGCGGTTGAAGGACACCCACCCCCTTCGGTCACTGAGAGAAGGTGCCCTCCGGCGATCCGGGGGGCACCTTCTCGTGCGACCGGCCGGCGTCACGCCACGAACGCGTCGCACACCGCGTCGTACTCCCTGGTCCACCACACGGCGAGGGCCGAGGCGGCCGGGAACTGCGGATCCGCGCGGGTGTCGCCGCGCTCGTAGTGCCAGCGCAGCATCCAGAAGTCGTTGAGCCGCTCCCACCACACCCGGTGCACGGCCGCCGCCAGTTCCGAGGGCGTGGCGCCGGCCGCGCGCCGGTACGCGCGCGCGTACGCGCGCACCTTGCGCAGGTCCAGCGCGCCCGCCGGGCGGACGAAGAAGATCACGGCGGCGCGTACCGCCTCCTCCGCGCGGGGCTGCACCCCGAGCCGGTCCCAGTCGACGATCGCGGCGGGGGCGTCGTCGTCCTTGTAGAGCAGGTTGAACGGGTGGAAGTCCCCGTGCACCCAGCCCACCGAACCGCCGCGCGGCGGGCGCCGGCCGGCGTGCTGTTCCAGGAGCGCCCGGCGTTCCAGGAGCCGGTGGCGGGCGAGTTCGTCGAAGGCGTCGGCGGGGCGGTGGCGGCTGACCTGGGTGAGCAGGTCGTCGATGAGCGCGAAGGTGTCGGCGGGGTCGGCGCTCTCCACGGGATGAGGGCTGGTGGCGGGGCGGGTGCGCCCCTTCGGCGGCATCACACGCTCCAGACAGGCGTGCACGGCGCCCAGGAGCGCGCCGAGCCGCACGCACTCCCCGCGCGTGAGCTGTCCGCCGTGCCGGTGCCTGCCGTCGATCCAGGGGTGCAGCGCGTAGGCGTGCCCGCCGACCACCGCGACCGTACGGCCCTCGCGGTGGGCCAGCGGCGGGGCGACCGGGACGCCGAGGGCGGCGAGGCGCTGGGTGGCCAGATGACGGCGCTCGATGGCTGCCGGGTCGGCGGTGTCCGGGTCGAAGTGGTGCTTGAGGAAGTAGCGGCCGTGGGTGGTGCGGAGGCGGTAGCCGCGGTTGAGCAGGCCCTGTTCGACGGGCTCGCAGGCGAGCGCGGAACCGGCGGCGTACAGCCGGAGCAGGGCGCCCAGAGGGGGCGCGTGGGGCACGAGGGGTGGTACGGATAAGCGCGGCACGCGGGAGATGCTAGGGCACGTATTCCGCCCGTGACCTGGGGATTGTTGCACACAGTCGTCGATGGTCGCTTTCGGTCACAGCAGGGCTCGTGACGAACTCGGGTGCGACGGATTCGCGCTCGGGAGCGCCGACGCGGCCGAGCCGGTTACTCACCGGGACTCTTCCCGTCACCTGGTCCTGCGGGATAACGTGCCGTTGCTCCGGCGTCCTGCAAGGCTCTGACCAGCTAGCTTCCGGCCCGCGTCGATCTACTAGGAAACCCAAGCAAAAAGTACTTGGATTTCCAAGCAAAAACGCAGGTCAGGAGGGGTTTCACAGAAATGTGGAGCACTGGGTAACGTGCATGTTGCAGGGCGCTCGCCGGGGCACCTGTCACGCCTGTTCCCGGCCGAGTGGCACACACCCCGTGCCACGGGTGTCGGAAGCAGGTGAGCCGCACTGGTTCACCCGGCAACCCCGGGGGCCGGACCGACGGAGGAGCACACGTGAGCGTGGACAGCAGTGCCGCGGGCACACCGCGACGCAGCGCCGCAGGCAAGGCCGGTACCACCGGCAGCAAGACCGGCACCAAGCGCACCACCAGCCGCACCACCACTCGCACCACGGCGAAGAAGAGCACCGATCCCGAGCTCGTACAGCTGCTGACCCCCGAGGGCAAGCGGGTCAGGAACGCCGAGTACGACGCCTACGTCGCCGGGATCACCCCCGACGAACTGCGCGGCCTGTACCGCGACATGGTGCTCACCCGCCGATTCGACGCCGAGGCCACCGCCCTCCAGCGCCAGGGCGAACTGGGCCTGTGGGCCTCCCTGCTCGGCCAGGAGGCCGCCCAGATCGGCTCCGGGCGCGCCACCCGCGAGGACGACTACGTCTTCCCGACCTACCGCGAGCACGGCGTCGCCTGGTGCCGCGGGGTCGACCCGACCAACCTGCTGGGCATGTTCCGCGGCGTCAACCACGGCGGCTGGGACCCCAACAGCAACAACTTCCACCTGTACACGATCGTCATCGGCTCCCAGACGCTGCACGCCACCGGCTACGCGATGGGCGTCGCCAAGGACGGCGCGGACAGCGCGGTGATCGCCTACTTCGGCGACGGCGCGTCCAGCCAGGGCGACGTCGCCGAATCGTTCACCTTCTCCGCGGTCTACAACGCCCCGGTGGTGTTCTTCTGCCAGAACAACCAGTGGGCGATCTCCGAGCCGACCGAGAAGCAGACCCGCGTCCCGCTCTACCAGCGTGCCCAGGGCTTCGGCTTCCCCGGCGTCCGCGTCGACGGCAACGACGTGCTGGCCTGCCTCGCCGTCACCAAGTGGGCGCTGGAGCGGGCCCGCAGCGGCGAGGGCCCGACGCTCGTCGAGGCGTACACCTACCGGATGGGTGCCCACACCACCTCCGACGACCCGACCAAGTACCGGGCCGACGAGGAGCGCGAGGCCTGGGAGGCGAAGGACCCGATCCTGCGCCTGCGCCGGTACCTGGAGGCCGCAAACCACGCGGACGAGGGATTCTTCGCGGAACTCGAGACCGAGTCCGAGGCGTTGGGCAGGCGAGTGCGCGAAGCGGTACGGGCCATGCCGGACCCGGACAACTTCGCCATCTTCGAGAACGTGTACGCGGACGGGCATGCGCTCGTCGACGAGGAACGAGCCCAGTTCGCCGCCTACCAGGCGTCGTTCGCGGACGTCGAGGGGGTCTGATCATGGCGGAGAAGATGGCTCTGGCCAAGGCGATCAACGAGTCGCTGCGCCGCGCCCTGGAAACGGACCCGAAGGTCCTCGTCATGGGCGAGGACGTCGGCAAGCTCGGTGGCGTCTTCCGTGTCACCGACGGCCTTCAGAAGGACTTCGGCGAGAGCCGTGTCATCGACACCCCGCTCGCCGAGTCCGGCATCGTGGGCACCGCGATCGGCCTCGCCCTGCGCGGCTACCGCCCGGTGGTGGAGATCCAGTTCGACGGCTTCGTCTTCCCGGCCTACGACCAGATCGTCACCCAGCTCGCGAAGATGCACGCCCGCTCGCTGGGCAAGGTCAAGATGCCGGTCGTCGTCCGGATCCCCTACGGCGGTGGCATCGGCGCGGTCGAGCACCACTCCGAGTCCCCCGAGGCGCTGTTCGCGCACGTGGCCGGCCTGAAGATCGTCTCCCCGGCCAACTCCTCGGACGCCTACTGGATGATGCAGCAGGCCATCCAGAGCGACGACCCGGTGATCTTCTTCGAGCCCAAGCGCCGCTACTGGGACAAGGGCGAGGTCGACACGGAGGCCATCCCCGGCCCGCTGCACAAGGCCCGTGTGGTCCGCGAGGGCACCGACCTGACGCTCGCCGCCTACGGCCCGATGGTGAAGCTCTGCCAGGAGGTCGCCGACGCGGCCGCCGAGGAGGGCAAGTCCCTGGAGATCCTGGACCTCAGGTCCGTCTCCCCGCTGGACTTCGACGCCATCCAGGCCTCGGTCGAGAAGACCCGCCGGCTCGTCGTGGTCCACGAGGCACCGGTGTTCTTCGGCTCCGGCGCGGAGATCGCCGCCCGCATCACCGAGCGCTGCTTCTACCACCTGGAGGCCCCGGTGCTCCGGGTCGGCGGCTACCACGCGCCGTACCCGCCGGCCCGCCTGGAGGAGGAGTACCTACCGGGCCTGGACCGGGTGCTCGACACCGTCGACCGTGCCCTGGCGTACTGAGGAGAGGGTCGTGACGACGATGACGGAAGCGTCCGTACGCGAGTTCAAGATGCCGGACGTGGGCGAGGGGCTCACCGAGGCCGAGATCCTCAAGTGGTACGTCCAGCCCGGTGACACGGTCACCGACGGCCAGGTGGTGTGCGAGGTCGAGACCGCCAAGGCGGCCGTCGAACTGCCCATCCCCTACGACGGGGTGGTGCGCGAGCTGCGCTTCGCCGAGGGCACCACGGTGGACGTGGGCACCGCGATCATCGCGGTCGACGTGGCGGGCGGCGCCCCCGTCGAGGCCGCGGCAGAGGAACCCGCCGCCGTGGAGCCGGAGCCGGAGCGGAAGCCGGAGGGCCGCCAGCCGGTCCTCGTCGGCTACGGCGTCGCCGCTTCCTCCACGAAGCGCCGCCCGCGCAAGGGCCCGGAGCCGACGGCCGCCGAGGCCGCGGTCCAGGCGGCGGTCCAGAGCGAACTGAACGGGCACACCCACGAGCCCGCCGCCGCCCTCGTCCCGCAGGAGCGCCCGCGGCCGCTGGCCAAGCCGCCGGTGCGCAAGCTGGCGAAGGACCTCGGGGTGGACCTGGCCACGGTGACCCCGTCGGGTCCGGACGGCGTCATCACCCGCGAGGACGTGCACGCGGCGGTGGCGGCCGTTCCCACGGAAGCCCCTCAGCAGGCGGCCGTCCCGGCGGCCCCCGTCGCTCCCGCGGCCCCCGTCGCCTCCTACGACACCGGTCGTGAGACCCGCGTCCCCATCAAGGGTGTCCGCAAGGCCACGGCGGCGGCGATGGTCGGCTCGGCGTTCACGGCGCCGCACGTCACGGAGTTCGTGACGGTGGACGTGACGCGCACGATGAAGCTGGTCGAGGAGCTGAAGCAGGACAAGGAGATGCAGGGCCTGCGGGTCAACCCGCTGCTCCTCATCGCCAAGGCCCTGCTGGTCGCCGTCAAGCGCAACCCGGACATCAACGCGTCCTGGGACGAGGCGAACCAGGAGATCGTGCTCAAGCACTACGTCAACCTGGGCATCGCCGCGGCCACCCCGCGCGGGCTGATCGTCCCGAACATCAAGGACGCCCACGCGAAGACGCTGCCGCAGCTGGCCGAGTCGCTGGGCGAACTGGTCACGACCGCGCGGGACGGCAAGACGTCGCCGGCCGCGATGCAGGGCGGCACGGTCACCATCACCAACGTCGGCGTCTTCGGCATCGACACGGGCACCCCGATCCTCAACCCGGGCGAGGCGGCGATCCTCGCCGTCGGCGCGATCAAGCTCCAGCCGTGGGTCCACAAGGGCAAGGTGAAGCCCCGTCAGGTCACCACCCTGGCGCTCAGCTTCGACCACCGGCTGGTGGACGGAGAGCTCGGCTCGAAGGTCCTGGCAGACATCGCGGCCATCCTGGAGCAGCCGAAGCGGTTGATCACGTGGGGCTGAGAGCCGGCGAGAAGTGAAAGAAGGGCGAGACCGTGACTGAAGGTCACGGTCTCGCCCTTTCGCCCGCCGCACGGGTTGCGGCGGGCCTTCGTCGGTTCGGTGCCCGGTGGGTCAGATCGTCGCGAAGCCGTAGTTCAGGAGCTTCGTGGCGTCCGTGGCGCGCTGGGTGATCGACGAGGAGGCGAGGACGGTGCCGATGACCGTCTTGCCGTTGCGGGTGGCGGCGAAGACCAGGCAGTACTTGGCCTCGGGGCCGGAGCCGGTCTTGATGCCGATCGCACCGCTGTAGCTGCTGAGCAGCGTGTTGGTGTTGGTCCACGCCGACATGGTGCGGGTGGAACCGGTCTTGGTGATCGTCTTCGCCGTGTACTTCTTCGTCTTGACGACCGTGCGGAACGTGGAGTTCTTCATCGCGCTGCTGGCGATCTTCGTCAGGTCGCGCGGCGTCGAGTAGTTGTTGCCGTTGCCGATGCCGTCGAAGGAGTCGAAGTGGGTGTGCGTCAGACCCAGGTTCTTCGCGGCGGTGTTCATCTTGCCGATGAAGTTGGAGACGCGCTTGGCGCGCGTGGTGCCCGAGCCGTACTTGTCGGCGAGGGCGTAGGCCGCGTCGCAGCCGGAGGGCAGCATCAGCCCGTAGAGCAGCTGGCGGACGGTGACCTTGTCGCCGACGATGAGGTGCGCCTGGGAGGCGTTGTTGGCGACGACGTAGTCGCTGTAGGCCTTCTGGATGGTGACCTTGGCGTCCAGGTTCAGGTTGGACTGCGCGAGCACGACCTTGGCGGTCATGATCTTCGTGGTCGAGCCGGTGGACAGCTGCGTGTCCGCCGCCTTCGTGTACAGGGTCTTCGCGGTCGCGTTGTTCATCACGTAGCCGCCCTTGGCCACGATCGAGGGCTTGGTGACGGCCTGCGCGGGAGCCGCGGTGAGGGCCCCGGTCGCCAGCATCGCGCCGGACGTGACGGCGACGGCGACGGCCTTGCGGAGGCGGGTGCCCTTAATACCGGTAATCAACTGAAATACCCCGAGTCGAGTCGAGTCGTAATGCCCCTGGCGTGCGGCCGAGTTGGGGGTGCCGAAGCGAGTGGGGCCGCATGTGTGTGACACGTAAGTAGCACAGATGGTTGTGCGGCCGCTGAGAGCGATTTACGTCACGTCCGGATGGTGGACGAACGGGCCGCTTGCGTACGTGTTGTATCTATGCTGTAGGCATGCCTCTGGCCGTGAAACAGCCCCCTGCCGCCGACCGTGTCTACTCCCATGTCAAACAAGCAGTCCTGGACCGCCGTTACGAAGGCGGCACG
The DNA here is from genome assembly GCF_022343545.1 of Streptomyces arenae. Taxonomy (NCBI): domain Bacteria; kingdom Bacillati; phylum Actinomycetota; class Actinomycetes; order Kitasatosporales; family Streptomycetaceae; genus Streptomyces; species Streptomyces arenae. Next base: position 346,935 of record NZ_JAKQYH010000018.1, read on the forward strand.
CTGCTCACCGAGGGCGAGCTGGCCGAGGCCGTCGGGGTGTCCCGCACCCCGGTGCGCGAAGCGCTGCTCCGCCTCGAGGTCGAGGGTCTGATCAGGCTCTACCCGAAGAAGGGCGCCATGGTGCTGCCCGTCTCCGCGCAGGAGATCGCGGACGTGGTGGAGACCCGGATGCTGGTCGAGGAACACGCGGTGCGCAAGGCCGTACCGCCCTCCCCGACGCTGGTGGCCCGCCTCGGGGAACTGCTGGAGCGGCAGAAGACCGAGGCCGCCGCCGGTGACCTGGCCGCCGCGGCCGTCACCGACCGCTGCTTCCACGCCGAGATCGTCCGCGACGGCGGCAACGAGATCCTCTCCCGCCTCTACGACCAACTGCGTGACCGCCAGCTTCGGATGGGTGTCGCGATCATGCATGCCCACCCCGACCGGATCGCCAAGTCCCTGACCGAGCACGAGGAGATCCTGGACGCGCTGCGGGCCGGCGACGCCGACCGCGCCGTCGAGCTGGTGCACCGGCACGTCGACTGGTTCTCGCACCTGGCGCGGGGTGAGGTCCGATGAGCCGCAGCGGTACGACGCTGCCCGACGACCCTCCGGGCGGCCGCCGGGCCGCCGCCGTCTGGGGCATAGGCGTCTCGGTCTACTTCGTCGCCGTCATCTTCCGTACGTCCCTCGGGGTGGCCGGCCTCGACGCGGCCGACCGCTTCCACGTCGGCGCCTCGGCGCTGTCCACCTTCTCCATCCTCCAGCTGCTGGTCTACGCCGGCATGCAGATACCCGTCGGCCTGCTGGTCGACCGCCTCGGCACGAAGAAGGTGCTGTCCATCGGCGCGGTGCTGTACACCGCCGGACAACTGGGCTTCGCCTTCTCCCCCTCGTACGGCACCGCGCTCGCCTCCCGCGCGCTGCTCGGTTGCGGTGACGCGATGACGTTCATCAGCGTGCTGCGGCTCGGCACCCGCTGGTTCCCGGTGCGCCGCGGGCCGATGATCGCCCAGCTCGCCGGCCTCGTCGGCATGGCGGGCAACCTCGTCTCCACCCTTGTCCTGGCCCGGCTGCTGCACGGCATCGGCTGGACCCCGGCGTTCGCGGGCAGCGCGCTGGCCGGTGTGGTGGTGCTGGTCCTCGTGCTGTGCTTCCTCAAGGACCACCCCGAGGGGTACGAGCCGGAGCCCTTCCCGCACCAGGGAGCGGCCTACGTGCGGAAACAGATCGCCGAGTCCTGGCGGGAGCCGGGGACCCGGCTCGGCCTGTGGGTGCACTTCACCACCCAGTTCCCGGCGATGGTGTTCCTGCTGCTGTGGGGGCTGCCGTTCCTGGTGCAGGCGCAGGGGCTGTCCCGTGCCACGGCCGGGGAACTGCTCACCCTGGTGGTGCTGTCCAACATGGCCGTCGGACTGGTCTACGGCCAGATCGTCGCCCGGCACCACACGGCCCGGCTGCCGCTGGCGCTGGGCACGGTGGCGGCGACCGCGGCGGTCTGGGCGGCGACGCTGGGGTATCCCGGCGACCATGCGCCGATGTGGCTGCTGGTGGTGCTGTGCACGGTGCTCGGCGCGTGCGGGCCGGCGTCGATGATCGGCTTCGACTTCGCGCGGCCCGCCAACCCGCCCGAGCGACAGGGGACCGCGTCCGGGATCACCAACATGGGTGGTTTCGTGGCCTCGATGACGACGCTGTTCGTGGTCGGCGTGCTCCTGGACGCGACCGGTGACAACTACACCGTGGCGTTCTCCTGCGTGTTCGTGCTCCAGGCGCTGGGCGTGAGCCAGATCCTGCGGCTGCGGGCGCGGGCGGTCCGGCGGGAACGGGAGCGGCTGGTGGCGAGCCGGGTGGAGACGGTGCACGTACCCGCGTAGGCCTTCGCCCGCGGGCGGCCTGCGGGCAGCCTGCGGGCGTTTCGCTAGCGGTCTGCGGGCGGTCCGCGGGTAACCCGCCGGCCACCCGTGACGCGCTCAGGCGGTCGTCGGTACGAGCGTCAGGTAGGCGATGCCCAGGACGCCCCGGTAGGTCAGCCAGGCCGCTCGGTGGCTGTCGAGGCGTTCACGGGTCTCCCTCGCCAGGGGGTGGGCGGGGTTGGCCGCCAGCCAGACCTCCGTGTCCGCCTGGTAGCCCGACTCGAACTCCTCCCACTCGTCGGGATTCGCCGTCTCGGTCCACTCGGGGCGGAACCCCGCGGCCACCGCCAGGTCGACCAGCGCCGGGAGCCCGTGGTGGTCGGCGGCCGAGGCACCGGGCCACATCCGGGAGAGCTCCGCGTCCGTCGGGACGCGCTGCCAGAAACCCTCGCCCAGCAGGACCCGCCCGCCGTCGGCCACCAGGCGGCGCAGCTCCCGCAGGGCGGTCACCGGATCGTCGCCCAGCGCCTGGCTCGCGCCCAGGCACAGCACCACGTCGGCCGGTCCGCGCCCCGTCCCGGTCGCGGACTCCTCGGCGAACTCCACCCGGTCCGCCAGCCCCCGCGCCCCGGCGGCCCGGCGCCCCCGCTCCAGGTCCGCGGCGTTCAGATCCACGCCGACGCCCCGCGCACCCGGTACGGCGGCCAGCAGCCGGAGCAGCAACTCGCCCCAGCCGCAGCCGATGTCGAGCACGGTGGCCGGGCGGGTCGCGGCGAGGCGCCGCACCATCGCGCTCGCACGGGCCTCGGAGAGCGGGCCGTGGAAGGTGAGGCGGGTGAGGCGGGGCGGCAGGTCGTCGTGTGGCGTGGTGGCAGCGGTCATGCCGGGCAAGGTAGGCCGCGACGCCCGGTGGGGGACAGCGAATTTCCGGCGCGCGCCTCGCGCCTCCCGGCCGTCCTACTGCGTGACCGCGAAGTGCCGCAGGATCGCCGCCGTCAGTTCCGGGTCGCCCTCCGCCTTCACCCGGTCCGCGACCGCCTCCGGGGTGGTGCGGCCGCAGGCCAGCCGGACGTAGGTCTCCCAGTCCAGGGTGAAGATGGCGGCCGGGCCGAGCGCCGGAGTGGCCTCCAGGGTGCCGCGGCCCTGGATGTCGATCCGGATCGTGCGCAGGAACTCCACCGGCCCGTGCACGTCGAAGATGACGGACGAACTGCGGGGCGCGTCCGCCTCGGTGGCGACCACCCGGGGCAGCTCGCCGAGCAGTACGTCCCGGGCGACCTGGGCGCCCGGCGAGTCCAGGTTGCCGGGCCGGCCGAGCGCCGCCCGCAGGTCCTGCTCGTGCACCCACACGTTGAACGCGTGGTTGCGCATGGCCTCTTCGAGGGGGATCTCCTTGCCCATCGGCCCGCGCACGAGGTGCCCCGGCTCCCGCGACTCGTTGCGCAGCTGGCGGTTGCGGCGGATGACCGTGTACTCCAGCTCGGAGGTCATCTCCGGCGCCGTGTGGTGGCGTCGTACGTCGACCTGCATCTCCGTGTACCGCTGGAGCTCGTTGGTGACGTGGAAGAGGTCGCGCGGCAGGGTGTGGATGGGCCGCGGGTCGCCGAGCATCTCGCAGTCCATGCCGATGACATGGGAGACGACATCGCGCACCGACCACCCCGGGCATGGCGTCCGCCGGTTCCACTCGCCCTCGACGAGGGGCGTCACCAGCTCGGATATCGCTTCGATGGAGTGGGTCCAGGCGTCGGCGTAGGGCTGGAGGGTGGGATGCAGACTCACGGAAACGGGACCCCTCGGCGGTCGGTACTCGGGCAGGTTGTGGCGGCGCTGCCAGCTGGAGGTGGGCTGCTGTCGGCGGGTGTCTTGAGACGCTAAGTTACGCTGCTGTGAGGCACCCCGGCAGTGCTTTCGTGTGACGATCGTAGGCCCGTGTGGACGACTCGAATGCCAGGACGGTGGTAGTGTGCGCGCCTCGCTCATTCAGATCGATGTAAACGAGGGCGAATCGGTCGAATCTCGTCGGCAGCGCGTGACCGCACTGGTGCGCGAGCAGGGCGGGGCCGATCTGGTGGTGCTGCCCGAGCTGTGGACGACGGGCGCGTTCGCCTACGAGCAGTTCACCACGGAGGCCGAGCCGCTCGAGGGCCCGACCTACGAGGCCATGGCGAAGGCGGCGAGCGACGCGGGCGTCTGGCTGCACGCCGGTTCGATCCCGGAACGGGACCCTGACGGCCCCCTCTACAACACGGCTCTCATCTTCTCCCCCTCCGGTGAGCTGGCCGCGGCCTACCGCAAGATCCACCGCTTCGGCTTCGACAAGGGCGAGGCGGTGCTGATGGGCGCCGGGCAGGAACTGGTGACCGTCCGGCTCCCCGAGACCACCCTTGGCGTGACCACCTGCTACGACCTCCGGTTCCCCGAGCTCTTCCGCGGACTCGTCGACGCCGGCGCCGAGACCATGGTGGTCTCCGCGGGCTGGCCCGAGCGGCGACGCGGGCACTGGACGCTGCTGGCCCAGGCGCGGGCGGTCGAGAACCAGGCGTTCGTGCTCGCTTGTGGAACGGCCGGCACGCACGCCGGAGTTCCGCAGGCGGGTCACTCGATCGTGGTCGATCCGTGGGGCGAGGTGCTGGCCGAGGCGGGCGCCGGCGAGGAGGTCCTCACCGTCGACCTCGACCCGGCCAGGGTCGCCGCGACCCGCGAACAGTTCCCGGCCCTCAAGGACCGCCTGCTCGGCCTGGACCCGCCCCGCCACCGCTGACCTGCCCCGCCACCGCTGACCTGCCCCGGCACCGCCAGTCCCTCCCGTCGGCCGACTCCCCGTCAGTCCTCGCCCCGTTCCTTGTCGGCGAGGTGGATCACGCACACCGCGACGGCGATCAGCAGCGCCGGATCCGCGTCGTCCCGTACGACGTCGACGCCGTAGGTCTCCCGTACGTGCAGCCAGCGCCGGGAGATCACGGCGAGCAGCTCACCGTCGTACTCGACGGCGAACTCGCGGTCGAGGATCTTGCCGCTGACGTCCAGTTCGGTGCCCTCGGCCAGCCGGACCCGGTAGTGGTTGCGCAGCAGCGAGAGCCGCTTGCGCCTGATGGTGGCCAGCGGCTCGCCCTCGCGCTCGATCACCATCGTGTCGCGCAGGGCGAACATCTTCTGGTGGAAGTCGACGAGGACCCGCCCGTGCCGGTCCTTCAGCTCGAAGGTGTCCCGCAGCCGCATGGCCTTGCCGTCGACGAGGAACACCTTGTCGCCGTGCTCGTCCTCGATCCAGTAGTCCTCGCCGAAGCCGAGGAGCCGGTCGCGCACCTGGAATCTCATGTCCGTACCCCTTCCCGGCCGACCGGCCCGAAACGCCGACGGTAACCCGACGGGCTGAGCCCCGTCTCGCGCCGCAGCCGGGTGCGCAGGTTGGCGGCCGTACCGAGACCGCTGCGCGCCGCCACCACGTCAAGCCGTTCCTCCCCGCGCTCGATCAGACGGCAGGCCAGGGCCACCCGTTCGGCCGTCAGCCAGGCCAGCGGGGTGGTGCCGAGCTGGGCGCGGAACCGGCGGTGCAGAGTGGCGGGGGAGACGGCGGCCCGCGCGGCCAGGTCCGCCACGGTCAGCGGCTCTCCCAGCCGTTCCTGCGCCCAGGCCAGCAGCGGGCCGAGCGACTCGTCCGGCACGTCGGGCACCGGCCGCTCCACGAACTGCCGCTGGCCGCCGTCGCGGTGCGAGGCGAACACCAGCCGCCGGGAGACCGCGTTGGCGACCTCGGCGCCGTGGTCCTGCCGCCAGATGTGCAGCCCCAGGTCGAGTGCGGCCGCGCTGCCGGAGGCGGTGAGCAGGTCACCGTCGTCGACGAAGAGCACGTCGGGCCGGAGCAGTACCCGGGGGTGCAGTTCCCGGAACGCGTCCGCCCAGCGCCAGTGCGTGGTGGCCGGCCGCCCGTCCAGCAGACCGGCCTCCGCAGAAGCCGTGGTTCATGCGCACCTCGCGGGTGGGCGCGCAGAGCGTCACCTCGTACGGCGGCACGGGCAGCCCCAGCTCGGGCCGCGGCAGCCCGAACAGCTCGGTGGCCACGCCGACCTCGAAGGGATTGGTACCCGCGTCGACGATCACGGCGACCCGGTGGGTCGACCGCGCCGACTGAGAGGATCCTTGCGACATGTGCGATTTCTAGCACTCACGCGGGTGCCGGCCGAAGCTCCAGGATGATCGCCATGACCAGCGAACCCGTCTCCCTCGCCCACGCCCTCGCCTCCTTCGAGGACCTGTGGAGCCCGCGCATCGTCACCGCCGTGAACGACTACGACGTCCGCGTCGCCAAGGTCGAGGGCGAGCACCTCTGGCACGTCCACGACCACACCGACGAGTTCTTCCTGGTCCTGGCGGGCGAGCTGCGCATCGCCCTGCGGGAGCCGGCCGGTGAGCGCACGGTCGTCCTCCCGAAGGGCTCGGTCTTCACCGTCCCCCGTGGCACCGAGCACAAGCCGGCCGCCCCGGCCGGAGCCTCGATCCTCCTCTTCGAACCGACCGGCACCTCCACGGTCGGCGACCGCCACGACGACATCCCGGACCACGTGGATGCCACGACGGGTCACGCACTGTCCTGACCAGCGGCGATTCGAGTTGTCCACAGGCTGGACCGGTTGTCGGCGGCGAGTGGCACCCTTGATCCATGAGCGACACATCCCCGGCCCCCACCCCGCGCCGCGTTCGCGTCCGTGCCCCCGAGCTGATCGGCAAGGGCGGCTGGATCAACACAGGTGACAGGCAGCTCAGCCTCGCGGGGCTCCGCGGGCGCATCGTAATTGTTGATTTTTGGACTTTCTGTTGCGTGAACTGCCTGCACGTCCTCGACGAGCTGCGTGAGTTGGAGGAGCGGCATCGGGACACGGTGGTGGTCGTCGGGGTGCATTCGCCGAAGTTCGTGCACGAGGCGGAGCACCGGGCCGTCGTGGACGCCGTGGAGCGGTACGGCGTGGCGCACCCCGTGCTCGACGACCCGGAGCTGGCCACCTGGAAGCAGTACGCGGTCCGGGCCTGGCCGACGCTGGTGGTGATCGACCCCGAGGGATACGTGGTCGCGCAGCACGCCGGTGAGGGGCACGCGCACGCGATCGCGCGGCTGGTGGAGGAGCTGGAGGCGGAGCACGGGGCGAAGGGCACCCTGCGGCGCGGCGACGGCCCGTACGTGGCGCCGGAGCCCGAGCCGACCGCGCTGCGTTTCCCCGGCAAGGCGCTGCTGCTGCCCTCCGGGAACTTCCTGGTCAGTGACACCACCCGGCACCAGCTGGTGGAGCTGGCGGAGGACGCGGAGACCGTGGTGCGCAGGATCGGCTCCGGGACGCGCGGCTTCGCGGACGGTACGGCGGCCGAGGCCTCCTTCAGCGAGCCGCAGGGGCTGGCGCTCCTCGACGACGGCTCGGTGGTCGTCGCCGACACCGTCAACCACGCGCTACGGCGCCTGGACCTGACCACCGGTGAGGTCACCACCCTCGCCGGCACCGGACGCCAGTGGTGGCAGGGCTCCCCGACCGCGGGGGCGGCCCGCGAGATCGACCTGTCCTCCCCCTGGGACGTCGCGGTCTTCGACGGCAAGGTGTGGATCGCCATGGCGGGCGTGCACCAGCTGTGGACCTACGACCCGCGGGCGGGGACGGTGGCGGTGGCCGCGGGCACCACCAACGAGGGACTGGTGGACGGTCCGGCCGGCGAGGCCTGGTTCGCCCAGCCGTCCGGTCTCGCGGCCACCGAGGACCGGCTGTGGCTCGCGGACTCCGAGACGAGCGCCCTGCGCTGGGTCGACCTGGAGGGACACGTCCACACCGCGGTGGGGACGGGCCTGTTCGACTTCGGGCACCGCGACGGCGCGGCCGAGCAGGCCCTGTTCCAGCATCCGCTGGGGGTGACCGTCCTGCCCGACGGTTCGGTGGCGGTGTCCGACACCTACAACCACGCGCTGCGCCGCTACGACCCGGCGACCGGCGAGGTCACCACGCTGGCCACGGACCTGCGGGAGCCGAGCGACGCGGTGCTGGCCGGCGACGACATCGTGGTGGTGGAGTCGGCCGGGCACCGGCTGACCCGGCTGCGCCTGCCCGAGGAGGCGGTCCGGGTGGCGTCGGTGGCCCACCGCACCCAGCGGGCGGCCACCGAGGTCGCTCCGGGCGAGCTCCGCCTGGACGTGATCTTCCAGGCTCCGGCGGGCCAGAAGCTGGACACGAGGTACGGCCCGTCGACGCGGCTCCTGGTGTCGTCGACCCCGCCGGAACTGCTCGTCAAGGGCGAGGGCGCCGACACCGACCTGTCCAGAGCCCTGACGCTGAACCCGGCGGTCCGGGAAGGCGTCCTGCACGTCTCGGCGATGGCCGCGTCCTGCGACGACGACCCGGCGAACCAGTACCCGGCCTGCCATGTGCACCAGCAGGACTGGGGGGTGCCGGTGCGGATCACGGCGGGTGGAGCGAGCCGGCTGCCCCTGGTCCTCGCAGGCATGGATCAGCAGTAGCCGACCTGAAGGCGCACGGAGCCCCACCCACCCGTAGCCGACACACGACCGGCCGGCCGGCTACCGCCTGCGCGGGGCCAGCTTGAACAGGGCCACCCCGGCCGCCACCAGCGTCGTGGCCGCCACCACCATCGCCATGCTGTTGATCCACAGCCCGGTGGCGGCCAGGGTCGCCCCTCCGGCGCCGGTCGTGCCCGCGCCGATCACTCTGCCGTACATCGCTTTTCTCCTATGCGGATTGAGGGTGTCTCACGTCGCCACCCACTTCTCCTCGCTGCGGCGGACCAGCCCCCACAGCGAGGTGAAGTAGACGGCGTGCTGGAAGAGGTCGTAGAGCATCTCCGGGACCATCAGCGCGGCGACCAGGACGGCCTTGGGCCCCGCCCGCCGTACGGAGACGGTCTTCTCGACCACGAAGATCAGGCCGATCGCCGTCCAGAACGGCGAGAAGCCGGGCCAGCCGTACAGCGCGGTGTACGTGGCCATGTAGGTCAGGTAGACGAGGAAGGAGAGCGCGCCGAAGCCCATCAGGAACTGCTGCATGAAGTAGCGGGCGGTGACCCGGGTCCAGCCGTAGTCGCGGAGGTTCTCCAGTGCGCCGCGCTGCCAGCGCAGCCGCTGGTGCCACAGTTTCGGCAGGGTCGGCATGACCTCGGTGGTGACCGAGCAGCCGGCCGGGGACATGGCCCGGTAGCCGAGGGTCTTGACCGCCTTGGTCATCTCGTCGTCCTCGGTGAGCGAGGCGAGGCTGTAGTAGCTCGTGCCGCCGCCGAGTTCACCGGCCCGCCGGGCCGCGCGGACCTCGCGCAGCACCCGGGCGCGGAACATCGTGCCGGTGCCGGTGAGCACCTGGGCCTTGCCGCCGGTGCGTTCCAGCTCCCAGGCGTAGCGGTGGAACTCCATGCGCTGGAGCAGGCCGAGGAAGCCGCCGCCGTCCTCACCGTAGAAGACGCCGCCGACCGCGCCGACCTTGCGGTTGAAGGTGGCGATGGCGGTCTCGGCGAACCAGGGGTTGAGGACGGTGTCGGCGTCCTGGACGAGGACCAGGTCGCGGTCGTCCAGGTGCGGCAGTGCCCAGGAGATGGCCTGGTTGAGGGCGCCGGCCTTCTTGTGGGTGTTGCCCTGGGTCTGGAAGACCTGGGCGCCGTGCGCGGCGGCGATGACGGCGGTGTCGTCGGTGCAGTTGTCGGCGACGACCACGATCAGGTCGGGGCGCCGGGTCTGCTCCCAGAGGCCGTCGATCGCGGCGAAGATACGTTCCTGCTCATTGTGGGCCGGGATCAGGACGACGAGTCTCGGCCGGTCGGCGGGCTCCTCCGGAGCGGCGTGGGCGCGGCGCGCGGCATGACGGCGCACGGCTCGTACCCCCCGTCGTGAAAAGCCGTGGTGGGCCCGGAATGCGATGTTCCGGACCCGTCAGTGATCCACAGTCTTCACCAAACCCCTACATCTCCGGTAGTTGAACCCTGTAACGGATTGCTCACGGTTGCCTGTGATGACCCTGTGAGTACGGTCTTGTCCGTTACACGCCATACCCGTCCGTGTATCCGTCACGGTGGTGGTGCCGTTCCTCCTCGACGACCGTCGAGGTCGGCGGCACCATGACCCGCCGGCGGCGGGCGATGCTGCTGAACGTGGCGACGCCGATGATGCCGACGGCCATCAGGATCAGGCCGACGACGTCGAGGTTGACGCCCTGCATGTGCCAGTCGGTCGCGAACGTGAGGATGGCCCCCACGGCGATGAGGATGATGCACCCGCCGAGCCCCATGAGCGTTGCCTCCCCTTCAGGTTCGGTGGTGGTTCCGGTTCACTCCGGGTACCCAGGGGCGGGCGGGCCATGTCAACTCCCTCTGCCGTTACCCCTCCAGGAACGCCACCAGCGCGTTCGCCAGCAGGAACGGGTCGTCGGCGCCGCAGAGTTCGCGGGCGCTGTGCATGGAGAGGATCGCCGCGCCGATGTCGACGGTCCGGATGCCGTGGCGGGCCGCGGTGATCGGGCCGATCGTGGTGCCGCACGGCATGGAGTTGTTGGAGACGAAGGTCTGGAAGGGCACCCCGGCCCGCTCGCAGGCGGCGGCGAAGACCGCGCGGCCCGTACCGTCCGTCGCATAGCGGTTGTTGACGTTGACCTTGAGGATCGGACCGCCGTTGACCCGGGGGTGGTGCGTCGGGTCGTGCCGCTCCGCGTAGTTGGGGTGGACGGCGTGACCGGTGTCGGAGGACAGACAGACGGTGCCCGCGAAGGCCCGTGCCCGGTCCTCGTACGACCCGCCGCGCGCCAGCACCGAGCGCTCCAGGACGTTGCCGAGCAGTGGTCCGTCCGCGCCGGTGTCCGACTGGGAGCCGGTCTCCTCGTGGTCGAAGGCGGCCAGCACGGGGATGTACGGCGGTTCCGTGCCGCCGGTCGCCACGGCCGCCAGCGCCGCCGTTCCGGCGTGCACGGAGAGCAGGTTGTCCATCCGGGGACCGGCCAGCAGTTCCTCGGAACGGCCCAGGTAGGCCGGCGGCTCGACGGCGTAGGTCATCAGGTCCCAGCCGGTGACCGAGCCGGGCGACAGGTCCGCCTCGTCCTCCAGGAAGGCGATCAGGTCCCCGTCGCGGATGTCGTCGCCGAGGCCCCAGATCGGCTGGAGGTGGCGTTGCTTGTCCAGCTTGAGCCCGTCGCTGCTGACCGTCCGGTCCAGGTGGATGGCGAGCTGCGGCACCCGCAGCAGCGGCCGGTGCACGTCGACGAGGCGGGTGGAGCCGTCCCGCAGGCTGAGCCGGCCCGCCAGCCCCAGGTCGCGGTCGAGCCAGGAGTTCATCAGCGGGCCGCCGTAGATCTCGACGGCGACCTGGCGGAAGCCGTGCGCCCCGGTGTCCGGGCGGGGCTTGACCCGCAGGTTCGGGGAGTCGGTGTGCGCGCCGACGATCCGGAACGGCGTGTGCGGCGCGGCGCCCTCCGGGACGTACCAGGCGATGAGCGCCCCGCCGCGCAGGACATACCGGCCGCCGCTCGCCCCCTCCCACGCATCCGTCTCGGCGACCTGCCGGAAACCGGCCTTCTCCAGCCGTTCGGCGGCGTTCGCCACCGCGTGGTAGGGCGTCGGACTGGCCGCGAGGAAGGACATCAGGTCGTCGGTGTGGCCGCGATCGAAACTCATGTGCTTCACCTTAACGACGTACGGAGGCCCGCTCCCCTCAAGGGGAAACGGGCCTCCGGGAACGGACCGGTGGATCAGAAGGCGGCCTCGTCCAGCTCCATCAGGTCGAGGTCGACGTCGGCCGCGATCTTGCGGGCCAGGGTGACGCTCGGCAGCACGTTGGCCGCGAAGAACTTCGCCGCCGCGATCTTGCCGGTGTAGAACGCCTTGTCCTTGCTGGACGCCGTCTCGAGCTTCTCGGCGGCGATCGCGGCGCCCTTGAGGAGCAGGTAGCCGACGATCACGTCGCCGGAGGCGAGCAGCAGGCGGGAGGTGTTCAGGCCCACCTTGTAGATGTTCTTGACGTCCTGCTCGGTGGCCGCGAGATCGGTCAGCATCAGACCGACGATCGCCTCCAGCTCGACGGCCGCCTTCGCCAGGTGCTCGCGGGCACCCGCCAGTTCCTCGCCGCCGGTGCCCAGCGCCAGGAACTTCTTGATGTCCTCGGCGAGCGAGTTCAGCGCCGCGCCCTGGTTGCGGACGATCTTCCGGAAGAAGAAGTCCTGGCCCTGGATCGCGGTGGTGCCCTCGTACAGGGTGTCGATCTTGGCGTCGCGGATGTACTGCTCGATCGGGTACTCCTGCAGGAAGCCGGAGCCGCCGAAGGTCTGGAGCGACTGGGCGAGCTGCTCGTAGCCCTTCTCGGAGCCGTATCCCTTGACGATCGGCAGGAGCAGGTCGTTGAGCGCGTGCTCGGCCTTGGCGTCCTCGCCCTCCGCCTCCTTGACCGCGATCGCGTCCTGGATCGAGGCGGTGTAGAGGACGAGGGCGCGCATGCCCTCGGCGTACGCCTTCTGCGTGATCAGCGAGCGGCGCACGTCGGGGTGGTGGGTGATGGTGACCTTGGGCGCGGTCTTGTCCATGAAGTTCGCGAGGTCCGGACCCTGGACGCGCTCCTTGGCGTACTCCAGCGCGTTGAGGTAGCCGGTCGACAGCGTCGAGATGGCCTTCGTGCCGACCATCATCCGGGCGAACTCGATGATCCGGAACATCTGGCGGATGCCCTCGTGCTTGTCACCGATCAGCCAGCCCTTGGCCGGGTGCCGGTCGCCGAAGGTCATCTCGCAGGTGTTGGAGGCCTTCAGGCCCATCTTGTGCTCGACGTTCGTGGCGTAGACGCCGTTGCGCTCGCCCAGCTCGCCGGTCTCGAAGTCGAAGAGGTACTTCGGGACGAGGAAGAGGGACAGGCCCTTGGTGCCGGGACCGGCCCCCTCGGGACGGGCCAGCACGTAGTGGAGGATGTTCTCCTCCATGTCGTGCTCACCCGAGGTGATGAAGCGCTTCACGCCCTCGATGTGCCAGGAGCCGTCCTCCTGCTGGACCGCCTTGGTACGGCCGGCGCCCACGTCCGAACCCGCGTCGGGCTCGGTGAGGACCATGGTCGAACCCCAGGTCCGGTCCACGGCGAGCTGCGCCCACTTCTTCTGCTCCTCGGTGCCCTCCTCGAAGAGGATGCGGGCGAACGCCGGGCCGGAGGAGTACATCCACACGGCCGGGTTGGCGCCGAGGACCAGCTCCGCGTACGCCCAGATCAGCGACGGGGGCGCCGTGGTGCCGCCGATCTCCTCGGGCAGGCCGAGGCGCCAGTACTCGGAGTCCATGAAGGCCTTGTAGCTCTTCTTGAAGGACGCCGGGACCGGGGCGGTGTTGGTCTCCGGGTCGAAGACCGGCGGGTTGCGGTCGGCGTCGGCGAAGGACTCCGCCAGCTCGTTCTCGGCGAGCCGGGTCAGCTCCTCCAGGACGCTCTTCGCGGTGTCGGTGTCCATCTCGCCGAACGGGCCGGTGCCGTACAGCTTGTCGCGACCGAGCACTTCGAACAGGTTGAATTCGATGTCGCGGAGGTTGGACTTGTAGTGCCCCATGGTGACGGCTCCGTATCCGGATCGGCGAGGCACTGAATCCTCGCGCAAGCGTTCACATACCAACGAGTAGCTCCGATGATGCTACCCGTCGGTAATAAGATGCAACCCCGATCGGCTGAAGTGTGAGAAGGGTCTACCTTCTCGTACGCACCGCGTGTCTCGGTAGGCTTGCGCGCATGTATGGATACGGCCAGCCCATGGACGGTGGGGCCGCGCAGCAGCAGTACGCCCAGCCGCAGCAGCAGATGCCGGGCGACCTCGGCGGCTACGGCCAGCAGGCGCCGCTCTATCCCGAGCCGTCCCCGCCGTCCCTCGCGGACGCGGTCCGTGCCTTCACCACCGGCCAGGTGACCGCCGAGGACTTCCAGCAGGTCTTCGCCACGTCCAAGGTGTACTGCCCGCGCGGCGACAACCCCGGGTTCCTCGCGCTGCACAACACCCAGCAGCCAGTGATCCCGATGTTCACCTCGCTGAAGGAACTGCGCCGGTACGCGGGCAAGGAGTCCAAGTACTTCGTCATCACCGGCGCCGAGGTCATCGACCTGCTGCCGACCGGCTACGGCTTCGTCCTCGACATGGAGGGCGAGCACCGGATGGTCTTCGACGCCAAGGCGGTCGAGCAGATGGTGGAGTTCGCGATGCGGCGGATGTATGGCTAGACGCCATTGCTCCGCAGACGGCTAGACCCCGGATCCGGACGGCCCTCCGGAAGTCACCCCCTCTTTGTCACAGCCATGCCATAGGCTGCCCGGGCAGCCGCGCCCCGCGCGCAACCGCTTCTCCGCGGTCGCGTCCGGGTGCCGCGCGGCGCGCTCATCCACCCGGCGAACCCGGGTTCTCACTGGGGGTTTCATCACTGTGCGCATGCGCAGCACTTCGATCGCGACGGCGCTCGCGGTCGTCCTCGGCTCGGCGGCGCTGAGCGTCGGGGCGGCGGGGACCGCCTCGGCGGTCCCCGTCACCGTGGGTTCCAACGGGGGCATCGTCGTGGACGCGGCCCTGGGGCGGGTGTTCGTCGGCAACGACACCGACGACAGCGTCGTGGCCGCCGACTACAACGGCAACCGCGTCGACTCGGTGAGCGGCATCGACGGCGTCTTCGACCTCGCGGTGTCCGACGACGGTGCCACCCTGTACGCGGCCGCGCGGAGCAGTCACGAGATCGTGGCCCTCGACGCGGCCACCCTCGACGTCAAGGCGCGCTACCCGGTGACCACGAGCATCGGGCCGCTCTACCTCGAAGTCGCCGCCGGCAAGGTCTGGTTCACCTACCAGAACGACGACGGCAAGGCCGACCTGGGCTCGGTCGACCCGGCCCTGGATCCTGCCGGCGGCGACCCGGTGACGCTCGGACTGTTCCCGCAGGACCAGGACCATTCCCTGATCGCGGGCGCGGCCCGGCTCGACACCGACCCGTCCGAGCCCGGGCTGCTGGCCTTCGGCACGAGCGACTACTACTCCGGCGACGGCATCAAGGACCTCATGGCCGTCCTCGACGTCTCCGGCGCCGCACCGCGGCTGACCGCCTGGCGCGGCGACGACCATCCGATGTACCACGTCAACGACATCGACCTGGTACCGGGCACCGCCCAGGTCCTCGTCGACGGCACCGAACGGCACGCCTACGCGGACGGCGCGTTCAGCGCGGCAGGCTCCTACCCCTCCGGGCGGAGCGCCGACATCGCGCCGAACGGCCTGGTCGCCCAGTGGGACGAGGAGAAGGTGGCCGTCTACCGGCCGGACACCACCGTGCCGGTGCGCACGTACGCCGGTTACGTGGCCGACGCCGCCTGGGCGCCGGACTCCTCCCGGCTCTTCGCCCTGGTGTCCGCGCCCGCCGGCTACCAGCTCAGGGTGCTCACCGACCCCGCGCTCAGCGTCCCGGCCCTCACCGTCGCCGCGCCGGCGTCCGCGCCCCGCGCCAAGAAGCTCACCGTCACCGGAAAGCTCACGGCCAGCGTCCCGTTCGCGGCGGGCACGCGGCTGGCGGTCACCCGGACCGACCTGGAGTCCCCGGACGGCAAGGCGCTCGCCGCCGTCACGGTCGGGGCGGACGGCACCTACTCCTTCGCCGACACCCCGCCCGCCGGCGGCACCGTCACGTACAGGGTGAGCTTCGCGGGCGACGCCGGTCACACCGCGGCGTCCGGCTCCGACAAGGTCGCGGTCTCCCGGGCGGCGACGGGCCTGAGCGTGAACAACAACGGCAAGCTGTACAACTACGGCACGGACGTCAAGTTCACCGCGCACCTCGGGACGACGTACAAGAACCGTTCGGTGAAGCTCTACGCGGACCCCTTCGGTGCCGACAAGCCGAAGAAGCTCGTCAAGACCGGCAAGGTGGACTCCCACGGGAACATCGCCGCCTGGGTGGACATGACCCGGGACACCGCCGTCACCGCGGTCTTCGACGGGGACGCCCGCTACGCGCCGAAGACCGTGAAGGCCACGGCGTACGCGCGGGTCAAGGTCTCCACCGCCGTCTCCAAGCACTACCGGACGGCGAAGATCGGCTCGACGTCGTACTACTGGTTCCACAAGAACACCGACCCGGTGCTCACCACGTCCATGACCTACTACCAGGGTCGCAAGTACCGCCTCGACCTCCAGGTCTACTACCAGGGCCGCTGGTACACGACGGACGCCGAGTACTTCGCGCTCGGCTCGAACGGCAGGTCGGCCGTGCGGCTCGGCGCGCCGGGTGAGTCCGGGATCCGGGCGCGGATGCGGGCGGTGTACGTCAACGGCTCGTCCGGCGACTCGGTCAACTCCACGACGTACGGCGCGTGGAAGTACCTGTACTTCAGCAACTGATCCCCCGGTCGGGGGCGGCGGGAGCCCGGAGGGAATGTCCTCCGGGCTCTTCCCGTTGAGGGTGGCAGAAAGTTCAACGCTCAACTAAACTGGGCGCACAAGGAGGAGCCAACATGCCTGCAGTGACTGTCGAGAACCCGTTGACCCTGCCCCGGGTGGCCGCGTCGGCCGACGCCGTGGCCCGTCCCGTGCTCGCGGTCACGACCGCGCCGAGCGGCTTCGAGGGTGAGGGCTTCCCGGTGCGCCGGGCGTTCGCCGGGATCAACTACCGCCATCTCGACCCGTTCATCATGATGGACCAGATGGGTGAGGTGGAGTACGCGCCCGGAGAGCCGAAGGGCACCCCGTGGCACCCGCACCGCGGCTTCGAGACCGTGACCTACATCATCGACGGTGTCTTCGACCACCAGGACAGCAACGGCGGCGGTGGCACCATCACCAACGGTGACACCCAGTGGATGACGGCGGGCGCCGGTCTCCTCCACATCGAGGCCCCGCCGGAGTCCCTGGTGGTGTCCGGCGGGCTCTTCCACGGGCTCCAGCTCTGGGTGAACCTCCCCGCCAAGGACAAGATGATGGCGCCGAGGTACCAGGACATCCGCGGTGGCCAGGTCCAGCTGCTGACGTCCCCGGACGGCGGTGCGCTGCTCCGGGTCATCGCCGGTGAGCTCGACGGCCACGCCGGTCCCGGCATCACGCACACCCCGATCACCATGATCCACGCGACGCTCGCCCCCGGCGCCGAGATCACGCTGCCCTGGCGCGAGGACTTCAACGGCCTGGCGTACGTCATGGCGGGCAAGGGCTCGGTGGGCGCCGAGCACCGGCCGATCCACCTCGGCCAGACCGCGGTCTTCGGCGCCGGTTCGGCCCTGACGGTCCGCGCCGACGAGAAGCAGGACGCGCACACGCCGGACCTGGAGGTCGTCCT
Source organism: Streptomyces arenae (assembly GCF_022343545.1). Classification (NCBI taxonomy): domain Bacteria; kingdom Bacillati; phylum Actinomycetota; class Actinomycetes; order Kitasatosporales; family Streptomycetaceae; genus Streptomyces; species Streptomyces arenae. The sequence goes on from NZ_JAKQYH010000018.1 coordinate 364,058, forward strand.
CCTCGGCGGCCGGCCGATCCGCGAGCCGATGGCCCACTACGGCCCGTTCGTCATGAACACCAAGGACGAGCTGATGCAGGCGTTCGAGGACTTCCAGAAGGGCCGCCTGGGCACGGTCCCGGCCGTCCACGGCATGACGGAGACCGGCCCGCAGGCGTGACGGAGACCGGCCCGAAGGGGTGACGAAGCCGACCGGAGAGGCCTGACGCATCCCCTGCGCCGGGCCTCTTCCCGGTGGTGCCCGTTCACCCGGGAGGGGGCGCAGCGCAGGGCGCGGGCGCGGTTCGCGTGGTGCGCTGGACGTGTGTCCCTGCTGCCCGAGCCCGTGCGCCGGTTCGCCGCCTGGTGCGTGGTGATCCTGCTGGCGGCCGGCGTCGGCTACGTCGGGATCCGGCTCTGCTCGGAGTTCCGCACCGCGGTCACCCCCGTGCTGCTCGCCCTCCTCGGCACCGCGCTGCTCGGCCCCCTGTACCGGCGGCTGGTACGGGTCGGCGTGCAGCGGTCCCTCGCCGCCGGGCTCACCTGCGTCGCGGTCGTCGCGGTCGTCGGGGGCGCCGTCTACATCGTGGTCGCCGCGCTCATCGACACCGGTGACCAGATCATCGCCTCGCTCAGGTCCGCGGCGCTCTCGCTCGCCCGGCACTTCGGGGCCGCCGGCACCTCGATCGGCGACCTGGCCGGCAACGCCAGGAAGCTGCTCGGCGAGTTCGGCGGCACCGCGGCCTCCAATGTCATCAGCGGGGTGAGCGTGGTCGGCGAGAGCATCGCCCTGGCCGTGCTCGCCCTGCTGCTCGTCTTCTTCTTCCTGCGTGACTCGGACCGGGTCGTCGCCACCGTCCGGGCCCTCGCGCCCGGCTCCACCGCCGACATGACCGAGGCCATGGCCCGCCGCGCCTTCGAGGGCATCGAGGGGTTCATGCGCGGCACCACCCTCATCGCCCTCATCGACGCCGTCTGCATCACCGTCGGCCTGCTGATCCTCCGGGTGCCGGGCGCCGTGGGCCTCGGCGCGCTCGTCTTCGTCGGCGCCTACATCCCTTACCTCGGCGCGTTCATCTCCGGCGCCGTCGCCGTCCTGGTCGCCCTCGCCGACCGCGGCTTCGTGATCGCGCTGTGGGCTCTGGGCGTCGTGCTCGCCGTGCAGGTGCTGGAGGGGCACGTGCTCCAGCCGGTCATCCAGAGCAGGACCGTGCAGATGCACCCGGCGGTGGTCATGCTGGCCATCACGGCGGGCGCCTCCGTCGCCGGGATCCTCGGCATGCTGCTGGCCGTACCGCTCACCGCGGCCGCCTTCGGCGTCGTACACGAACTCCGTGCCCGGTACGCGGCCCCGCGACCGCCCGGCACCGACGGCCCCTAGGACCTGTCTGACAATTCGCGTCGTCGCCCGAAGGGCGGCCGCGCGGCGTCAGGTGCGTGCTCTGGGGGTCCCCCCGGCCGGAGGCTGGGGAGTGCCGGCCCCGGGCCCTCGTACTGGGCGTATTCGGGTCTGGGGCCGGTGCGGCGAGAGTGCGTGCATGGCGTCGCGCGGCAGACGCCAATTGTCAGACAGGGCCTAGGGCTCCGGAAGGTCGCCGTCGCCCTCGTACAGCTCGAACCAGATGCTCTTGCCCTCGCCGCGCGGGTCGACGCCCCAGGCGTCCGCCAGGAGTTCGATCAGCATCAGGCCGCGGCCCGAGGAGGCAAGTTCCCCGGGGCGGCGCCGGTGCGGGAGGTCGTCACCGCCGTCGGTGACCTCCACGCGCAGGCGCCGCTCGGGGGCCTGGCCGGCGACCTCGGCGAGCAGCAGGGCGTCCGCGTCGGTGTGCACCAGCACGTTCGTGAGCATCTCGGAGACCAGCAGTACGGCCGAGTCGACCTGGTCGGGCGAGCCCCAGTCGTGCAGCAGCTCGCGCAGTTGCTGGCGGGCCTCGGCGATCCGCTCGGGTTCGTCCTGGGCCACCGACAGCAGCGTGCGGCGGATCCGCGGCCGTACCGCGATGGGTTCCGCGCCGGGGCGGGACAGCAGCAGCACCGCGATGTCGTCCTCGCGGCGGTCGGCCAGCGGCCCGGTGGTGTGGTGCGAGGACGGCCCGTGCACGGCCTGGACCAGGGCGTCGGCCAGTTTCTCCAGGTCGCCGTCGTGCTCCTCCAGGATCGCCCGGATCCGCTGCCAGCCGCTCTCGATGTCGTGGCCGCCGGTCTCGATCAGCCCGTCGGTGCAGATCATCATGGTCTCGCCGGCCTCCAGGGCGAACCGTGTCGTCGGGTAGTCGGCGTCGGGGTCGATGCCGAGCGGCAGGCCGCCCGCCGTCGGCCGCCGCAGCACCGTGCCGTCGGCCATCCGGATCGCCGGGTCGAGATGCCCCGCGCGGGCGATCTCCAGCACGCCGGTCGCCGGGTCCGCCTCGGCGTACAGGCAGGTCGCGAAACGCGGGTCGGACAGCTCCTCGTCGGCGGTGATCCCGTGCAGGAAGCGGGAGGCCCGGGAGAGCACCGCGTCCGGGCGGTGTCCCTCGGAGGCATAGGCGCGCAGCGCTATCCGCAGCTGGCCCATCAGGCCCGCCGCGCGGACGTCATGGCCCTGGACGTCGCCGATGACCAGGGCGTACCGGCCGCCGCCCGCGGACTTGGCCCGGGAGGTGCCGCCGGGCAACGGGATGATGTCGTACCAGTCGCCGCCGACCTGGAGGCCGCCGCCGGTCGGTATGTAGCGGGCCGCCGCTTCCATGCCGGGGATCTCGGGGCCCAGCGTCGGCAGCATGGAGCGCTGGAGGCCGTCCGTCAGCTCCCGCTCGGAGTCGGCGATCCCGGCCCGGGACAGGGCCTGCGCCAGCATCCGGGCCACCGTGGTGAGCACGGAACGTTCGTCGGGGGTGAACGACACCGGGTAGGCGAAGCCGGCCATCCAGGCGCCCATGGTCCGTCCGGCCACCGTCAGGGGCAGGAAGGCCCAGGACTTGCGGGCGAAGCGCTCGGCGAGCGGCCAGGTCACCGGGTAGCGGGACTTGTACTGCTCCGGCGAGGAGAGATAGACGGCCCGGCCGGTCCGTACCACCTCCGCCGCCGGGTAGTCCGTCTCCAGCGGCATGCTGGTGAACGGGCTCTCCTCGTCGATCTGCTGGCCGTGGTGGCCGATCATCGTCAGCCGGTCGCCCTTGGCCCCGAAGACGGCCAGTCCGTCCGGGGAGAAGCCGGGCATCGACAGGCCCCCGGCGACCCGCAGCACCTCCTCGGTGGACCGTGCCTCCGCCAGTGCGCGGCCCGCGTCCAGCAGGAAGGCCTCCCGGGAGCGCCGCCAGTCCCCGGTGACCGGATGCCGGGCCGCGGAGCCGGGAGCGGGCTCGGAGACCTCCTGGATGGTGCCGGTGACCCGGTAGACGCGCTCGTCGGTGTCGTACACCGGTCGAAAACGGCTGCGGACGGTCCGGATCAGCCGGCCCCGCTCGTCCATGACCCGCAGCCGGACCTCGGCGACGGTTCCCTCGACGGCCGCCAGCCGGGTGATGCTGGTGTTCTCGTTCCAGTCGACGGGGTGGAAACGGGACCGGACCAGGGCCTCGGACAGTACGGAGGCCTCCGCGGGCAGCCCGATCAGCCGTGCCGCCTCCGCATCCGCGGTGACCAGCCCGGTGGCGGTGTCCCAGTGCCAGAGCCCGGTCGCGAGGGCGGCGAGGACGTCCTCCACGGCGGGCAGGGGCTCGCCAGTTCGCATTGCCCCACTTTAAGAAGAGCCGATCAAAAAATGCTACTGATCACCCACCCCGTAATGGGGGGAGGGGGCCATGGGGCGCCCGGTACGCTGGGTGGTGTTTCACGTGAAACGTCAGGCTGGCAACACCCCCCGATCCGCGAAGGCTGGATGAACCACGATGCATCGGTACAGGTCCCACACCTGCGGCGAGCTCCGCTCCTCTGACGTCGGCACCGACGTCCGGCTGAGTGGCTGGCTGCACAATCGGCGCGACCTGGGCGGCATCCTCTTCATCGATCTGCGCGATCACTACGGAATCACCCAGCTCGTCGCCCGTCCGGGTACCGCCGCCTACGAGGCCCTGGACAAGCTCAGCAAGGAGTCGACCGTACGGGTCGACGGCAAGGTCGTCTCCCGCGGCGCCGAGAACATCAACGCCGACCTGCCCACCGGCGAGGTCGAGGTCGAGGTCGGCGAGGTCGAGCTGCTCGGCGCGGCCGCCCCGCTGCCGTTCACGATCAACGCCGAGGACGGCGTCAACGAGGAGCGGCGCCTGGAGTACCGCTTCCTGGACCTGCGCCGCGAGCGCATGCACCGCAACATCATGCTGCGTACGGCCGTGATCTCGGCCATCCGCCACAAGATGGTCGCCCTCGGCTTCAACGAGATGGCCACCCCGATCCTCACCGCGACCTCCCCCGAGGGCGCCCGTGACTTCGTGGTGCCCTCGCGCCTGAACCCGGGTAAGTTCTACGCGCTGCCGCAGGCCCCGCAGCAGTTCAAGCAGCTGCTGATGATCTCCGGCTTCGACCGCTACTTCCAGATCGCGCCCTGCTTCCGCGACGAGGACGCCCGCGCCGACCGCTCGCCGGGCGAGTTCTACCAGCTCGACGTGGAGATGAGCTTCGTCGAGCAGGAGGACGTCTTCCAGCCCATCGAGCGGCTGATGACTGAGCTGTTCACGGAGTTCGGCGGCGGCCGCGAGGTCACCTCGCCGTTCCCGCGGATCCCGTTCCGCGAGGCGATGCTGAAGTACGGCTCCGACAAGCCGGACCTGCGCGCCCGGCTGGAGCTGGTCGACATCACCGACATCTTCGAGGGCTCCGAGTTCAAGGCCTTCGCCGGCAAGCACGTGCGTGCCCTTCCGGTGCCGGACGTCTCCGCGCAGCCCCGCAAGTTCTTCGACCAGCTCGGCGACTTCGCCGTCTCGCAGGGCGCCAAGGGCCTGGCCTGGGTGCGCGTCGCGGAGGACGGTTCGCTGTCCGGTCCGATCGCCAAGTTCCTCACCGAGGAGAACGTGGCCGAGCTGACCAAGCGGCTCCAGCTGGCCGCCGGTCACGCCGTGTTCTTCGGCGCGGGCGAGTTCGACGAGGTCTCCAAGATCATGGGTGCGGTGCGCGTCGAGGCCGCCCAGCGCGCCGGGCACTTCGAGGAGAACGTCTTCCGGTTCTGCTGGATCGTCGACTTCCCGATGTTCGAGAAGGACGAGGACACCGGGAAGATCGACTTCTCGCACAACCCGTTCTCGATGCCGCAGGGCGGCATGGAGGCCCTGGAGACCCAGGACCCGCTGGACATCCTCGCCTGGCAGTACGACATCGTCTGCAACGGCGTCGAGCTGTCCTCCGGCGCCATCCGGAACCACGAGCCGGACATCATGCTCAAGGCCTTCGGCATCGCGGGCTACGAGGCGGAGACCGTCGAGCGCGAGTTCGCCGGCATGCTGCGCGCGCTCCGCTTCGGCGCCCCGCCGCACGGTGGCATCGCCCCGGGCGTCGACCGCATCGTGATGCTCCTCGCCGACGAGCCGAACATCCGCGAGACCATCGCCTTCCCGCTCAACGGCAACGCCCAGGACCTGATGATGGGCGCGCCGACCGAGCTGGACGAAGCCCGCCTGCGCGAGCTGCACCTCTCCATCCGGAAGCCGCAGCCGAAGTAACCCCGGACGTCTCCCGGCCGTCCCCCGGACGTCACGAAAGGCTCGAAACCGGCGTCGGTTTCGAGCCTTTCCCATGCGCACGCCGATTCACAGCTCTCTCCGATGTTCCCACAGGCCAGGCCTTGTCTACGGTCCCTGACCATGACAGAAACCCACACCCCCACAGGCGCACAATCGCTCGAAGAGAAAAGGAAGTTGGCCCGCCGTACCGTGCTCGCGGCCGGCAGCGTGGCCGTGACCGCGGTGGGCGTCGGCAGCGCCTTCGCCGCGAGCGACGGAACGGCCGCGGAGCAGGGCACCGAAGCGGCGGCCGCCTCTGCCTCGGAGGGCGCCTGCTACACGCTCACCTCCGAACTGGTCGAGGGCCCTTACTACATCGACGCCGACAAGCTCCGCCAGGACGTCACCGAGGACCAGGAGGGCATCCCGCTGTTCCTCACCCTCAAGGTGATCGACGCGGACACCTGCAAGCCGCTGAGGAACGCGGCCGTGGACATCTGGCACTGCAACGCCACCGGCATCTACTCGGGGTACGAGGAGATGGGCAGCGGCGGAGGCGGTGGCGGCACCCCGCCGACCGACGCGCCCACCGGGTCGCCCACCGCCACCCCGACCGACCTGCCCTCCGGACCCCCGCCCGGCGGTGGCGGCGGTCACCAGGAGCCCACCGACGACACCCGCTACCTGCGCGGCACCTGGCACACGGACCGGCACGGGCACGTCGCCTTCAAGACCGTCTTCCCCGGCTGGTACCAGGGCCGGTGCGTCCACATCCACGTCAAGGTGCACGTGGACGGCGAGTGGACGGACGCCGGGTACGAGGGCGGTCACACCTGCCACACCGGCCAGCTGTTCTTCGACGAGAAGTCGGTCCTGCTGTCCGCGGAGGTGGAGCCGTACGCGAGCAACACCACCACCCGCACCACCCTCGACGAGGACACGATCTACCCGGACAACGGGCACGCGGGCGGCCTGCTCTACCTCAGGTACGACGGCCACCACATCGCCCGGGGCGTACACGCCCAGCTGACCCTGGGGGTCGAGCCGGACGACACGAACGACGGCTGACGTCGACACTCCGTGAGGCCGGTGTCCGGGGCCGAGGAGGAAGGGCCCCGGACGCCTACCGCGGGTGCGGAGTGCTCAGATCACCGAGAGCAGTCCGTTGCCGCCCAGAAAGGCGGGGAACGACGTCTGCGTGAGGCCGACCGCGGGTGCGGTGACGACGCGGCTGCCGGAGGCCGTCGGCCGGGTGGAGCCGCCGGGGAAGACCCAGACGGCACCGGCGTCGTTGTTCTCGCCCGCCGCGCCGACGAACAGCTCCGGCCTGCCGTCCTTGTCGATGTCCCCGACCGAGACCGTCGTACCGAAGAAATCGTCGGTCTCGGAGGCACCGGGGACGCCCGCGGTGTCCTGGGAGAAGGAGTAGGAGCCGGTGCCGAGGGCGCCGCTGCGGCGGCCGGGGACCACGGTCACCTGACCCGCCCGTTTCTCGGCCAGGCTCTCGAACGGCGATCCGATCACGATGTCCGCGAGGCCGTCCCGGTTGAGGTCGGCCACGGCCAGCGACGCGCCGAAGTCGTCGTCCTTCTCGCTCGCGCCGGGGACGCCGGCCGTGTTCTGCGTGATCTGCACGGGTGTCGTGGCCGGCGAGACACCCGTGGCGGAGCCGTACCAGACGAGGACGCGGCCGCCCGTCGCCCCGTCCACGCCCGCCTTCTCCGGCTCGTCCGGGTCGCCGGCCACGAGGTCGGCGTATCCGTCGCCGTTGATGTCACCGGAGGCCGTGATCAGGCCGTTGCCCTTGAGCGCGTCGCCATAGGCGGCGGTCGTGTAGATCTCGCCGCCGCTCAGGTCGCTCAGCCGGTCGGTGGACGAGGCCGGGTCGGGCACGCCGTCGCCGTTGAAATCGCCGAGCGCGACGGAGAGAGGGGATGCCGTCTCGTCGTTGTGGACGACGGTTCCGAACGTGCCCGTCCGGCTGAACGGTCCGCCGAAGGTCACGGTTCCGTCCCCTCCGGCGACCGCCACCCGTGTCTTCGACCCGGCACCGAGGCCGAGCGCGGCGACGTCCGTGCCGTAGTGCGACGGGGAGTGGAACGGCGACGGCAGGTCCGTGCCGCTCGTCAGGCCGCTCCTGCTGCCCCAGAGCACGGTCACCGCACCGGAATCGGTGCCCTTGGAGGTGTCCTCGTACGGCGTTCCGACCACCAGGTCGGCGTAGCCGTCCCGGTTCAGGTCGGCGGTGGCGGTGGCGGAACCGAAGGCGTCGCCGGCCTCGCTGACACCCGGCACGCCGGCGGTGTTCTGGGTGATGGTCTTACGGCGGCTCGTCGACAACCCGGAGGCCGAGCCGTACAGCACGACGACCGCCCCCGCACCCTGCTTGCCGGACACGTTCGCGCCCGGCGCGGGCAGGACCGCGTCGCGGTAACCGTCGCCGTTGAAGTCGCCGGGCACGGCGCCGTGCAGGGCGACGGCCGGGACGGCCGGCAGCACGACACCGCCGACCAGAGAGGCGGCCACGAACACGGCCGCACCCCATTTGCGCATGAAAGACCCCCTGTGGATTCACCGGCTGCCCCATCGGCAAAGGGGCGTACGCGAATCCCCACCCGGCTCGCTCCCCCGCCTTGGCGCAAGTGGACGGACATTACCAGCAGTTGGACGTGTTCATGCCGGTCAGGTGTCGTAGCGGCCGTCCCAGGGCTCGCTGAAGCCCAGGTGGTCCGGGTAGAGCTCGGCCCAGGGGCCGTCGTCGTCCTCCTTGGCGACCAGGCCGAAGAAGACGCCGTCCACCGTGAGCTGGAACGGGCGGATCGCGATGTCCGTGTAGGTGCGCCGCGGCAGGCTGCGCAGCATCGTCGCGAGGTGGGCGCGGGCCCGGGACAGCACCGAGCCGGCGCCCTCCGGGTCGCGCTGCTGCTCGGCCCAGCTGCCCGCGCACCAGATCTGGGAGTCCCGGTACCGGCCCTCGGCGTCGAACAGGTGGACCACCGAGTAGAGCCGTTTCTGCTCCTCCCAGCCCTCGTCGAGCCGGAACCCCTCGGGGAACGCGTAGGTGACCGACGCGAGGAACTGTCCGTCGGCGTAACGGCCGATCGCGTCGGTACGGCCGTGCGGCTCGTAGGCGATCGGGATGAGCTCAGGGGGTGCCATGGCGAAACCATACGGATGTGTCGTGGACATGCGGGTATTGGGGTGGGCCGGTGACCGCCCGTCCGTCCGGCCGGAAAACGGCTGCCCGGGTCAACTTTCGCTGCCCGTACGCGAAAAGGCCGCCGTATCGCACAAAAAAAACACGGCAACCTTTTCGATCTCCACAACCACAGAGGTGTGCAGCCCGCCGACGCGGGCCCGCCCAAGCACTCCGGAAGTACGTAAGGACTCCTCTGTGGCCACTGCCTCTCACCGCCGGTCCCTCCGCACGCGCCGTACCCTCGTCGTCTCCGCCGCCGTCGTGGCCGCCGGTGCCGGTGCCGGCGCGCTCGTGCTGACCGCGAACGCCTCCGGCACGGACCTCTACCACCAGAGCCTCGCGGCCAAGGACGGCTGGGCGTCCTCCGGTACCGGGACGACCGGCGGCTCGAAGGCCGACGCGGCGCACACCTTCACCGTCGCCACCCGCGCCCAGCTCGTGAAGGCGCTCGGGTCCGTCTCCGACACCACCCCGCGCGTCATCAAGGTCAAGGGCACCATCGACGCCAACACCGACGACTCCGGCAAGAAGCTGACCTGCGCCGACTACGCGGCGGGGACGGGTTACTCGCTGTCGGCGTACCTGAAGGCCTTCGACCCGTCGACGTACGGCCGCGCCAAGCTGCCCGCCGGCACCCAGGAGACCGCCCGGGCCGCCGCGCAGAAGAAGCAGGCCGCGAACATCGTCTTCAAGGTGCCCGCGAACACCACGATCGTCGGCGTCCCCGGCACCAAGGCCGGCATCACCGGCGGCATGCTCCAGATCCAGAAGGTCGACAACGTCATCGTCCGCAACCTGACCTTCGCCGACACCGAGGACTGCTTCCCGCAGTGGGACCCGACCGACGGCGACAGCGGCAACTGGAACTCCGAGTACGACGCGGTCACCCTGCGCGGCGCCACGCACGTCTGGGCCGACCACAACACGTTCACCGACGCCGGGCACTTCGACAGCCTCAACCCGAAGTACTACGGCCGCGAGTACCAGGTCCACGACGGCGAACTCGACATCACCAAGAGCTCGGACCTGGTCACCGTCGAGCAGAACCTGTTCACCAGCCACGACAAGACGATGCTGATCGGCAGCAGCGACAGCGAGCCGAGCGGCAAGCTGCGTGTCACCCTCCACCACAACGTCTGGAAGGGCGTCGTCCAGCGCGCCCCGCTGACCCGCGTCGGCCAGGTGCACCTCTACAACAACGTCTACGACGTGACGCCCCTGAACGGCTACACGCTCCAGTACAGCATCAACTCACGTGCCAAGGCCCAGGTCGTGGCCCAGAACAACTTCTGGACGGTGCCCAGCTCCGTCAAGGTCTCCAAGCTGCTCAGCGGCGACGGCACCGGCTCGGTCGCGGGCAGCGGCAACCTCGTCAACGGCACGACGACCGATCTGGTCGCCGCCTACAACGCCGCGAACTCCAAGAAGATCAAGACGACGGTGAACTGGACCCCGACCCTGACCGCGGGCCTGGAGCCCACCGCCAAGAACCTGCCGACGGAACTGGCGAAGACGGCGGGAGCGGGCGTACTGACGGCGAACTGAGCCGGGCTGTCACACCTGCGGGGGCGGGCGCGTCAGGGAGGTGTCCGATGTTGTGTCGTGAGGGGAGTTCCTGATGCGTACCGCCTACGTCGTCGTCACCGTTCTCGCCGCGCTGCTGGCCGGGTTCTCCGGGACCGTGCTACTGCTGCGGGCCGAGTGGATCGTCAAGGCGCTCACCGACTACCGGGTGCCGCGGGCCTGGTGGACGCCGCTCGGGGTGGCCAAGGCCGCCGGGGCGGCGGGGCTGCTGGCCGGGCTGTTCGTGCCGGTCGTGGGGGTGCTGGCGGGGGTGGGGCTGCTGCTCTACTTCACCGGGGCCGTGATCACGGTGGCGCGGGCGAGGTGGTACTCGCACATTCCGTTCCCGCTGGTGTACGCGGCTCCGGTGGCGGGGGCGCTGGTACTGGGCCTGATGGGTTGAGTGCGGTTCCCGCCCTGCCGCGTACTCCCTTGCGGTCCGGTGCGCCGGCCCCCGGATCCTTCGGTGGATCCGGGGGCCGGCGGAGGTGCGGGGGGCGTACGGCCGTCAGGCCTCCGTGCCGCCGAAGCGCTCCTTGTACGTCTCCAGGTCCTCGTCCGTCAGCTTGGCGAACAGGACCGGGGGGACCGTGAAGGGGGTGCCGGCCGGGACGGAGACCAGGGCGCGGGCCTCGTCGGCGGTGACCCAGGCGGCGGTGTCGTCGGCGAGGGTGAACGCCTCGCGCATGGTCTTCGCCGTCGCCGGGATGAAGGGCTCCGAGACCACCGAGTACAGGTGGATCAGGTTCATCGCCGTGCGCAGGGTCAGCGCCGCGCCGTCCTTGTCGGTCTTGATCTCCAGCCAGGGGGCCTTCTCCTCCAGGTAGGAGTTGCCGGCCGACCACAGGGCGCGCAGGGCGGCGGCCGCCTTGCGGAACTGGAGGGTCTCCATGTGCTCCTCGTACTCCGCGAGGAGTCGGGCGATCTCGCCGCCGAGGCGGGTCTCCGCCTCGCCGGGCTCGCCGCCGGCCGGGACGTCGTCGCCGAAGCGCTTGCGGGAGAACGACAGCACGCGGTTGACGAAGTTGCCGAGGGTGTCGGCCAGGTCCTTGTTCACCGTGGCCGTGAAGTGCTCCCAGGTGAAGGAGGAGTCGTCCGACTCGGGGGCGTTGGCGATCAGGAAGTAGCGCCAGTAGTCCGCCGGGAGGATGTCCAGGGCCTGGTCGGTGAAGACACCGCGCTTCTGGGACGTGGAGAACTTGCCGCCGTAGTACGTCAGCCAGTTGAAGGCCTTGACGTAGTCGACCTTCTTCCACGGCTCGCGCACGCCGAGCTCGGTGGCCGGGAACATCACCGTGTGGAACGGGACGTTGTCCTTCGCCATGAACTCCGTGTAGCGGACGTCGGTGTCGACGTCGTACCACCACGACTTCCAGTCGCGGTTCGACGGGTCCTGGTCCGCCCACTCCTTCGTCGCGCCGATGTACTCGATCGGGGCGTCGAACCAGACGTAGAAGACCTTGCCCTCCGCCGCCAGCTCCGGCCAGGTGTCGGCCGGGACGGGCACGCCCCAGTCGAGGTCACGGGTGATCGCGCGGTCGTGCAGGCCCTCCGTCAGCCACTTGTGGGCGATGGAGGAGGCCAGCTGCGGCCAGTCCTTGTCGTGCTTCGCGACCCACTCGCGGACCTCGTTCTCCAGCTTGGACTGGAGGAGGAAGAGGTGCTTCGTCTCGCGGATCTCCAGGTCGGTGGAGCCGGAGATCGCGGACCGCGGGTTGATCAGGTCGGTCGGGTCCAGCACGCGGGTGCAGTTCTCGCACTGGTCGCCGCGGGCCTTGTCGTAGCCGCAGTGCGGGCAGGTGCCCTCGACGTAGCGGTCCGGGAGGAAGCGGCCGTCGACCGGGCTGTACACCTGGCGGATCGCGCGCTCCTCGATGAAGCCGTTCTCGTTCAGGCGGCGGGCGAAGTGCTGGGTGATCTCGCGGTTCTCCGGGGAGGAACTCCGGCCGAAGTAGTCGAACGCGAGTGCGAAGCCGTCGTAGACCGCCTTCTGCGCGTCGTGCGCCTGGGCGCAGAACTCGTCGACCGGGATGCCCTGCTCCTTCGCGGCCAGCTCGGCGGGGGTGCCGTGCTCGTCGGTCGCGCAGATGTACAGGACGTCGTGGCCGCGCTGGCGGAGGTACCGGGAGTACACGTCAGCCGGGAGCATGGACCCCACCATGTTGCCCAGGTGCTTGATCCCGTTGATGTACGGAAGGGCGCTGGTGATGAGGTGTCGAGCCATCGGGGGCTGCTCCCAGGTCGGTGTGTTGCTGTTATTGCGAACCTTGAAATCGTAGCCGACATGTGTATGCCGCCCGCTTCCCGTTTTATTGGGTGAGAAGCGGGCGGCATGGGTGCGCGGGTGGGGCCGATGGGGCCGGTGGGGCTTACGGGCGCCAGTCGATCAGTAGGCCGTCGTACAGCTCCGCGTCCGTGAGCTCCAGGGGGGTCGGGCCCGCGTGGAAGAAGGCCGTGTTGCCGGTCTTCAGCTTGCGGAGGTAGTCGAAGGCCTTGTTCTCGTGCTCGCCGAACGCGACGAAGGAGAAGAAGACCGAGGGGTGGGACTTCGCGGCGTCCGTGAGGGACTGGGTGGCCGGGGTCTTCGCGTCCGGGGCGCCGTCCGTCTGGAAGACGACGAGGGCGGGGGTGCCGGGGGTGGTGTTCGCGTCGTAGTGGGCGAGTACGGCTTCCACGGCGGCGTGGTAGCTGGTACGGCCCATCCGGCCGAGACCGGCGTGCGCCTCGTCGATGGCGTTCTCGGGGGAGGCCTGGGTGAGGTCCGTGGTGCCGTCGACCTCGGTGGAGAAGAAGACGACGTGCACGGTGGGGGTGTCGCCGGGCGGGGTGAGGTGGGTGGCGAGGGCGAGGGTCTGGTCGGCGAGGGCCTGTGCGGAGCCGTCCTTGTAGTACGACCGCATGCTCGCGGAGCGGTCGAGGACGAGGTAGGTGACGGCGTGGGCGGTGGAGAGGCCGGCCTTGGTGAGGGCGAGGCGGGCGGCGTCGTCGCCACCGGCCTCGGCTTCGCCTTCGGCCCCCTCGTCCCCACCCGCACCACCCGTGACAGTTTCGTCGTCGGCTGCGGGTGTCCCCTGCGGGGCGGACTCACCGTCGGCGGCCGCGGCGGGAGCGGGGGCGGTGGGGGTGGCGGTTGCAGCGGTGGGGGCGGCGGCTGCGGCGGCGGCCGGGGCCGCCTCGTCCGTACCGGCCGAGAAGACGTCGGGCTCCGGCGTCAGCCGAATAACCGCCTCGACGTCGCCTTCGGCCACGGTCACGGGTTCGGTGGTGGCCGAGGCCGAGGGTTCGGTGGAGGGTTCGGTGGTGGCCGCGGATTCGGCCTCGGACGCCGTCACCGGCTCCGCCGTGGCTTCGGCCTCCGGCTCGGGTTCGGCCACCGGCTCAGCAGGCGCCTCGGCCGTCGGCTCGGCCGTCACTTCGGCGGCGGCCTCGGGCTCCGGTGCGGCCTCGGCTTCGGCGGTGGCCGGCTCCGCCGCCACCTCTGCGTCGGCCTTGGGCTCGGTCGCGGCCTCGGCCTTGGCTTCCGCCTCGGCAGGGGTCGGCTCGGCCGTGGCTTCCGTCGCCGGCTCGGCCGTCACTTCGGCGGCGGCCTCGGGCTCCGGGGCGGCTTCGGGTTCGGCGGTGGCCGGCTCCGCCGCCACATCTGCGTTCGCCTCGGGCTCGGTGGTCGGCTCGGCCGCCGCCTCGGTCTTGGTCTCCGCCTCGGCAGCGTGCGGCTCCGCTGCGGCGTCGGCGTCGGCTGCGGCTTCCGGCTCCGGCTCGGCTGTGGCTTCTGCCGCGGGCTCGGTCGTCGGTTCGGTGGCGGGCTCGGGCTTCGGTGCGGTCTCGGTTTCGGCGGTGGCAGGCTCCGCCGATGCCTTCGCGTCGGTCTCCGGCTCGGCCGCGTCCTTCGCCTCGGGCTCGGTGGTCGGCTCGGCCGACGTCTCGGGGTTGGGTTCCGGCTCGGACTTGGCAGCGGTCGGCTCGGCTGTGGCTTCGGCTGCCGCTTGCGGCTCCGGCGTGGCTTCCGGTGCGGGCTCGGTCGTTGATTCGGCCGTGGCCTCCGGCTTCGGTGCGGTCTCGGGCGCCGCTTCCGTCTTCGCCTCTGCCTTGGGCTTCGCCGGGGGTTCGGGGGTCGGGGGCAGTTCGGGTTCGGTGGTGCGGGATGCCTGCTTTGGCACCGTCACGTTGTCGAACGCCGCCGAGACGAGGTCGTGCTCGTCCTTCTCCGCCGGGCGGGGTTCCGGGACCGCCGTCGGTGTCTGAGCTTCCGCTTCTTGTGCCGATGTCGACTGCGAAGGGAGCTGGTCCGCACCCTCTGCTTCGGCGGGGCGCGGCTTTCGCGACCTGCCGAATGCGTTCCGCAGGAGAGTGAGAATGCCCATGTGCGCAACCCTTCGCGTGAGTTGATACCCGTCAATCGCTGGCCAGGACGGACACGTAAGGTTAGCTGCCCCAGGTTGCGATCTTGGGGAGGGTCGATGACTCCTGTCGGGCGTCCGGCGGTCGAGTCCGGGCGCGGCTCTCAACTTCCCCTCGTTCACTCGTGGTTCACCCTCCGTTCAGTGCGGAGAGGCGATCGCCCTGGCCGCCGCCACCTCCTGGCGGAGCGGTTCCAGGACGCTGTCCGGCGGGCCCGTGAGATCCGTGCGGACCGAGATCAGGGTCTCGGACTCACGGACGCCCGTCGCCAGCTCGCGCAGTTGCAGGGCGACCTGGTCCACCTCGGCCGGGGACGGCGGCGGTGCCCCGTGCCGTACCCGTACCCGGGCCGCCGTCGTCGCGTCGACGATCCGTTCCACGGCCACGACCAGCGGCCACCAGGCCGCCGCCCGGCGACCGGTGGGCGGCGGCTCGGTCAGGGCGCGCTGGAACTCGGTGCGGATGGTGGACAGGTCGCGGTACAGGCGGCGGCGCATTCGCGCGCGGCCGGCGGCATCGACGCCGTCGGCGCTGCCCTTGAAGGCCAGCTCGACGTAGGCCGCCGTGTCCGCCACCGCGTCGGCGAGCCGGTCGCCGACCCGGGTGCGCCAGCTCTCCGGCCACAGCAGGTACCCCGCGACCAGGGCGATCGCGCAGCCCATCAGGGAGTCCAGGAGGCGGGGCAGGAGCAGCGCCGTGCCCTGGTGGTTCAGGACGTCGGAGAGGAGCAGGATCACCGGCGTGATGGCCGCCGTCTGGAAGCCGTACCCCCGCGGGGTGAGGGCCGGGATCAGCGGGGCCAGGACCATCATCACCGGTACGTCCCACCAGCCGCGCGGCACCAGGGTGAGGACGGTCGCCGCCACCACCAGGCCCGCCACGGTGCCCAGCGCGCGCAGCAGGGCGCGGGAGAAGACCGAGCCGAAGTCCGGTTTGAGGACGAACGTGATGGTGAGGGCGACCCAGTAGGAACGGGGGACGGGCACGAGGGAGACCAGGGCCTGCGCGATGCCGATGCACAGGGCGAGGCGGATGCCGTAGCGCCAGGAGTTGGCGGAGAGCACGACGTTGCGGGCGGCGCGGGCGGTGCGGATGCCGAGCGCGGCCGGGCGGCCGAGACGGTCGTCGATGCCCCGCGGGTCGACGTCGGGGCTGGTGGCGACCTCGGCCACGTGCCGCAGGGCGTGGTCGACGGCCCGGCCGGTCTCGTTGACCGGCTCGGGCAGGTGGAGTCCTATCGGGCCGGTGTAGCCGGTCTCGATGGCGTCGGCGAGGTGCCGGACCGCCGTCGGCACCTCGGACGGCAGTGGCCGCGCGGCCAGCCGGACGGCGGGGGCGGCCTCCACCACCGGGGTGATCGCGTTCAACTGGGCGAGCATCCGGGTGAGTTCGCGGTTGCGGCCGCGGTACCGGGCCCGCCGGGCCAGGATCAGGTCGTACGACTGGTTCAGTGACTGGGTGACGGTGTGCCGGGCGCGGTCGTACGCCTCGCCGTCGCCGGTGTCGCTCACGGTCAGCAGGTCGGCGACCGTGCGGTAGGCGGCGGCGACCGCCGCGCGTTCCGGTACGCCCGAGCGCAGCGGCCAGGCCAGCAGGGCGAGCAGGAGGACGAGCAGACCGCCGCCGGTCATCAGGACGGGGGTCAGCCACCAGGCGCCGGGCAGCGGCAGGCCGGCACCGATGACGGAGTTGAGCAGCAGGAGGAGGCCGGAGACGGAGGACACCGCGCCGATCGTCGAGATCATCCCGGAGAGCAGCGCGATGACGGTGACGACGGCGACCGTCAGCCAGCCCTGGCCGTAGACCAGGGAGCCCAGGGTGACGCCGACGGCGCCGAAGAGCTGGGGGACCGCGATGTTGAGGATCCGCATGCGGTAGGCGTCGGCGGTGTCGCCGATGACCCCGGACAGGGCGCCCATCGAGGCGAGCGCGCCGTACGCGGGCTGTCCGACCGCGAGCCCCACGGCGAGAGGCAGTGCCATGCCGAGCGCGGCACGGGCGAGGGCGGCCCAGTTGAGAGGAGCTGCCTGCTGGGGCCGGAGGTTCCTCACCAGCCAGTCGGGGGGTGTGAGGCCGATGGGGAACTCGCGGGACATGTGCCCATTATCGGGGTACGTGCTCGGGCTTACGGTGCCTGGTCCACGCGTGCCAGGAACTCCCCCAGTGCCCGGTTGAACTGCGCCGGGCGTTCCAGGTTCGGCATGTGGGCCGAGCGGTCGATCACCCGGAGGGCCGCGTCGGGGAGGAGGGCGTGCATGGCCTCGGCGTCGGAGACGGGGGTGTACTCGTCGTCCGCGCCGACCACCACCAGGGCCGGGACGGTGACCCTCGTCAGCAGGGGGCGGTAGTCGGGGCGTTCGGCCCGGCCGCGCAGGGCGGCCGCCGCGCCCTCGGGGTCCGTCGCCGTCATCATGCGGTGGACGTGGGCCCGCACGGCCGGGTCGGCGTCGGGGGCGACCATCTTCGCCAGCACCTCGTCGGCGTAGCCCCGCATGCCCTCGCGCAGGAGCCGGTCGGCCATGGCGTTGCGGGCCCGTCTGCCCTCCGGGGTCTCGGGGGCGGGGAAGGTGTCCGCCAGGACCAGGCCGCGGACGCGGGCGGGGCCGAGGCGGTCGTAGCACTCCATCGCGATCTGGCCGCCCATGGAGAGGCCCGCGACGACACAGGCCGGTACGCCCAGTGCGTCGAGGAGGTCCTCGAGGTCGGCGGCGAAGCGGGAGAGCGGGGTGCTGCCGGGAGTGACCGGGGAGGCGCCGTAGCCGCGCAGGTCGGGGGCGATGACACGGCGGCCGGCGGCGAAGGCCGTCAGCTGGGGACGCCACATCGTGCGGTCGAAGGGGTGGCCGTGGATCAGGAGGAGGGGGGTGGCTGTGGTGGAACGTGAGCCTTTGTCGTCGTATGCGAGGAAGGGGGGCATGTGATCGACCCTAGATTCCGGTAACTCCTCGGTGCAATAAGATCTTTGCTCTCGGTGCAATGTGGAGGGGTCATGGACGACTTCCGGAAGATCGCCGACCGGATCGCTCTGGACATCGCGCGGGGGCGGCTGCGGGCGGGGCAACGGCTGTTCCCGCAGCGGGCGTTCGCGCGGCGGCACGGGATCGCCGCCTCGACGGCCGGGCGGGTGTACGCCGAACTCGTGCGGCGCGGGCTGGTGGTGGGCGAGGTCGGACGCGGCACCTTCGTCCGGGCCACGGCGGACCTGCCGCCGGGCTGGGCGCTCGTCGAGGACAGGAACGGCGACAGCGGCGGCGGCAGGGGCGGCGGCAGGGGCGGCAGCAGGGGCGGCGGCACGGACGGGGGGAACAGGGACAAGAACGGGGACGAGGGGGCGGGCGGGGGTGGTGAGGGTGCCGGGCGGGTCAACCTGGAGCTCAACTACCCCGTGGTCGCCGGGCAGGCCGAGCTGCTGGCGCCGGCCCTCGCTCCCCTGCTCCGGGCCGACGCGCTCACCGTCGCCCTGCGGCCCGCCCCCGCCGACGGCACCCCGGACGCCCGGGAGGCCGTCGCCGCGCTGCTCGCCACCGGCGGCTGGCGACCCGACCCCGGCCGTGTCCTCTTCACCGGCAACGCCCGGCAGGCCATCGCCGCCACCCTGGCCTCCCTGGTACCGCCGGGCGGCCGGGTCGGGGTGGAGCCGCTGACGTATCCGCTGGTCAAGGAGATCGCCGGGCGGCTCTCCGTCACTCTCGTGCCGGTGGCCACGGACGACGAGGGGCCGGTCGTGGAGTCGGTGCTCGCCGCGCACCGGTCGGCGCCGCTCTCCGCCCTCTACCTCCAGCCGACCCTGCACAACCCGACGTCCCTGACCGTGCCGGCCGGGCGGCGGCAGCATCTCGCGCGTGCCGTACGCGAGCTGGGGCTGCCGGTGGTGGAGGACCGGATCTGGTCCTTCCTGCACGGCGGTACCGAGCCGCCGCTGGCCGCCCTCGCCCCGGAGCAGGTCCACCTCGTGGACGGGCTCTCCAAGCGGGTCGCGCCCGGTCTCACCGTCGGCTTCGCCGTCGTACCGCGGGACCGGGTGGCCGCGGTGGCGGACGCCGTGCGCTCCGGGGGGTGGAGCGCGGGGGCGTTCGCGCTGGAGGCGGCCGTGCGGTGGCTCGGGGACGGGACCGTGGCGCGGCTCGCCGAGGCCAAGCGGGCACAGGCCCGGCGCCGGCAGGGGATCCTCCGCGAGGCGCTCGACGGGTTCGCCGTACGGGCTGATCCCGGCGGGTACTTCGCCTGGTGGGAGCTGCCGGCGCCGTGGCGGGCCGACGAGTTCACGGCGGTCGCGGCGGCGCACGGGATCGCGATCACGCCCGGCACCGCCTTCCGCGTGGACCCGAAGCGGACACCGGACGCGGTACGCCTCGGACTCGCGTCGACGGAGGAACCGGAACTGGCGGGCGCACTGCGCACCCTGGCCCGCCTCGCGACGCGACGCCCCTGACGAGGGCTCCGACGAGGGTGCCGACCAGGGCTCCGACGCTGGCTCCGACGAGGATTACGACGCGGGCCGGGTTACGGCGAGGGCCGGCTTACGACGAGGGTCGGGTTACGGCGAGGGGCGGGTAACGGCGGAGGGCCGGCCGGTTACGTGACGGGCATGTTCTGGTCCGAGGACGGTGCGTCCGTCCTCAGCGAGCCGGGATCGGCCGTGCCGGTGTCCGGTTCCCGGCGCTCCGCCGGGCGGCGGCGGGCGTAGCGGCTGAGCCAGGCCAGCAGGGCGACCGTCAGGCCGAGGGCGAGGAGCAGCCAGGAGACCGTGCGGAGGGTGGCCGTCAGGGCGTCGTAGACGGCGGCCGCGGCCGGGTGCGGGACGTCGGACGGCAGGCCGGCCAGGGTGACGGCACGGCCGGCCGACAGGGCGAGGCCGAGCAGGGCGCCGCCCAGCGCCGTACCCAGCGCGGTCGCGGTGACGGCGCGGCGGCGGCGGACGGCGAGGGCGATACCGCCGGCCGCGAAGACGACGGCGGCGACGGGCAGCCAGAACCCGGCGACTTCGAGCACGTGGAACCCCTTCCGGAGCCGGTCCAGTTCGGCGGCCGGGAGAACGGCGACCGCCGTGTGCTGGACCGGGATACGGGCCGCGAGCGGCACATGGTCGTGGGCGAGCTGGTCCCTGACCTGCGCGGTGACCGGGGCGAGGTCGACGGTCACGGCCTCCTCGCGCTCGTCCTGGAGGGCGCGCAGCACGGCGTCATGGGTGGCCCGGTTGCCGGCGTCCCAGGCCAGCCGGAACGCCCGGGTCTGGGTGAAGGAGCGGACCGCCTCGTGGACGAACGGAGCCACCGTGCCCTGCATGGGCGGGCCGACGTCCACCTCGCGCATGATGCCGTCGCCGACGGTGTCCGCCACCGCGTCCCGGACGTCCGGGTCCTCGGCCAGCGGTGCCATCGTGCTGACGTACTGTCCGGTGTCCGCCAGCCCGTACGCCGCCCAGGCCGACAGCGCGCCGAACGGCAGGAGCAGACCCGACAGCGTGATCAGCAGGGCCGACAGGGCGTGCCGGAACCGGGGGCGCCGGGCGGTCCACGCCGGCCGCGCGCCACGGGCGGACCGGGCGGGCCGGGGGGCGCCGGCCGCCGCGCGCCGGGTGGTCCGTGCGGGCCACGGGGTCCGTGCGGCCCGTGCGCGGCCCGGCGGCCGCCGTACGGGCCCGGGGAGCACTGAGGGCACGCTTCCAGGCAATCCGCTGAGGGCCGGTCAGGCGAGCGGTACGACTGCATTCGGGGGTATCGCGGACACCGGCCGGGCCGAACGGGCGACACGGCGTCCGCCTGCGCCGGAAACCCCTGGCGCGCCGCGCTCCGGTGGAGGGCTGGGCCGAACGGGTGTTTCCTGGATCCGGGTGCGGGTTCCGGTCTTCCGGAGCCGGAGAGCCGGAGCCCCGCCGGGATGTCGCCGGGTGCCCGCAGCGGCCCCGGCGACCGGTGAGGGAAAAAGGGGAACGCGTGGGCCCCGGCCGTGACGGCGGGGCCCACGCGTGTGCGGTGGAACGGCTCGTGTGCGGCGGAACGGCCCGTGCGCCGTGGAACGGCCGCGGGAGCCGCCCGCGGTGGCTATCGGATGCGGTGTCCGGCCGCGTCCTCGCGGGTGTAGAACCGGTAGAACATCAGGATCAGGGTGACGATGGCGACGGACAGGGCCATGCCGATGGACCGCAGGATCGCGTCGCCGGACGAGCTGTACAGGAAACCGAACGCGATGCCGGCGAACGCCGCCCACACCGCCGCGTGCAGTTCCCGGCGCAGCCGGGGGGCGTAGGTCATGACCGCCCACAGCACGACCGCGAACACGATGGCGCTCACGAAGCCGGTCAGCAGGTTCCAGCCGGTGATCGGCCCGCCGGCCCGGCGGTTCGCCGCGACCCAGTCGCCGTAGATCAGCCCGGTCACGACGGAGATGGCGATCCGGGCCCGGGTGTGGGTCCGGGCGCTGAAGATGTCGGGAGTACGACCACCCCGGGTCATGCCCCCGGTCGTCGGTGCCGCTTGAGCCATGCGAGCGCTCCTCTCTCCTCGTCCTCACCTTCCAGAGCACACCTGCGGGTACCCCCTGGCAAGTCGGCCGCACCACATTTGTCACGCCGCTCCGGAGGAGGCCGACGAGCCGTCCGGTGCACGCGGTCCGTACGACGGCGGTACACGACCCCGGCACGAAGCTCGGCACG
This sequence comes from Streptomyces arenae, assembly GCF_022343545.1. Lineage (NCBI taxonomy): Bacteria > Bacillati > Actinomycetota > Actinomycetes > Kitasatosporales > Streptomycetaceae > Streptomyces > Streptomyces arenae. The sequence continues at coordinate 385,488 of NZ_JAKQYH010000018.1, forward strand.
ACGTGCGGTACGACGCCCGGTACGACGTGCGGTCCGTCCACGCCCGTGTTTCCCTGACTTCGTGACCGACCACCAGGCCCTGCGGCGGCGGCAGGACCTGCCGCGGGCCCGGGGCAGAGGCTTCGCCTGGGTGGCACCGCTCCTGCTGCTGGCCGGGATCACGACGGTCGACCTCAACACCACGGAGCGGTTCCGGATCATCTCCTGGATCGTCCTGGTCCCGGGGATCGCGGCGGCGATCTGCGGGGTCTGGACGACGGCGTTCTTCTCGGTGCTGGCCGTCACCCTGTACGTCGTCGTGGACCACGCCTGGCCCAAGCAGTACCAGGCCGGGCTGCCCGACTTCATCCTGGTCGCCTTCGCGGGTGTGCTGGCTGTCCTCGCCTGTGCGGTCCGGCTGAAGAGCGAGCGCCGGATGCTGCACATGCGGGACATCGCCGAGACGACCCTGCGTACGGTGCTGCGTCCGCTGCCGCCGGGGTGGGCCGGGCTGGACCACGCGGCGGTGTATCTCGCCGCCGACACGGAGGCCCGGGTGGGCGGTGACTTCTACGACATCCAGCCCGGCCCGCACGGGACCCGGGTGCTGGTGGGGGACGTGCAGGGCAAGGGGCTCGGGGCGGTCGAGACGGCGGCGGCGCTGCTGGGCACGTTCCGGGAGGCCGGGTACCACGAGACGGACCTGGCGACGGTGGCGGACCGGCTGGAGACGCGGATGCTCCGGCACCGGGGCCATACGGCGGCCCTCGGCCGCGGCGACGGCGACCGTTTCGCCACGGGGCTGCTGCTCGGCTTCCTGCCGGGCCGGACCGACGTGGTGGAGCTGGTCAACTTCGGCCACGAGCCGCCGCTGGCGGTCGGCCCGAGGGGCGTCCGTTCGCTGCCGCCGGACCATGGACTGCCGTTGGGCATGGGTGAGTTGGAGACGGGGGGCGGCCCGCCGCCGACCCTCACGGTGGCCCTCGACCCGGAGGAGACCCTGCTCATCACCACCGACGGCGTGACCGAGGCGCGCAACGGGGACGGCGAGTTCTTCGAGCTGACGGCCGAGGTCTCCCGGGCGAGCACGACCGACCCGGCCGCCCTGGTCGCCCACGTCCGCGACGGCGTGCTGCGCCACAGCCGGGGCCGGGTCTCCGACGACACCACGATCTTCGCAGTACGCCCTACCCCCACCGACGGACAGAAGGAACGCCAGAGACGAAGGGGCGGTCAGCCGGGACCCTGAGAGATGGGCAAGACCGGCGATGACCGGAGACGGCGGCAGGCCAGGCACCGCCGGGCCGCGCCGCTGTGGCTGAGCGCCGTCGCGGCGGGGAGAGGCGGAGGCGAGGTGGGGAGGGCGGTCAGACGAGGGGTGGGAGGGGTGGGGAGGGCGGTCAGGCGGGGGCCTGAGAGGTGGGGAGGGTCGGCGAGGAGCGGGGGCGGTGGTAGGTCGGGCACCGCCGGGCTGCGCCGCTGTGGC